>JAYUWU010000259.1:0-19856 GCA_043753365.1 Gemmatimonadaceae bacterium | reverse complement strand
TCCAACCCTGATGTTCGGTGACATGAATGCACGGCCGGATGCGCCGGAGCTCGAGCCGCTCTTTCAGAGAGTGGGTGATTCATGGCCTTACGCCCAAGGCCCCGGGCTCACCGGGCCCGCAAGGAATCCGGCTGGAAAGATCGACTACGTCCTGATGTCCGACGCGTTTCGCGTCACAAGGACGTGGGTTCCAAAGGTGTATGCGTCAGACCATTTCCCCGTAGTTGCAGAGCTGGTTCTTACCCGCTCACTACAATGAGAGAGGAGGAGAGGATGTTCAGTAACAAGTTGAAGGTCGCGATGCTGCTCGCCGCATCGTTCATCGCGATGCCACTCGCAGCCCAGACAGGAACAGTATCCGGCCGGGTGACAGATGGCGTCACCGGCGCGCCGGTGACGAACGCCCAGGTGCTCGTCGTCGGAACGACGGTCGGAGCGGCTGTCGATGGCGACGGCAGGTTCCGTCTCACGGGAGTGCCCGCGACAGCACGCCAGATTCGGGCGCGCAGCATCGGATACCAGCCGGTTACGGCAACGTTCACACTTACTGGCGGAACGGCGAACGTAGACCTCGCGATGAATGCCAGTGCTGCGGATCTCGATGCGGTGGTGATCACTGGAGCTGTCGGTGATACGCGGCGTCGCGCAATCGGAAATGCTGTCTCGACTGTCAACGTCGATGAAGTGCTGAGCCGGTCAAGTCTCAGCAACATCACCGAGGTTCTTCAAGCGAAGACGCCGGGGCTTACGCTGGTTCCGGGTTCCGGACAGGTGGGCACCTCGAGCAACTACCGACTTCGCGGAGCCGGATCGCTTTACGCCGGGAACGCCCCGACAGTGTACATCGACGGTGTCCGAGTCAGCACGCGAAGCCAGGGTAACTTCACGGTTTTCGGCCAGGAGACATCGGCGCTCGACGCGATCAACCCGAATGACATCGAGTCGATCGAAATCATCAAGGGCCCGGCTGCAGCGACACTCTACGGCGCTGAAGCCGCGGCCGGTGTCATCCAGATCATCACGAAGAGAGGAAAGCCGGGAAAGATCCGGTGGGAAGGCCGTTACGAGGTAGGCAGCAGCGAGTGGGACGATGATCTCAAGCCGGTCAACTACGGCGTCGCAACGGCTGCGCGGATCGCGGACACGCTTGGACATCCAGGCTACAGGGGATTGCAGGTGGGGGATATCATCTCGCATCGCGTTATGACGGAGCCGGATGCGCTGCGAAAGGGCGGCATGCAGAAATTCAGCTTGTCAGCAAGCGGTGGAAGCGAGAGGTACAACTTCTTCGTATCCGGCGTGCAGTCCAGGGAAGAAGGTGTCAATCTCAACAACTTTGCAAATCTTGGGGGACTTCGCGGCAATTTTTCATTCAATCCGTCCGAGAAGCTCAACTTCTCCACGAACATCGACTACAGCAAGCATCACGTCAGGCTCCCGCTTAACGACAACATTGCGTTCGGGCTGATCATCAGTTCGTACCTGGCAACCCCCGGTCGCAAGTACAATTATCCAGCCGGCCTCAACTACTTCACGATTGCGCCCGAAGTCGCAAACACCTATGACAATCAGACGCGCTCCGATCGATTCATTATTGGAACCAGCGCCGATTACAGGCCGTTCAGCTGGCTGACCAATCGCTTTCGAGTCGGGCTCGACCTGAACGTCGGCCGCTCCGAGCTATACTTCGCGCCGCAGGCGCCGGGCATCAATCCATTCAGCGCACGCGCGAGCTTCGAACTGGACAATACAAAGGGTTTCCTCGCGCAGGGCCGCCCGATTAACCAGGACCTGACCGTCAACTACGATGCAACAGCAACGCACGAGCTGTCGGCCAACCTCGTGTCGAATGCGTCCGTGGGAGCTCAGTATCTCTCGAACGTATTCACGCGCACTGACTCCTACGGACAGGATCTCGGCGCGACGGGGATCCGCTCCATCAGCCGCGCAGCCGTGACCAGCAGTGGCGAGTCGTTCTCAGAGCAGAAGTCCCTTGGTTTCTATGTGCAGGAGCAGCTTGCCTGGGGCGACAAGCTCTTCCTCACCGGCGCTGTGCGCGTCGACAACAACTCAGCATTTGGATCCGAGTTGAACCGGGTCTTCTATCCGAAGGCGTCGTTGTCGTACGTGATTTCCGAGGAGTCGTTCTTCTCGGTGCCGCGTGTGGACAACCTTCGTCTCCGCCTCGCATGGGGACAGGCAGGTAACTCGCCCGGACCGTTCGACGCACTCCAGAGCTACACGACGTCAGTAGTCACCCTGCCGACCGGATCGGCATCGGCGCTGCGATACGGCTCGTTCGGCAACCCCGACCTCAAGCCGGAACGGGGGTCGGAGATCGAAGCCGGTTTCGAGACGGCGATGTTCAGTGGCCGCATGAACGTGGACTTTACTTACTACAACAAGAAGACGAAGGACGCGCTCCTTCCGGTCGACGTCCCGCCGTCGAGCGGATTCGCCGGTACGCGACTCGTGAACCTCGGCGAAATCGGCAATAGCGGAATCGAGATGATCTTCAGTGTGATCCCGGTACAGAGGAAGGCAGTGACGGTTGAAACAACAGTCGCTCTTTCGACGAACAAGAACGAGCTGCTGTCGTTCGGTGACGATCGCGACCCGATCATCTTCGGATCGTATGCGCCGTCACAGCGCTATCAGGTTGGTTACGCCCTTGGCGGCATGTGGGCGCAGCGGGTCAGGTTCAACGCAGACGGAACGCTGTTCAAGAATGCGAACGGCCAGCCGGTGATCGACCCGGAGAGTATCTACATGGGGCCATCGGCTCCAACGCGTGAAGCGTCATTTTCGGGAACCATACGACTCTTCGAAAGAGTTCGCCTCTACGGCCTGCTCGATCACAAGGCCGGAAACTATCAGTTCAACGTCAAGGACTGGCGGCGTGATCGCGCCGGTCTCACGTGGGAGACTGTGAATCCCGCTGCCGATCCGGATGAGGTTCTGGAGCGAAAGCTGGCCTCACAAACCTTCCGGCACATACAGCCGGCCGATTTCACGAAGCTGCGCGACATTTCGGTCAGCGTAGACCTGCCGATGTCGGGCCTCAAGCGTTACGCCGAACGTGCGACGCTGACCGCGGCTGGGCATAACCTGAAGATATGGACGAAGTACGGAGGCGCTGATCCGGAGCTCAACTTCAACGGAGGCGGCTCGACGTTCAATCGCAATGACTCATGGACAGTGCCGATGACCAAGCGGTACTCACTCTCACTTTCGGTGAACTTCTGATGCGCGCGCTAAGAGGAATTTGCCTGGGCGCCATGATATTGAGCGCCTCAGCCTGCAGTAATTTGCTCGATGTAAGTGACCCGGGATCCATCCAGGGAGAGCAGCTCTCCGACCCGACTCTCGAAACTCTCATCGTGAACGGAGTGGTTGGAGAGTTTCAGGTAGCGTATGGCAGCTACGCTTTGTGGTCGGGTGTGCTGTCCGATGAAATTTTTACTGATCACACGAACGTCGCAGTGCGCGAGTTCTCGTTGCACAACTTCATCGATCTCAACGAGACGAATGAGGGTGTGTACGTGAACATTCAGCGGACCCGTCAATCAGCTGACGATGCAGTCGTGCGGCTTCGCGGAATGCTTGGCGCATCGGCGGGGAGCAGCATCAACCTCGCCCGGGTGTATGCGTACGGCGCTTATGCCTACGTGCTGCTTGGTGAGGGGTTTTGTGAAGCGCCGGTAAACTTGAGTGCGCCGCTCCCAACTGCAGAGCTACTCCGCCGGGGAATTGCGCGTTTCGATACGGCAATCACGATCGCCACGGCCTATCGTGCGGGAACGACAGTGGCCGCGAACGTCGCTGCTGCAACTGATCTCATCAACATGTCGAACGTTGGTGCGGCCAGAGCAGCGCTGAAGGTCGGCGATCTAGCCAAGGCGCGCGCCTACGCCCTCCTCGTCCCGTCAGGTTATGAGAAGCTTGCGCTGTACTCCGCCAACTCGGTGCGTGAGAACAATCAGCTGCACCGCCCGGCGCGTACGGCTGATCCGTTCGTTGGAGTGCATCCGACGTTTCTCGGGCTCAACGATCCAAGAGTGCCGGCCCTTGCGACGGCGAGACTCGGCTTGAATTCGAATCCGATTTTTCCGCCGCAGCGTCCGTTCATGTATGCTGGGTGGACCGCGGCGGCAGTCGGCACCATCGACATCACGACGAACATGAAGTTTGCGACACACCTGGAAGCCCAGTATGTGATCGCGGAAGCAGATGGAGCGACTCCTGCGACGCTTACTTTCGTCAACACGAGAAGGGCGGCTGGCAATCAGGCGCCGGTGAACCTTACCGGAGCGGCTTTGATCGCAGAGCTGCGGAACCAGCGCGCGCGGGATTTCTTCCTGACCGGCCAGAGGCTCGGAGACCTGCGGCGATACCTGGCCGCTGGCACAGACCTCTTCCCGAAAGGCAAATATCCAGTGTTTACTGATTTCTACGGCGAGAACAAGTGCTTCATCGTCCCGCTGAGCGAGAAGGCGGGGAATCCGAATTACTGATTTGAGGTTCAGTTCAATTCTTCTGGCCGCCGCGGCATCTGCCGCGGCGGCTGTTCCTTGTCAGGCGCAGGATTGGGACTCATCGACAGTGCGCTCGATTGCACCCGGTGTTACGTACAAGCGGTTCGTCGCCAACAGTGGGCCGTGGCGGATCAACGTAGTCGAGGTGGATCTTCGACAACCGGGGTTGATTCTGCGCGGCGTCAGGGCGAGAGATTCAGCGCTTGCGCGTGAGAAGGTGAGCTCGATGTTCGGTCGCCATGATGGACCCGGCCGAGCGGTGGCTGCGATCAACGCTGATTTCTTCAACACGCGCACGTTTGAGAGCGAGAACAACGTTGTCATAGAGGGGCGGATCGACAAAGGCATCACGATGACCGACTCGCCCCACGAAAGATTCGACAACGTGCACTATCAGTTCGGCGTCGACTGGAACAACAAGCCGATGATCGAAAGGTTCGTAGTCGCCGCGAGCTTGCACATCCCAGGGCGGAGAACGCTGAGGCTCGAGGGAATCAACTCGTGGCCCGACAGCAACACGCTTGTGCTCTACACGCGCGCACTTGGCGCGAGCACGCCGCCCGATACTTCAGGAAAGCGCCCAACCCTGGTTCCACTGAAGTTGATGTCGCAGCAGAACGGTTCCATGACGTTCAGGATCGCCGGGAATCCAATCGAGGGAGGTTCGCTGCCGCTGGAGAGTGGCGGCGTTCTCGCGGCGAGCGGGGACATGCGAGACGAACTGCGGGCAATCGCCAGGCGTGGCGGGACGGTCAGAATCACTGCCAGGATCGAACCTGCCGGATCGAAGGTGCGGACCGTTGTTGGAGGGTGGCCGCGCGTGGTAATGAACGGCCGCAGCATCGCCGAGTATGCGAGCATACTCGAGGGTACGTTCGCGAGGTTCGAGGGGAGAAATCCCCGCAGCGCGGTGGGTTTTTCGAAGGACAGCAGTACTCTCTACTTGCTGACAGTGGACGGCCGTCGCGAGACCGATGCCGGCATGACTCTCGTCGAGCTGGCAAACCTGATGCTGAAGCTCGGTGTCCATGATGGAATGAACTTCGACGGTGGCGGATCCACTACTATGGTAGTGGAGGGTAAGGTCGTGAATCGTCCGTCTGACAGAAATGGGGAGCGGGAAGTTGGCAGCGGCCTGCTGGTGATCGTGGGCGCCGACAAATGATTCTCGTGGTTGGTTCGACGGGTTCTCTCGGCCGGCAGGTCGTAAAAAAACTGCTGGCCAAGGGTGAGACGGTTCGTGCGATGACGCGCGACCGCTCGAAGGCCGACGACCTCAAGGCGCGCGGCGCGCAGATAGTGCTCGGTGACCTGCGCGATCCGGAGTCGCTCGAGTTTGCAGTGCGGGGGGCGAGCGCTGTGGTCGCCGCTGCGCACTCACTGCTCGGCAGGGGGCCAACGGCGAGTTCGCTTGTGGATGACGATGGTCATCGCGCGCTGATCGATGCGGCGAAAGAAGCCAAAGTCGCAGACTTCGTATACACATCCGCGATAGGTGCGTCGTCGAACCATCCTATCGATTTCTGGCGTACGAAGGCAAAGATCGAAGAATACCTGGCCGCGAGCGGTCTCAGGCACACCATCATACGGCCGACGGCGTTCATGGAGGTCCATGCGTGGGAATTGATTGGAAAGGCTGTCGTGACAGGGAAGCGCGTGATGCTGTTCGGTTCCGGCAACAATCCGCGAAATTTCATCGCTGCTGATGACGTTGCCAACGCGGTAGTGCTTGCGCTGAGAATTCCGGAGCTTCGTGGCCGAACGATCGAGGTTGGCGGCCCGGAGAATCTCACGGCGCGCGAGGTGGTAGCCGTGTTCGAGAAGGTGAGCGGCAAGCGCGCGAAGGTGTCGACGATCCCGCTGCCGGTGTTGCGCGGGATGTCGGTTGCGATGGGCCGGGTGCATCCGGGCGTGGCGAGGATCATGCGCTTCGGCGTGGTGAACGAGACCACCGATCAGACGTTCGATGCTACGATGATGCGGACGCGATTACCGATCGGGCTGACGTCGCTCGAGGATTTTGCGAGGGCTAAGGTCAAGGCATAGCCGCACGGTTTCGCCTCCTACGGTTTTCGTTTGCTGTTCCTCCCTGCGGCGGGGTGTGTGAGTGTGCTGTGGGTCCTGTTATGGACGTAGAGGTTTGATATCCAATTGGATATCACATCGGGTGCGCGGGCTCGGTGTCCTTGCTTCGAGTGATATCCAATTGGATATCAAACCTCTACGTCCATAACAGGACCCACAGCACACTCACACATACACCATCGTCGATGGCCTCAACTGCAGCTTCGTTGATCCGACGCGCGCGTTTACGCGCTGGCCTGACGCAGCGCCAGCTCGCGGCAGAGGTAGGAACAACTCATGCCGTGATAGTTCGCGCGGAAGCGGGCCAGCGGGAACCGGCGGTTGAAACGCTAGAGCGTCTCGTTCGTGCCGCAGGGTTCGACATTGTCTACGAGTTGCGGCGTCGGCCGATCATCACGCCTGCCATGCTCGAATGGATGAGCCAGCCGAAAACGGCGGAGCAGCGCCTGATGGACGCCGTCCGCGACCTCGACCACTTCCGCGCAACCATGCGGCAGAAACAAATTCGCCGGCGTCGTGGCACCGGGCACATCACCGATTCCTCACACACGTGGGGAATTGCCGTCGACTGGGGGTCCAGCGCCGCGGACATACCCGGCATACGGCCCGATCGATTTTTTCGGCTGCTGCATGAGAAGAACATCGATTTCGTCCTGACCGGCGCCCTTGCGGCCCGGCTTCAGGGTTACGCGGTGCTGCCCACAAAGATAGAGATCGTACCGCGGCGCACGCCGGCCAACGTCATTCGTCTGGAAGGCATCCTCGCGAGAATCGATGCGAAGGTTTTCTGCCGCGAAGTGCCAGCGGGGCTCCCGGTTGCATGGGAGAAAATCAGAATCCGTGCGCCGATCTGGCGACTCGTCACAAGCCTGGGACGAGTCGAGACAAGCTTCGCCCGACCCGGGACCGGCCACTATGATGAGCTTGCCGTGCGAGCGAAGAAATTCGCCGTGTTCGGTGTAGGAGTGACAACAGCGTCAGTGGACGACCTCATGAGCCCGCTCGACATTACTGGATCGCTGCGGAACTCCAGCTGCTCGGCGCAAGTCAGCGCCATCAAACAATCCTCAGGGAGGGGCGAGTGAGATCTGTCTTGTTGGCGATGGTATTCCTTGGCACAACCGCCTGTTTCGGGCTCAACGCCAAGGAAGGGCGTAGCGGACGGCGGTGTCGCCTACGAGGCACGAGACCGGGTTCGCGTGATGATCGCCACCAGATAGGTCGGCACATGGCTTGCCGGTCCTGAAATCCATGCAACGCTACATCGCATTCATCAGCGGACTTCCTGTGGGACCCGAAACTGTCTCACAGGAAGCGCTGCGAAGCCTCTTCATCAAGCTCGGTTTCCTCAACGTCGAAACGCACGGGACTGCCGGCAATGTGGCGTTCGAGACGTCGCCTGTGGGCGTCGTCAGCGCACTCGAAGCCCAGATATCACGTCATCTCAGGCGCTCGGTAAGCGGACATCTCTGGACTTTCATCCGCACGCCTCTGGAACTCGCCGGCATCGAGGCAAACGTGCCGTTCGACGACATGCCGGAAGGAAGCTCGGTGTTCGTCGTGCTTCTCGGTGAGCAACTCGACGAAAGAACTGAACGAATGCTGTCAGTACGCCGGACCCGCTCAGACATTCTCCAGCCGCGCGGGCGCGAGATCTACTGGCTCCGGCAGGTCGACGACGGTGGTGCATCGCCACTCGCCATCGCGGATATGATTGACGCACACGCCACCTTGAGAAGTCTCACAACTATAAAGGCTCTGGCGGCGAAATACGCACCGCTGCGCCCGGTTGCATCGGCTGACGCTACTGAGTCTGAACGATTTCGTCTGTAATACTGTACTCTCCGTCGAGCCACGCGATGATCTCGCGGGCGCCTGCATGATCGACTCCCTCGTATCTCTCTCGAAGGAGTTTTTCTTTTTCACCAAGTCGGTCGAGCCCGATATCCTGAAGCGTCAACAGATCCTCACGTACGGACATTCCAAGCTCGTCACCGAGCACGTGGACGCATGCATGGCGGAATGACTCCGCGTACTGGTAAGTGTCCCCCTGGCTGTAGCTATTGGAAAGCGTGATGGCAGGGATTCTGTTGAGAACCGGCTGAAGCATCGGGTTGACTCCGTGTCCGGCGACGTGCTCAGCCATCGTCGCGTGCCTTCCTGTAAATCCGCGGAGGTGGAGGTACTGCGACATTCGCTGGCCGTCGTTTACGGGGTAGTTGTCCCATATGAATGGCGGTCGGCCAAGCTGCTCCGCCACACGCTCGAGATGGCCGGTCGAATACTGGCGTGAGATGACTTCTTCGCCGGTCCAGAAGATCTCGATGTCCTCGCCAAGGTCGCGGCCGAGGTCTTCCACATACCTGTCTGGTCGCGCGCCGAAGACGCGGTCGAGGATCGGGTCGTCGCTGTAGTAGCTGGGGCAAACCAGCAGACGGGTGGCGTGAGTCCGCTCGACTGCCCAGTGAACTATTTCGACCTGAAGCTTCGCGAGGTCGGGAACGTCGCCGCGCATATCGTCGAACAGGATCGCGAGATCCTCGACGCCGGCCTCATCGAAGAATGCGAGCTTGCGGCAGAGCGCATCCCGAGCGGCGTTGTCGAAGTTGTTGAACAGTTCATATGGCGAGAGGCCAACCCCGAAACGGACGCCAGTTGCGCGACAGTGTGCCGCTAGCGATGCAATACTGTCGGCAGTTTCCGGCGAATGACTTTCCTGCCAGCGCCTCCGCAGGAATGGATCGGCCTTGGGAGCATACAGATAGAACCGGTATCCATAGGGTGCCAGGAAGGAAATCGTCTCCTTTCTGGACTCCCACGTCCATGGCTTTCCGTAAAACCCTTCGATTATCCCGAGCTCAGGTCGCATTCGGGGACTGCGGCAGTGCGCGGGCAGCGATGATCGTGATGTTGTCAGTTCCGCCGCGCTCCAATGCCAGGTTCAGGAGCTCGTTTGCGCACTGCTCGGAGGATCTCATCCTCCTGATGGCGTCAGCGATCTCTTCGTCGCTGACGTGTTTGGTGAGGCCGTCACTGCACATGAGGATCAAGGAGCCCCTCACGCTGATGTCGAATTGCGTAACCTCCGGCAGCGCTTCCTCAGCCCCGATCGCGCTCGACAGCACATGCTTGAACGGTGAATGATCGAGCCTGTCCTTGGACATCAGCCCCTGATCGACCAGGGACTGCGCGACTGTCTGGTCGCGAGTGAGCATCCGAAGCTTGCCTTCCGAATGGAAATACGCGCGGCTGTCACCGACCTGCACCACATACGCCCAGGGGTATACGACGATACACACTGTGAGTGTCGTCGCCATGCGGGGATGATCAGGACGTCGCGCCGACTCAGCCAGCACCGCTGAGTGTGCCTCGAGGGCCGCTCCCTTCAGCGCGACGAGCAGTTCCTCCTCGGCGGACGAGCCAGCGGCATGATACGATCGAAGTGTCGATGCGACGTATCTGGTCACTGATTCCGTAGCGACGCGGGCAGCTTCGTCCCCTGCGGTTGCGCCGCCCACTCCATCAGCGAGAACGAACACGGATGCGAGTCGCGTCCCACGAAGTGGAAGTGTGTCGGGATTGGGAAGGCTCGTCGCGTGCACGACGACCTGCGGATGCACCGTCGAAACGAGGAAATGATCCTGGTTCTCGGTCCTCACCCTGCCGCGGTGAGTTACACCGAAAAGGTCCAGCTCATCATCAGTCGGTCTCACCCACGTTGCGTTATGTAGCATCTCACGGTTACGATGCACCCCGCGGATCAGTCTGGCAAGGCAGACGAGACAATGCCCTCAACACGTTACGACGTCATAGTGGCCGGCCTCGGCGCGATGGGAAGTGCGACTGCCGCACACCTCGCGCTTCGCGGCAAGCGCGTTCTCGGACTCGAGCGGTGGATGCCCGGGCACCCCTTTGGATCGTCCCACGGGGACAGCCGCATCATCAGGGAGATGTACTTCGAGCATCCGATGTACGTCCCCCTCGTGCGACGCGCACACGAGCTGTGGCGGAAGCTCGAGGAACGCTCCGGCGCTCCGCTGATGCACACGATTGGCGGACTGATGATAGGTCCCGAAGATGGGGCGCTCGTAAGAGGAACCCTCCGCAGCGCACGTGAGCACGGGTTGTCTTACGAAGTCCTCGACGCCGCAGAAGTCACGCGCCGTTATCCAGCTTTCAAGCTGCGCATGGGCGATGTCGCGGTTCACGATTCTCGCGCGGGATATCTCGATCCGGAAGCCTGCAACGCAGCGCATCTCAAAGTTGCTGTGAGACACGGTGCGGAGCTGCGATTCGAAGAACCTGTCACATCATGGAAACCAACCAGTGAAGGCGTCGAGATTTCAACGGCGTTGGGTACGTACTCCGGGGACAAGCTCGTCCTGAGTGTCGGCGCTCGGTCCCGCGAGGTGCTTGGCAAACTCGAAATCCCGCTCGAGGTCGAGCGACAGTCAGTGTTCTGGTTCGAGCCGGGCGCGGCCGACTCGCGCTACCAGGCGAAGAACTTCCCGATCTGGGCGCACGAGTATGTGGCCGGTGAGATCTGTTATGGATTTCCGAGACTCGCGCGCGGCGTGAAGGCGAGTGTCATGCACTCGGGCGCAATCGTTCAGGATGCTGACAATGTGAACCGCAACGTTGACGATGCCGAGGTCGAACCGCTGCGAAGCGCGCTTGCCGGAGTGCTGCCGGACCTGGCGCAGGCATCCGTGACAGATCGTGACGTCTGCCTCTTCACGAACACGCCGGATCATGATTTCATCATCGACTTCCACCCCGAGAGCAGGAACGTTCTCTTGTCGAGCGCCTGCTCCGGCCACGGCTTCAAGTTCGCGAGCGCAATCGGCGAGCTCCAGGCAGATCTCGTGAGTGGCGGCGAAACGCGTTTCGATCTGTCGGCGTTCCGGATCTCCCGCTTCCAGTCATAACGGCTCGTCACGATCCGCTTTGCTGGCGGGGGCAAGTACCCTACTATTGTGGCGCTTAATGCAGGGCTCTTGTTAAAAAACCTCAAAACGGAGCACAGCATGGCCATCAACACATCGAAAGTAGTAGTTGGCGGAATTGCGGCGGGAATAGTGCTGAACGTAATCGACATGGCATCGATGGCCCTCATCCTGGGTGAGCGGATGAAGGCGGAATCCAACGCATTCAAACCCGGCCTCGGCGACGTCATGGGAGCGATGTCGGGCGGGCAAATAGCCGGATATGTTATCATGAACATCCTGGTCGGCATGCTCATCGTCTGGACCTACGCCGGCTTTCGCCCCCGTTTCGGACCCGGGCCCAAGACCGCCACCTACGTCGCTCTAGTGTTTTTTGCCTTCGGGATGGTTCTCACCAGTGGCTACATGGCGATGGGCATCATGTCGCCGGGCCTCTGGATGACCTACTCGGCCATCTGGCTCGTGAATCTCGTGCTGGCTGCGATGGTCGGGGCCAAACTTTACACCGAAGACGGCAGCCCGGGCTGAACCGCCAGAATTGCCCGAGGCAACTCGGGCAATCTGGTGTACTGTTGTGAAATGATTTCGATACGACGATTTGCCGTCGCCGCAATGGTCGGTCTCGGCTTCACGCTCCAGGCGTGCGACGGCGGTCCAACTGCTCCCAAAACGGGAAGCCTGACGATTAATATCGGCAATCTCCCGGCGGAAATCGGTGCGGCGGTAACGGTGCAGGGGGCAGCAGGAACTCCGGCGATTACAGTCGGTGCGACACGCACGATCGCTGATCTCACTCCGGGGACGTATACCGTTACCGCTGCAAAGGCAGTCGGCACGAGAGCGAGCTACAGTCCGAGCCTCGCGTCGCAGGTAGTGGAAATTGTCGCCAGCTCGACACCGTCGACAGTGACTATCGGGTACACGCTGACGACGGGCATCGCCAACGTCACGATCACTGGCCTTCCTTCGGGGACACTGGGGTCCGCTACGGTGTTCAACAATTCGGGATTCTTCAGGAACCTCACCGCGTCCGGCGAAGTCCCGAATCTGGATCCTGGCGAATACACGCTTCAGATAGATCCTGTATCAGCAGACGAAGTGTATACAGGCTCGCCGATTCACTCGACATTTGCAGTAACCGCGTCTACTACTCCGGTTCAGGTTGAAGCGAAGTACGCCGCGACAACTGGAAGCATCGATTTCACGTCGAGCGGACTGCCTTCAGGCGCAATCCCGACGTGGGATGTTACTGGACCCAACAACTTCAGCACGATTGTACGAGGCCCGCAACGGCTCGCCAGACTCGCCCCGGGCGCGTACACCGTAGGCGCAAGAACTTTCGACGTCGGCGCGGAGACATACGGCGCTGCTTCCCGGTCGACACAACTAAGCGTGACAGCGGGCGCGCGGACGCCGGCGGCGTTCGCTTACGTGACCCGTCCCCCGACACTCAACATCACTGTTGCCGGCGCGTATCTCACCCAAAGCACGCAGCGGTTCAACGGATCGGTGCCGCTGATCGCCGGCCGCGCCGCATTTCTTCGCGTGTTTCTCCAGGCGAACGAACCGAACTCAGCGACCCCGAGAGTGCGCGCGCGTTTTTTCAGAAACGGCGCCCTGGTCTCGAGCTCTACGATTAACGCGACCGGCGATTTCACCGGCACCACTGTCAACGAAGGTTCGCTGACCGGCACCTGGGGTGTCGCAGTACCTGCGAGCATCGTCACCAGTGGCCTCTCGTACATCATCGACGTCGACCCCGATAATACAGTCAGGGAAGTGAATGAGAGCGACAACACGTTCCCATCATCCGGCACCCCTCTCGCACCAGATGTACGCGTAGTACCGCTGACTGAGATACGCTTCGTTCCAATCGAGACTTCAGCCAACTCGCTCGTCGGCAACGTCAGCGAAGCAAGGATTCCGGAGTTGCTGTCACTTACGCTGAAGATGTTCCCGATCGGCGAGTCGACGGCCGACCTGCGTGCTTCATTCGTCACCGCTGCCCCGGCGATGACCCAAGGGATGTCGTTAGACGTCATGGGTGATGTGTGGGTCCAGATCCTGGTCGAGCTCAACACCGTACGCCTCGCGGAAGGCACGCCGAAGCACTACGTGGGAATCCTCAAGGCACCTTACACAAGTGGCATAGCCGGTATCGGCTACGTGCCCGGCAAGACGACACTCAGCTGGGACGCGTCGAGTGCAGCCTCGACAGTCGCACACGAGCTCGGTCACAACTGGGGGCGAAACCATGCACCTTGTGGCGGACCCCGCAATCCAGATCCCGGCTATCCCTACCCCAACGCCCGCATCGGTGTATTCGGCTTTGATATCGCGTCGAACGTTGTGATCGACGCAGAGCGTCGTGACCTCATGAGCTACTGCGGTCCTGAATGGGTCAGTGACTACACCTACGAAGGAGTTCTGAATTTCCGCGGGAGCACTGCCGCGTCAGTATCTCCTTCGGTGCAGAGCACATTGATGATCTGGGGCCGCGTCGAGGGAACGAAGCTGGTCCTCGAGCCTGCGTTCCTCGCAGACACGCGCCCTTCGCTTCCGGCCAGGAACGGCCGCTATCGCGTCGACGGGTTCGACGCCGCCGGATCCCAGGTATTTTCGGTCTCATTCGATCCTGAAAAAATCGGAGACGTGGATCACGCCGATGTGAGGCAATTCGGCTTCGCGGTGCCGATGAGCCCCGCGACTGCCGCGCGGATCGTTTCCCTCAGGCTGTCAGGTGAAGGGCGGGAGATAAGTGTTCGCGCTGGAGCCGCACTTTCATCCACGCCTGCAATTGCCGCGTCGGTCGTCGCCGGGGGAAAAGTGAGACTCGACTGGAATGCTGCCGACTATCCGATGCTCATCGTCAGGGATCCCGATTCCAAGCAGATTATCGCGTTTGCGCGCGGGGGAACTACAACTTTCCGTACCACGAAGCGCACCCTCGACGTCGCTGCGTCGAACAATGTCGGTTCGAGACGCCTGACAATCCCGGCCCGAAACTAGTTGCAGTAGATTCCGCGCATCACCAGACGGAATCAAACCCCGATGTCGACGGACCACATACCGATGTTCGCGCAGGTCAACAAGTATTTCGACAAGGCGGCCGCGCACCTCGATCACGACCCCGGCTTGCTGGCCCAGATCAAGGCCTGCAATTCGGTTTATCGAATGCAGTTCCCGCTCAAGCGCGACGATGGGAAGATCGAGGTGATCAACGCGTGGCGCGCGCAGCACAGCGTGCATCGCCTCCCGACGAAGGGCGGAATCCGGTTCGCGCCGAACGTTGACGAAGACGAAGTATCAGCGCTCGCCGCGCTCATGACATACAAGTGCGCGCTCGTCGACGTACCCTTCGGCGGTGCAAAAGGCGCTGTTCGCATCGACAAATCGAAGTACTCAGATGCAGAGCTCGAGCGCGTCACCCGCCGCTACACCTACGAGCTCTTCGCGAAGAATCTCATCGGCCCGGGCACCGACGTTCCCGCCCCTGACTACGGCACCGGCCCGCGCGAGATGGGATGGATCGTCGACACGTATTCGACGCTCGCACCGGGCCAGATCGACGCACTCGGATGCGTCACAGGCAAACCAGTCACACTCGGCGGTGTTCGTGGACGCACCCAGGCAACCGGGCTCGGTGTCTTCTATGCTCTTCGCGAAGCCTGCTGCTATGCGGAAGACATGAAGCCGCTCGGCTTCACGACAGGTGTCGAAGGAAAACGCGTGGTGGTTCAGGGCCTCGGCAACGTGGGTTACTGGACGGCAAAGTTCATTCAGGACGGTGGCGGCATCCTAGTCGCGCTGGCCGAGCGTGAGGGGGCGATCTTCAGCGCAAAGGGCCTCGATGTCGACAAGGTGATGGCCCACCGCACGGCGACAGGATCGATACTCGGATTCGAGGGAGCGACCGACATCCCGACCAGCGCAGAAGCTCTGGAGCTCGACTGCGACGTCGTGGTTCCGTCGGCGCTCGAGAACGTGATCACGATCGAGAACGTCGATCGCATAAAGGCGAAGATCGTGGTCGAAGGCGCCAACGGCCCGGTGACTGCAGATGCCAGCGAGAAGCTGCTCGCTCGCGGCGTGCTGATCGTGCCCGATATCTACACGAATGCCGGCGGGGTGACAGTCTCGTACTTCGAGTGGGTAAAGAATCTTTCGCATATGCGATTCGGCCGCATGGAGAAGCGTTTTCAGGAGCACACGAACGAGAAGATCATACATGCGGCTGAGGAGCTGGCGGGGAAGAAGCTCACAGATACGGCTCGCCGCATGGCGACTGAGGCTGCGGGCGAGGAGGAGCTTGTTCGCTCAGGTCTCGAGGAGACCATGGTGGCGGCGTATGCAGAACTGCGTCTGATCCAGAAGGATCGTGGCGTGGACCTGCGTACTGCGGCGTTCATCAACGCAATCGGCAAGGTTGCCATGGCCTACACCCAGCGGGGAATATTCCCGTAGGACAGGCTGAGTCGGACGAGGCGCTCGCGTTTAGCCTGGTGACGCAGGACCTTACATGGAGACGGACGATGGAAGCTGTTGTCACTGAAATACATCGGCGCAATCTCGCATGAGCGGTTCGCACCTCTTCTCCACGCTCGCCATTCGCGACGTTGTCCTCGACAACCGCATCGTGGTTTCGCCGATGTGCGAATACTCGAGCGCTGACGGTTTCTCGAATGACTGGCATCTCGTCCACCTCGGCAGCAGGGCGGTGGGCGGGGCGGGGTTGATCATCACTGAAGCCGCTGCAGTGCTGCCCGAGGGGCGCATCTCTCCGCAGGATCTGGGAATCTGGAAAGACCAGCATGTCGAGATGCTGGCGCGGTGCGTCGCGTTCATGAAGGCACAGGGATCCGTCACCGGGATACAGCTCGCGCATGCAGGCAGGAAAGCGAGTGTCGACGTGCCGTGGCGCGCAAACGAATTCCTGTCGACGGAGCACGGCGGATGGTGGCCGATCTTTGCGCCGAGCGCGATTCCGCACTACGAGAAGAATGCTGCTCCGGTCGCGCTGGACAAAGCGGGTATCGATCGCGTGCGCGATGCATTTGTCGCGGCTGCCCTGCGGTCGCTCGAGGCCGGATTCGAGATCATCGAGCTGCATGCGGCGCACGGATATCTGATGCACGAATTCATGTCGCCACTCAGCAACACGCGCGTGGACGAATACGGCGGGTCATTCGAGAACCGGATAAGGTTTACGCTCGAGACAATCGACGCGGTGCGCGCAGTGTGGCCGGAGAATCTGCCACTTTTCGTCAGGATTTCGGCAACCGACTGGGTGGATGGCGGCTGGGATATCGAGCAGTCGATAGAATTCGCGCGAATTGCCGGGCAACATGGTGTCGATCTCATCGACACTTCGTCAGGTGGATTGATGGCCGGCGTTAAAATTCCGATCGGGCCGGGTTATCAGGCGCCGTTTGCTGAGCGCATTAGAAGAGAGAGTGGCGTCGCAACTGGTGCGGTCGGCTTGATCACCACACCCGAGCAGGCGAATGATATAGTAGTGAATGGAACCGCCGATCTCGTTCTGCTCGCACGGGAAATGTTGCGCGATCCCTATTTCCCGCTGCACGCCGCGAAAGCGCTGGGGCAGGAGATACGCTGGCCCGATCAGTATCTCCGCGCAAAAGTCACCTGAGACTACCTGGCGGCAGAAGACAGCTGCTCGGCCTTCCATACCATTGATTTGTAGACTCGCGTCCGTCCGCTCGGATGGTCGAAGAAAATCATCTCCTCGAGAGGGCTCGGGTCGAGCTTGCGATATTCGGAAAGCCTCAGCGCAACCTGGGCAAAGCCATCGGGCTCGCGCGCTACGTTGAGCCCGAACGCGTCTGCCTCCGCTTCGTTCGTGCGAATGATGCTGTTGGTAATTGGGGTGACAGCGAAGAAGAACGCCGCTATGATCAGCGACACGAGCGGAAGACCGGCAGGATCTGCGATGTCGCGGATTCCCCACGTCGCTCCCCAGCGCCGGTTCGCCCACGCAAATCCGCCCTGAAGGATCGTAAACGCGGCCACCACAAGTATCAGCGCATAGGCGAGAAACTCGTATACGTGGTTGAGCACGTAGTGCCCCATCTCGTGGCCCATCACTGCCTTGATCTCGGGCAGCGACGTCCGGTTGAGGAGGTTGTCGTTGAGAGTGATGCGCTCGGTTCCAAGGATGCCGGAAACGTTGGCGCTGACGCGTTTTGTCTGTTTTGATGCATCGACCACATACACGTTCCCGGCATCGATGTCATTCGATCGCGCCATGCTGAGAATCGGGTCGCGCACCGCCGGATCCTCGAGCCTCGTCACCGTATTGAAGAGGGGAACGATGTAGATCGGTGCGATCAGGGCGCCGAAGACGAGGAATACCATTGCTGCGAGCCCACCCCAGATCGGCCAGCTCCGCGGGAGCTTTCGTATGACGGCATAGAGTCCCGCAACCGCGATTCCGCCGAGTACGAGTGAGACCCCCATGCCTTTGAGGAAGTCGGATGCCCAGGCGCCGAACGTCTGGTTGGACAGGTCATACTGGTGCTCCCTGAAGAAATCTGTGTAGAGGGTCCAGGGGAGGGTGATCAGGGTAGTGAGCAGGGTGAAAAGAACGAAATACACGAATACGTGGATACCTCGGATATCCGTCACCCGTTCAGCCCTGTCGCGCATGAGGCGGGACCAGCCGAAGCGGAGGAGGAGGAGCATTACGACGACGGTTACGAGGAAGTCCCAGACCTGGATCCAGTAGCCTCCCTCGAAGTAGGAATCGGATTTGGCCGTTGCTGCGGGTGAGATGGTGGCGAGGTATGCGTTCGTTGCCGCTACCGGGTTGAAGGCTCCGGCGGGTGTCACCGCCGCAGGCGGGGGGGTCTGGGGTGCTGCGGAGGAATCCTGTTGTGCCCTGATCACGATCGGCGATAAAATCGCGATGAGTGCTGCGAGGCTTAAGACAGCGGCGCGAACGGTCACGGGTTCTCCAGGGAGATGGACGCTGCAGCTAACGGTTGTACGAAGCCGACTATTCTAGCACTTCGGTTTCCCGTGGCCTAATATGGAGTTCGAGCTGGCCCTTAGCTCTTTAGCAACACTCAGCTGATAGCTTGTCAGCATTGCTATAAGCTGATCCTTGTAGCATATATATGCTATATTCCTCAACTTTCATGCTACCGAGTAGATAATGGTACGGGATGTAAACCTCAGAAAAGCCGGCGGATCCGTTGCCGCCACGCTCCCGAAAGACATGGCTGACCGCCTGCACCTCAAGGCCGGGGACCGCATCCTCGCGGTGGAAACCGACAGGGGAATTCTGCTGACGCCGTATGATCCGGCGACCGCAGAAGCGCTGGCGCTGGCGGGGAAAGCTGCGCGGCGGTATCGGCATACCCTGAAGGAGCTCGCCAAGTAGTGCCCGCCCCAAAGTGGTTGAACCGGGTCACGATCGATGCAATTCATCTCGACCAGATGCGGGAGCACGGCGGCGTCAGGGGGATGAAAAACGAGCACGCCCTCGAGGCGGCACTCGCCCGGCCCGCCAGGAAATGGGTCGAGGAGGATAAGCCGGACCTGGCCCGACTCGCTTCATTGTACGGTCACGCCATTGCAACCGACCGGCCTTTTCGCGATGGAAATACCCGCGTCGCGTTCCTCGCGATGGCAGTCTTTTTAGAGATGAACGGGCGCACCGTCACGGCAAATGAGGAGGAAGTCCTCCTCACGATGATCTCCCTCGGGGATGGTGAGCTATCGAGGAAAAAGCTCGGTGCCTGGATCCGGGAACGCCTTACCCCGGATTGATCGATATGGCCAGAATCGCAAAGATGCTAACCCTTGAATCGTCGTACGCGCGGCTTCCGAAGCGCTTCATGCTTCTGGCATTCCTCAGTACTCCGGCGCTGGCGCAGGACGAACCGCCCCTATTGAGCGCGCCGGTCGTCGAAGCGCTGGCCGCCGAGCTTTCGGGAGATCGCGCGCTCGAGACAATCATCGAGATCTCGAAGAACCACAGGACGCGGGGGTCACGACCGTTCAGGCGAGCTGCAGACTATATAGTAGCAAAAGCGCGCGAGGCAGGGCTCGAGGACTCGCAGGTCGAGCAGTTTCAAGCCGACGGGAGGATTTTCTACGGAACGCAGCGATCGCGGCCGCCCTGGGATGCTGACATGGCTGAACTGTGGGAAGTAAAGTCAGGCGGGCAGAAGGAGCTGATCACGAGCTGGGCGAACCAGCCGATGTCGCTTGCACAGGATAGCGAGAACGGGAACGTGACGGCCGAACTAGTCGACGTCGGCGCGGG
>JAYUWU010000258.1:0-7025 GCA_043753365.1 Gemmatimonadaceae bacterium | reverse complement strand
CTGACTTCCTCGGGCGTCGAGAAGCAGTCGGCCGGGAAGGCTGCGATCGCCAGGGTGCAGCACGACATAGCCAAGCAGATTTCGGCCGCTGACCTGCTCGGACTGGAATCAGCGCTCGGTGCACTGAGGTGAGTTTTTTTAATACACTAGTTCAGGTATGCAATATGCATTACAGTACACTTAGTACAACACTTAATGGGGGAACATACAATGACCACAGCAATTGAACTGACCGCCGCGACGGAAACTCAGACCTGGGCGCTGGACGCCGCCCACACGAACGTCGAGTTCGCGGTGAAGCACATGATGATCGCAACCGTGAAGGGTCGCTTTGCTGACGTCACGGGCACGCTCAAGGGAGCGATGGCTGACCCGTGGAATTTCGAGCTCGACGTTACGATCGAGACCGCAAGCATCGACACGCGGCAGGCTCAGCGCGATGAGCACCTTCGGTCGCCTGATTTCTTCGATGCAGCGACGTGGCCGTCGATACGATTCGTTGGCAAGAGAGTTGAGGCGCAGGACGGCGACGAATTCAAGCTTGTCGGTGACCTCACGATTCGCGACGTGACGCGGGAGCTGACTCTCGATGTTACGAGCGAAGGAGCCGTCAGGGATCCATGGGGCAACAACCGGATCGGGTTCAGCGCATCAGGGAAGATCGACAGACGTGAGTTCGGCCTCGTCTGGAATCAGGTTCTCGAAGCCGGCGGAATTGCAGTCGGCGATACGATCAAGATCTCGGTTGATGTCGAGTTTACTGCGGTTGCAGCCGAGACCGCAGAAGCTGCCTGAGAGGGAGCGACGGAGATATCCGCCAGTGCGAGCCGATTGCGCTGGCGGATTGCTAGTCATGGAGGCGACGCCGGGAGCGGTTGATCGCTGATAGTCTCTTGCTATTAGCGGTAGCTATTCGCTGTTCGCTTTTCGCATTTTGGAAAAGCACTGGACAGCAGTTGGACAAAGCGAAATCCAATGGAACGCCCCGAAGCCGTTTGGCAGTTTTCCCAATGCTAAGAGCGAATAGCGAGTAGCTATCGCTACCAGCTAGAGACAAACGTCTAGCAGCCCGCCCTTTTCCTTCCCAGCGCTCCACGAATCAAAAAGCATTTCTCGCTGCGTCGATGAAGCCTCGCAGCTTCGCCATGTCGAGTTTTCCGGCCGTGCGAACACCGCTGCAAATGTCGAGGCCGAACGGCTGAACTGACAGCACGGCCTCACGCGCATTGTCGGAGTTGAGACCGCCCGCGAGGTAAACGGGCACGCCCGCACCCTCCAGGATCCGACGGCTGATCGTCCAGTCGTGGACGCGCCCGGTGCCACCAAGTTCCTTCACCGCAAGTCGCGGATTCCCGGAGTCGAGAAGCAGCAAGTCGACTTCCCGCGCAGCCGTGAATGCCTCCACTACCGAATCAGCGTCGGTGACATGAATCACCTGGACGATCTTTACACTTGGCAGGGCATCGCGAATCTCGCGATAGGTGCCCGGCTCGACTGCATCAACGAGCTGCAGCGTGTTGGCGCGTGTGCGCCGCTGCTGCGCGATAATCGCATCCGCCGTGGTTTCCGAAGTCAGGAGAAACGTGTCGACCCCCTCGGGAACCCGGCGAACGATCGACGCGATCAGTTCCTCGTCAATGGGCCCCGGCCCGCTTGGCATCTTCGATACGAAGCCGAGCGCCGTCGCCCCAGCATCGAGTGCCATCTGCATTTCTTCGACAGAAGCAATGCAGCAGATCTTGATCCTGAGTTCGTGACTCATCGCGAGAAAACTACGCAACTGCCCCCTTTAGTTCAGTCCGCAGTCCGCAACCTGCTTCCATCGGGCCACCACTAAGCCCACCTTTCGGGCGATGTCGCCCAGCCTGATCCTCGGAATATCCGCTTTCTACCACGATAGCGCCGCGTGCCTCCTCCGCGACGGGACCATCGTCGCTGCGGCGCAGGAAGAACGCTTCTCGAGAAAGAAAGGCGACGATGCGTTTCCCGCGCTCGCAGTGGACTACTGCCTCACCGAAGCCGGCATCACGTTAGACGAGATCGATGCCGTCGTCTTCTACGACAAGCCCCTCCTCAAGTTCGAACGCATCCTCGAGACGTACCTCGGCGTCGCCCCCCGCGGATTCAAGTCATTTCTCAAGGCCGGCCCGCTGTGGATCAAGGAAAAACTCTACACGGACCGCGCGATCCGCGATGCACTCGGAAAGTTCACGGGCAAAGTTCTCTACGCCGAGCATCACGAGTCACATGCAGCGAGTGCGTTCTTTCCATCACCCTTCGAAGACGCAGCGATCCTCACGATTGACGGAGTCGGAGAATGGGCAACAGCGTCGATCGGTCACGGCAAAGGGAATGAAATCGAACTGATTCGCGAGCTCCAGTGGCCCGACTCGCTCGGCCTGCTGTATTCGGCGTTCACCTATCACACAGGCTTCAAGGTCAACTCGGGCGAGTACAAGGTGATGGGCCTCGCACCCTATGGTAGGCCTGCTTATGTAGATGCGATCTACAAACATCTCATAGACCTGAAGGAAGACGGCTCGTTCAAGCTCGACCAGAAGTACTTCAACTACCTGAGCGGTCTCACAATGACCAGCCCGGCCTTCGACGAACTGTTTGGCGGGCCGCCCCGCATTCCCGAAACGCCGCTCACGCAACGCGAGATGGATCTCGCCCGGAGTGTCCAGGAAGTATGCGAAGAGATCGTCCTCAGAATGGCGAAGACCGCACACCGCAAGACCGGCGCCGATTCACTATGCATGGCCGGGGGCGTCGCCCTCAACGCAGTTGCCAACGGACGGGTTGTACGCGAGTCGCCGTTCAAACACATCTGGATTCAACCCGCATCAGGCGACGCAGGCGGCGCACTCGGCGCAGCAATGCTTGCCTGGCATCGCCACTTCGACCAGCCTCGCAACACCGCCGAGCCGGATGGCATGTTCGGCGCTCTCCTTGGGCCATCCTTCTCCGACGAGGCGATCGAAAGGGAACTCACCGCAGCTGGAGCAATATTCCAGCGTCTCGATCACCAGGCGCTGATCGAAAACACCGCGCAGCTCCTCGCCGAGGAAAACGTTGTCGGCTGGTTTCAGGGAAGGATGGAGTTCGGCCCGAGAGCCCTCGGTGCGCGAAGCATTCTCGCGGATCCGCGCAGCCTGCGCATGCAGGCACTGATCAATCTCAAAATCAAATTCCGCGAGGGCTTTAGACCGTTTGCACCAAGCATCCTCGAGGCCAGAGCGGGCGAGTACTTCGACATCGATGCGGAGTCGCCTTACATGCTCGTCGTGGCTCCCGTCAAGGAAGAGCGTCGCCTTCCCATTCCCGAGACCCGAACGGAGATGTGGGGAATCGAGCTTCTCAACGTCCCGCGGTCAGATATTCCAGCCGTGACGCACCTCGATTACTCAGCACGGATTCAAACTGTGTCGCCTGAACGAACCCCCGACTATCACGCGCTCATTGCCGAGTTCGATCGCCTGACCGGATGCCCGCTCGTGGTGAATACATCGTTCAACGTTCGTGGTGAGCCGATCGTCTGCACACCGACAGACGCGTATCGGTGCTTCATGCGCACGCACCTCGACTACCTCGCAATCGGTTCGTTCCTCCTGACGAAGACAGAACAGCTACAGTTCAACGAAGAAGCATGGCAAAACTCGATTCCTCCTGATTGATGCAACTTCCTTCAGCTTACACGGCGACGCAGGGAAGGCGCTTTGCGTTCACCATCGCAGCCGCATTTGGCGTGTTCGCGTTGCTCGCGCTCTGGCGCGATAACGCAACTGTCGGACGAATTCTCGGCGGCGTGGCCGCAGTTCTCGCGCTGGCCGGCGCAGCGGCGCCATCGCGACTCGAACCAGTCGAAAACAGATGGATGCGGCTGGCACATGCCCTTTCCCGGTTCACCACACCGGTGTTCATGGGCGTCGTCTACTTTTTTGTTCTAACCCCGGCCGGACTCATCAGGCGTACATTCGGGAGCAACCCGCTCGTACACGACGACGCGAGTGGCTCCTATTGGTTTACGCGTACCAACGCAGACAAGGAAACGCGCCGCCGGAAGATGGAAAGACAATTCTAGGAGAAATAATCGATGGGATTCACCGGGCTCGTTGCCGAGCTGTGGGAGTTCATGAAGGAACGAAAGAAGCTTTGGCTGCTGCCTATTCTGATTGTTCTCCTGATGGTAGGCGGACTGCTCGTCTTCGCGCAGGGATCAGCCCTCGCACCATTCATCTATACGATCTTCTAGATGGCTGAGGGGAAGGGAACGCAGAAGCAATCACGGCCGGCAGGAACTGCGCGTCCTCCGATCTCGCGCCGCAAGGCGATCGCGTTTCTCGCCGTGACGTTGTCGCTTCCGTTTGTGCTCTTAGCCATCCTCGAGATTGGGCTGCGGCTCGCGGACTATGGAGGTGACATGCCTGCTTTTGAAGCGGACGTGTCATCCCAGACCCTGCGGATTCCAAGCTCACGCCTCGGGCGACGATACTTCCCGCGGGAGCAATATCCGCCGTCACCTCCCGGCGACGCTTTCCTGGCGTCGAAGCCCGCTAACTCGATGCGGATTTTCGTACTCGGCGAATCGTCAACGGCGGGCTTCCCATATTCTGCCAACGGCACATTCTCCCGCGTGCTGCGCGATGTTCTGACTGACGTGCTCCGGAACGACACAGTTGAGGTCGTCAACCTTGGCATGGCCGCAACAAACAGCTACACGATAGCCGACCTCGCAGATGAGGTAGTTGCCGAGCGTCCGGATGCGGTGATGATCTACGGTGGGCACAATGAGTATTACGGCGCGCTCGGCGCAGGCTCGAGTGAGACCCTTGGATCATTTCCGGGATTGGTCAGGCTGTATCTGCGGCTTCAGCATTTCAAGACGTTTCTTCTCCTGCGGAATGCAACGAATGCCGTGACAGGCATGTTCGGTGGCCGAAGAACCGCCGAGGATGTCGCTGGAGACGCGACACGACTGGAGAGCGTCGTCGGCGACCAGCGGATAACGTTTGGCGGCGATGCCTACAAGCGCGGCGTCGCGCAGTACGAGAGCAATCTCGCATATGCCGTGCAGACATTTCGCGTAGCGGGAATTCCGGTTTTCGTCGCGAGCACTCCAGGCAATCTCCGAAACCTGAAGCCGTTCGCCACCTCAGGAATTCCGCCGGACAGCAGCGCGGCGTACGTGTTCGACTCAGCGACATCCGTGCTGGCATCGCGCGACACTTTGCGAGCGGCACAGCAGTTCAGTCGTGCGCGCGACCTCGATATGATCCGATTCCGTGCGCCCTCAGAATTTGACGGGATCGTCCAGCGCGTCGCTCGGGAGAGCGGATCGATATATGTCCCGGTTCTCGAGGAGATATCGCGCGCATCTCAGTACGGAATCCCCGGCGAAGACCTGTTCCTCGAGCACGTGCATCTCAATCAAAGAGGTTACGCGCTGATCGCGCGGTCTTTCTACGAGGCACTCGCACGACAGGGTTTTCTCGGGCGAAAGGCGGACCTCTCGCGCTTTGCAGGATGGGAGGAGTACGAGCGCCGAATGCGTCTCACCAGTCTCGATCACCGCATCGCATACCATACGGTAAAAACTGTTACAACGCGCTGGCCGTTCATGCCCGTGGCGACGCAGCGCGATTACCGCGGCACCTACCAGCCGGTAGATCTTTTCGACAGTGTGGCGTTCAATGCGTCGCGAGGCGGAATGTCGTGGGCGCAGGCGAAAGGTATGATTGCCGCCTGGTACGCCGGTCAGGGAGATTCCGAGCTCGCCGTTGCCGAGTACGATGGTCTCATTCGCGACGGTGCGCAGGTCGAGATCGCATATCGCCTCGCCGGACGCGTACTTCTTGGCGCTGGGCAACCCGATCGCGCCAAACCGTATCTCGAGATGGCCTACGCGATCGCCCCCGTTGCGTTCACCGCCTATTCACTCGGCGTCTTCGCGATGCAGGCCAAAGAGCCGCAGCGGGGGATCGCCTTTTTTTCACAGGCCCTCCAGCTCGATCCAGCAATGCCTCAGGCTCTCTTTCAGCTCTCGCTGGCATACGGCGTCGTACGCAATCTTCAGGGAGCACGTGCTGCTGCCACGCGACTCGCGCAGATCCAGCCGTCCTACCCCGGACTGGCCGAGTGGCTTTCGGCACTTGGCATGGCGCCTCGCTGACAGCATGATCCTTGCGCTTCCGCTCCCCAATTGGAATCAACCGGGAATGAAAATGAATAGAGGAATCGTTTCTTCGATGGCGGTGGCCGTCGCTGCGTTCGCCCTCACGGCCTGCGCGTCGAGTCAGCTTGCGTCGAATCGCGTCGCGACAGCAAGCGCCACAATCAGGAACGCAGCGGGGGATGAGCGGGGTACCGCGGACATCTGGCAGGACCGTGACAACATTGTCCATGTCGATGTGCAGGTGAATGGAATGCCGCCAGGCCCTCACGGGATACACTTTCATGAGATCGGCGTCTGCACGGCGTCCGGCAGCACTGCATTCGCATCAGCTGGCTCGCATTACAACCCACTAGGGCGTCAGCACGGACTCGACAATCCTGCGGGGCCTCATGGCGGCGATGCGCCCAACTTCACGGTGGCTGCTGACGGTACGGGCAGAGCGACCTTCACCACGGATCGCGTGTCATTGACCGGAGGTTCGACAACTCTCTTCGATGGCGACGGAAGCGCGATAGTGATTCACGCTGCTGCCGATGACCAGATCTCACAACCGGCAGGGAATAGCGGTGCGCGTATCGCGTGCGGCGTAGTAGAGCGCCGCTAACCAGTTCGGCACCTCAAACTCACGACTGGTAGGCAAACTCGAGACTGGTGAGCAAACTCAAGACTCAAAACTACGACTGGCAACTGGCGACGCGTCCAGTCTCGAGTGTCGAATCTTAGTTCTGGGCGTTGAGTTTGCGTACCAGTGGTGAGTTTGCGTACCCAGTACGAGTGCCGCGTGTAGTGCAGTGTTTCTAGCACTGGCCAAATAGGGCGCATTAGCCGGCCCGGCCCAGGGTAGGTCATC
>JAYUWU010000257.1:0-7130 GCA_043753365.1 Gemmatimonadaceae bacterium | reverse complement strand
TGGTTGACCGTGTGGCTCCGACAGATGCGGCAATGGCATCGAGCAGGACCATCGAGTCGAGTCCGCCCGAAACCGCAAGAACTACCCGCTCGCGGCCTTCGAGAGCCGCAGCTGCTGCGCGAAGCACTCCCGCGTCTTCATCGGGACGGGTTCTCATGATATTTTAAATCTAAACCACAGCCGCACTGGAGTAATGCATGGAAACACATGGACCGCTGGGCACACTCTGGGTTTCACTCGGCCTCATTGGCTTCTACCTGGCCCTGATCTGGCTGAACATGCTGCTCGGGCTGTTCCTGACGCCGCTGTTCCTGATTCCTCAGACTTGGCTGATGGACAAGCTGAAGCAGCGAAAGGAAGAAAAAGGGCGTTGATTGCGGGGTGAGGACTTTGCGAATCCAGGACTCACTACAATCGACGATCGACGACTTAGTGCGGATTGAGGATGAGGCGTATTTGTCCTCGACCCTCAATAAGTCGCAGATCGTCGATGGCCGTTAGTCCTGGATCCGCACGGTCCTGAACCCTCGATCCTGCCAGCCCACCCAACTCCGTTCCGGGGCGTTCCGCTTTCGAACTCGCTACCAGTTGTATAACGCCCGATAGAACGCCCGATTCCGGATGATCGCCCGCACATAATCCCGGGTTTCGATAAATGGTATCCGCTCCGTGAACATCTCCGGATCATTTGCGCCCGCCTTTGTAATCCAGCGCGTCACCCGCGACTCCCCAGCATTGTACGCCGCGAGGACACGCTCGAGATTCGACGTGCGCCGAAACAACCCGGACAGGTGCCGGGTCCCGAGAGTGATGTTGATCGTCGGGTCGTAAAGTGACTCGTCGCTGTACCCGGCAACTCCCTGCCCTCGCGCGAGCGTTCTTCCAACCGACGGCATCAGCTGCATCAATCCCCTCGCTCCGACAGGTGACGTCGCGCCCGGGTTGAAGTTCGATTCCTGCCGGATAAGCGATGCAACCATCGACGGATCGAGTCCATTCGCCTTCGAGCTCTCGATCAGCGTTTCGCGGACGAGAACCGGATACACGAGCCTGTAGTTCTGCGCGCTTGGCCCCACATCAGTAACCGCTTTGCGGCCGAGCGCCATCGATCTCGACGACTGGTCAGTGCCGGCGAGTGCGTGCGCGGTTGCGATGAGACGTTGCGCGTCGCCCGTCTGCGCATCGCGGAACAACGCGTCCTGCTCGAACCGCAGCTCAGTGTCCATCCCGAACTCACGCAGTATTGCAGCGCGCCGCATCGCCGCGTCTACCTGCGGCACTTCCGGATAGTTGTCCGCCTTCCCGGAATCTGCGAGCAGCGGAACGCCCAGACGTTGCGCGCTCTTCACTGAGTAATACGAAGCCGGCTCCTTTACGAGCAGCCGGCGCCACCTGCCGTTCGCAGCAGAGGTGTCGCCGCGAGCAGTCCATGCGCGCCCGGACCAGTAAGCAGCCGCAAGCGCGTCATTCGCGTTCGGGTGTAATGCGACGACTGAGTCGAGCTCGTTGGCAGCCGTCCGATAGTCACCCTGCACATATGCAATGAGGCCCGCACGAAACAGCGCAGCCGGCGCATGGCGAGTGCGCGGGTATCGAGTTGCAAGGGACTGGAGCGCAGACCGGGCTGCCGCATCCCGACCGTCATCAGTTGCGAGATCCGCGAGCAGAAGCAACGCCGATGCTGAGCTCGTATCGGCTGGGAATGCCGTCGTTATCGCGCGAAGTGCAGTGCGTGCTTCCTCCCTTCTCCCAAGCGCAAGCAATGCGCGAGCGCGCTGATACCGCGCAGCCGCAGAGAGCGAGGCTGGCGCCGTCACGCGCCCGTACTGCACCATCGCTTCGGTATCTCTGTTGAGGCGCGCGAGCATAGCTCCCGTATTGAAGCGGTCACGCGATGTCCCGAGACCTGCAGCGAACGCCTTGGTGTATCCGCTGACTGCCCGGTTAGCGACACCGGCAGCGTATGCGCTACGACCTAAAGTGAGATGCTCCGCGGGAGTCACATCCTTCCACGTTCGGTCGAACAATGCGATCGCATCGCGGGCCGCTTGCCCTCCGGATGCAGACGCAAGAAACCCGATCAGGTCGCGACGCGCTCCGGCCATCGCGACGGTGTCATCAGGCTTGAGCATTCTCAACCGGATCGCCGGAAAGCGATCTCCGAGCGCGGTATACGCCTTGATCGCACCTTCGACATCGCCGCTGCGTTCGAGAGCGATGGCCTCAGTGGGTCCGCGCCGATCCTTCGCTACATCAAGCTCGATTCTCTCCAGCAGCCTGTCGCGTTGGGCTTTGTCGCGCGCCACTCCGGCTGCCCTCAGGTACAGCCAGTCCTTCACTTCCGGCGACATTCCGGCGGCTGCCTCATAGAGAATCCTGGCGCTGTCGAGATTATCTGCGCGGTCGAGCGCACGCGCGCGCAGCACGACGTCACGTGCCGAAGAGTCGGTAACCTGCGCAGACGCTGCTGGGGATCCTGCCTTACCCTCCGGCTCTGAAGCGCTACCCTCTGCCCCGCCACATGCCGCCACCCAGGCCGCGGTAATGCCGGCGAGGACGATTTTCAGCACAATCAACCTGGTTCCTTCATCTTTACGCTTCTCCATTTCGTTCCAGCCCGATCAAGCAGGTCGTGTGCCTCGATCGGCCCCCACGAGCCGGCAGCGTACTGTGGAAGCGCCGTGGATCCGCGCTCCTCGTAGTAATGCAGCAGTGGGTCGATGATCTGCCACGCCACCTCGACTTCATCGCTTCGGGTGAACAGCGTCGCATCTCCGAGCATGCAGTCGAGCAGGAGTGTCTGATAAGCCGGAGGGGCCTCATCGCCGAATGCTTCATCGTATGAGAAGTCCATGTCGACGGGCGTAATCTCGAATTCGGGCGTCAGCTGATTTCCCGCACCCGGTGTCTTCACGTGAAACCGCAGGGAAATTCCCTCGTCCGGCTGAACGCGCATAACCAGCACACTTGGCCAGTTCTCCTCAAGTTCCTTCTGCCCGAACATGAGGAGAGGTGGCGACCTGAACTGGATCGCGATCTCCGACGTTCGCTCAGGAAGTCTCTTGCCCGAGCGCAGATAAAACGGGACGTGACGCCATCTCCAGTTGTCGATATCGAACCTTATAGCGGCGAAGGTCGGCGTGACCGAATCTGCAGACACGTTCTCCTCCTCACGGTAACCGGGTATCCGGTTCTCGCCCGATGTTCCCGAGGAGTATTGACCGAGCGCCACCGGCGGGTCGCCTTCAGCGAGAAGCGGGCGCAGCGAGCGGAGCACTTTTACCTTCTCGTCGCGCACATCATCAGCGCGAAACGCAATCGGCGGCTCCATCGCCGCCAGCGCCAGCAGCTGCAGCAGATGGTTCTGGAACATGTCGCGGATCACGCCCGCTTCTTCGTAGTACTTCCCGCGCGTCTCCACTCCGACACGCTCGGCCACTGTGATCTGCACCTGCTTTATGTACTGCCTGTTCCACAGCGGCTCGAAGATCGGATTTGCAAACCGGAAAACGAGGATATTCTGAACAGTCTCCTTCCCCAGGTAATGATCGATTCGATAAACCTGGTGTTCGTGCAGCCGGTCGAGAACGATGCGGTTGAGCGCGCGAGCTGTTTCGAGGCTCCTGCCGAACGGCTTCTCGATGACCACCCGGTACCAGGGCCGCTCTGCTGCTGACAGCGTCCTCGGAGCAAGTCCGCTGCCCGACAAGTGCGTCAGTGTCGTCTCGAAGACACTCGGCGGAATTGCGAGATAGAACATGCGGTTTCGCGCTTCGACGTGGACGCCGGTCTCGATCTTGTCAAGCCGTCGGCCGATTTCGGCGTAAACTTCTGTCGATGCGAGGTCTCCTGCCGCGTAGTGGATGCGGCTGGCAAGCCACGCCCAGGTCGACTCATCTACCTCGCGGATTTCGTCGGAGGTATCGAGCGCCTTGCGCATCGACTCGGCGAACGCCGCATCGCTCATCGCGTCCCGCCCGACGCCGAGCATTGCAAAGGCTTCGGGCAGCAGCTTGTGCTCAGCGAGGTAGTACAACGCCGGCAGAAGCTTTCGCCGCGTAAGATCTCCGCCAGCGCCGAGTATGACGACCGTGCAGCGTTCTACCTTCGATTTCTGAACGGTGTGGCGGGTTCCCTCAGGAGCAACGGTCAGGCGGGGGCGCCGGGTCTCCGCAGTAGAGCCGGGGTGTGTCACGCTTTCGTTACCGCATGACCGCCGAATTCATTGCGAAGCGCTGCAATCACTTTCGCGGCATACGAGTCATCTTGCCGCGAGCGAAGTCGCGCGAGCAGCGACAGTGTGATGACTGGAGCTGGCACGTCGAGGTCGATCGCTTCCTGTACGGTCCATCGTCCCGTTCCTGAATCCGCAATGAATCCCTTCAATGCATCGACGTCACCTTCTTTTGCGAACGCGCGCTCAGCCAGCTCGTTGATCCACGAGCGCACGACACTGCCGTTGTTCCAGACCCCGGCGATCTTGTGCAGGTCGAGGTCGAAATGCTTTGATGCGTGAAGAATTTCGTAGCCTTCGGCGTATGCCTGGAGCATTCCGTATTCGATCGCGTTATGAATCATCTTGACGTAGTGCCCGGCGCCGGGCGGACCCATGCGCGCGTACCCATCCTTTGGGGCGAGGCTCCTGAAGATCGGTTCGCATAGCGCGAAGGCACGCTCTGACGCCCCTATCATCAGGCAATAGCCATTCTCCAGACCCCAGACGCCGCCGCTCGTCCCCGAGTCAACAAACTCGATGCCTTCGTGACTCAGAGCTTCAGCGCGCCGCAGCGTGTCGTGAAAGTTCGAGTTGCCTCCGTCAACTATTACGTCGCCCTTCGACAGGCCTGGGAGAATCGCTGCAATCGTATCGTCAACTGGCTGCCCCGCGGGGACCATTGTCCACACAACGCGCGGCGATGAAAGTCCGGCGACCAGTGATGCGACATCATCAGCATCGGTGGCCCCAAGTGCGACGTAACGCTGCCGAGCTTCCGGATTGCGGTCGAAGACGACGACGTTGTGTCCGGCGCGCATCAGGCGCTCCGTCATGTTGCCGCCCATCTTGCCGAGGCCGATCATGCCAAGTTGCATTGTCAGGTGTTCCGGGGTTGCAGTGAGACGTTCAGCGCGGCGAGTTCCGCGCGAAGGTGCTCTGCAGTGGTGAAGTGAATCGTACGCATGCCCATGGCTTGTGCTGCGCTGATGTTGTGCTCGCGGTCATCGATGAACACGGACCGCCGTGGGTCTGCCTGTGCTATCTGCAGAGCCCGCTCGTAAAACCGGTGACTCGGCTTGCGTAGACCGAGCCAGCACGACGACAGGAATGCATCGAATATCTCGTTGAGTCCGAACCGCTCGATGCGATATCTATTCAGCTCATCTGACTCGTTGTTGAGAGTCATGACCCAGTAGCGACATCCTTCGGCGATTTCACGCGCGATCGCGATCGTTTCTCCGTCCGGGGTGTTGAGGCCGAGCATGAAGTCCTTGAACTCAAGCGGCGAAAATGACCGCGGCTCGTGGAACACCGTGACGTCGAGATACTCATCGAGTGTCACTTCGCCAGTTTCGAGGGGACCGACCATTTCCTCGTGGCGCGCCTGGAAGTCTACAGGTTCGACACCGAATCGCTCGAGTGTCTGCCTCCGCTGCTCACGGTCCCAGCCGTTGCTCGCAAGCACCCCTCCGACATCGAAGAAGATGTGGCGGATGTCAGTCATGGCTCGATCAGTATCGCGCGCGCCGGTGCCCCGTCGAGGCCTTCGAGCAGAAGTGGGAGACAGACGAAATCGTACGTGCCCGCGGGCGGGGCACCGAGAGCAAGTCCCTCTACGATCACGACACCGCTCCCGAGGAGCGTACGATGTGTGCGATGGTGTCCCGAACGGAACTGCTCGATCGACAGATAGTCTATGCCGACCAACTCGACGCCCTTCTCGACGAGATACTCCGCACCGTCGGGAGCGACGAACGTGTAGTCGCGAACAAAATTCGCGTCGTCGGGGAAGTCGGAGTTACGGGTGCGGAGCAGAACGCGCTTGTGAGTGCCGATGTCGTGACGCTGGAGCTCCGCTCTGCCGATCGACATGACGGTCGAGTCGAACGAAAGAAGAATTGCCCGCCCAACGAGCTTGCCAAGCGGGATCTCGTCAACCGTCTCCCCGTCGTCGATGAAGTGTTTCACTGCATCGACGTGGGTGCCGGTATGCGACCCAAACGAAATTCTCGAGACGTTGGCTCCGGCCCCGGCAGACATCGCCCGATGGGCCTCGATAACAATCTCGGGGTTACCGGGATAAATCAGGCCGCCAGACCTGACCGGCGCCGAGATGTCCCATATCTGCCGCCCGGATTCGCTCAAGAGACTTCGCGTGTGGTCATCGCTTCTTTTTCCCCTTCTTCTTTTTCCGTTTCTTCGGCGGCGCCATGATGCTGCCGCGACACTTCTCTGCCCCGCAGAGACACACGTAGAACTTCTCGAGCGCCTTGATGTCGTCACCAGTCCGTTCGTACTGGTAATCGTAGGCAAGCTCCACGCCGGGCTGGATGTTCGTCAGGGCGTAGATCCATATGTGATCGCCCTCAATGATCGCTTCACAGTTCGGGTCACACGAATGGTTGATCAGGCGCGCAGTGTTCGTCCTCACATCGCCGTCGATGCAATAGTCATCGTCGAGCGTGAAGAGGAACGTGTGGTGGCGCTGCATCTTGTCTTCGTCGTAGCGGCGGTCCGCTTCGTCGTTCGGAATCTTGTCGCCGGTGTACTCGATGATCTTCTGGCCGGGGCGAAGACGTCTCGTTGCAAAGAGTCCCCTGCCCTGAATTCTCGACTTCCTTATTTCATATGGCTTGCTGCCGCGCGCACCCGCGCTGGCCGTCGTCTTCCGCTTCATTCCGCCCTGTGTTGTGGTTCATCCTCATGCCGGAAGAATTGTTCCCCGGCACTCCCCGAATCCAAGTCTCGGCCGGGCTTCGGCTTCGAGACTCCCCTTCATGATCACTTCATCTCCGTCCTCGAGAAACTTCCGCTGCTCCCCTGTCGGGAGTGTCAGCGGCTGGCTCCCGCGCCATGTGAGTTCCAGCAGGCAACCGCGGGAGTCCGGCGTCGGACCTGACACAGTTCCGCTCGC
>JAYUWU010000256.1:0-20105 GCA_043753365.1 Gemmatimonadaceae bacterium | reverse complement strand
CCTTCGACGTGTACATCAGGTTGTTGGCGACAACCGGAATCTGAATCGACCTCGGCGGAGCAACGAAGCGAGCGAGGAGTTTGCCACTCTTTCCAGCCAGGTTTGCAGCGACCGCGCGAAGGCTCGAGCTATCCACGATCGGCAGCCGAGCGAGTGCGGCCACGTCAGGATTTACGGCGACCTGTGCTTTTGCCTCGCCGCCGAGCAAACCCGGCAGAACTGCGACAGCAAGCACCAGGGCGGAACTGCGTCCGCGACGACCGAGAGAATTCATATGGGGCCTCATCGGTAGCCCGACGAGCGTGACGGGGAGTGAATCCCCGCGTTAGCCTCGTGGCTTTGCGTCGCCGCCTTTCGACGGGTTTGCCGGAAAATCAATTCGGCCCGGCCAGACTGGGCCGGGAAAGAGTGTGCTGCCATAATAGACGGATGAGGGCCCAGCGGAGTCACAAGGCGTGCCTTCGACGCGACAAACCGAGGTGTAAAACCAAGGTAACCCGTGAAACAGCGATGCGATAGACAAAATTTCCAAGCGAGAATATTTGTGATATTGGCATTGGAAAAGAGCGAAGATCCATGGGAAAACTGATATCGCGGATCTGGCGGATCTGGCCGATCAAACACTGGAAACGCAGGCTTGGACCCGGCGTTCCAGCCCATCCCTGTACATCGGCTGAATTGAACATCGGAGGCCGCGCCCGGTTGACCTTCGAAGACGCCTGGCACTTCAAAAACTCCTTTCCCCGTGTACCCCCAGTGGGGTTAATCCGCGCGATCGGCCGAATCCGCCTAATCTGCTTCCCCCATGGGTCTCCACGCATTTACGTGCACGTAATGAGGCCAGTCACGTTCGCACTGCAGGTCTTTGAAGTTTGACTGTGGCTGGCCGAAGCGGTCCAGCTCGGCGGGGGGCCCGCTGCCGCGGTCGCCGTCACCGTCACATTCTGCGATGCATTGAACCCCTGGGCAGTCCCATTGCCGGAGAAATAGGCTCCGGTGCTGTCGGCAGCAAAACTCTCCTCATAGACCGCAAGATTCCGCAGGTCTGATTTCATAGCCGCTACATACGCCTTTTCCTTCGTATTCCCGAACTTCGGAATCGCGATGGCGGCAAGGATGCCGATTATCACGACCACAATCAGAAGCTCGATCAGCGTGAAGCCTGGTCTGTTGCGGATCATGGGCCGTCCTCCTGTCCAGACATTGGGAAAAAACACCTCCGCGCCTTCGCGCGGGCTACCCGGACACGATGTCACACAGCGGTTCCGAACGCGGCAGCAAATCTCTGCAACTGGTATTTTTCCACTGCTGACGAAACGTGACTAAACAAAGAGAGACTTGATGCGTGTAGGAGTGCCGAAGGAACTGGTGCCTGGGGAGAAGCGCGTTGCCCTGGTGCCCGACGTGATTGCGCAGATCGTCAAGCTCGGACACACCGTGGTCGTCGAGGCAGGTGCGGGTGAACGCGCCGGCTTCACAGACGAAGCATTCGCCGCTGCGGGAGCGACGATCACTCCTGGTGGATCTGCGACATACGCGGGATCTGAGCTCATACTCAAGGTCCAGAGACCCACCGTTGACGAGATCGCAATGACAGAACCCGGTGCGGTTCTCATTGCACTGCTGCAGCCGGCAGGTGACCCGCAGATATTCAGCGAGCTGGCAAAGGCCGGCGTCATCGCGTGCAGCATGGAACTCGTGCCGCGCACGACCCGCGCGCAGATGATGGATGCACTCTCATCACAAAGCACAGTCGCCGGCTACAAGGCCGTTCTTATTGCAGCAAACGCGCTGCAGAAGTTTTTCCCGATGCTCATGACCGCAGCGGGAACTGTGCGTCCGGCGCGTGTGCTCGTGATCGGCGCAGGCGTGGCAGGGCTTCAGGCAATTGCAACCGCGCGAAGGATCGGTGCAGTTGTCGAGGCCTTCGACACACGCCCCGTGGTGAAGGAACAGGTGCAGAGTCTCGGCGCAACGTTCGTCGAGCTCGAGCTCGGCACTCACGACGCGCAGGATGCTGGAGGATACGCGCGCGAACTTGCTGAAGAGCACATCCGCAAGGAAAAGGAGCTGATCCACGAACACGCGAAGAACGCCGACGTCGTGATCACTACCGCACTGGTTCCCGGGAGGCGCGCACCGCTGCTCGTAACCGCGGAAACAGTGATGGCAATGAAACCCGGCTCGGTGATCGTCGACCTTGCCGGCGAGCAGGGCGGCAACTGCGAGCTCACCGAACCTGGCGCGACCGTCGAGCGCCATGGCGTTCTCATAATTTCGCCGCTGCACATCTCCAGCGAGCTCGCGTACCACGCGAGCCAGATGTATGCGAAGAACATTGCCGCACTCGTCGCGCTGATGGCGCCCGAGGGCGCGCTAAAGCTCGACTTGTCAGACGACATCATCGCTGCCGTTTGCGTTACCGATTCTACCGGAATACGCAACGCCGCGATCAATCAGAAACTTTCGGAGGCTGCATCATGAGCGTTGAGCTCATTCTCGGGATATATGTCTTCATCCTCGCGATGTTCGTCGGGTTCGAAGTGATCTCCCGCGTGCCATCGGTGCTGCACACGCCACTCATGTCGGCGACCAATGCGATTCACGGCATCGTCGTGCTCGGCGCGATGCTCGTTGCCGGATCTGCTGACACGCTGCTTCTGCAGGTACTCGGATTCATCGCGGTTGTATTCGGTGCGGCAAATGTCTTCGGCGGCTTCGTCGTGACAGACCGGATGCTCGAGATGTTCAAGAAACGAGAAAGGCCAGATGCTTGATGCGCGCGAATCATTCATCGCCGCGGCGTACATTGTCGCTGCGATCCTTTTCATCTTCGGACTGAAACGGCTGAGCTCCCCTGCGACTGCACGCTGGGGAAACCAGCTGGCGGCGCTTGGAATGGGGCTCGCTCTCGCAGCAACGCTACTCGACCGACAGATACTTTCATTCTGGATCATCGGCTCGGGAACGCTGCTGGGCGCAGCGATCGGGACCTACTTCGCCCGCACTGTGCAGATGACAGCGATGCCCCAGATGGTGGCGCTGTTCAATGGGATGGGTGGAGCGACTGCAGCGCTGGTGTCGCTCGCCGAATACATCAGGCTTGCCCGAATTGGTGAAACCGCAGGCGCCGGCGAGTCTACCTCGATCGTACTTGGAACGATAATCGGAGCTGTTTCCTTCACTGGAAGCCTCATCGCTTTCGGAAAGCTCCAGGAAGTACTGTCAGGCAAGCCGCTTCAGTTCCCGCTTCAGCGGCTCGTGAATGGCCTGCTCCTCCTTTCGATTTTCGCGCTCGGTACGGCGATCGTGCTTGGCGCAGCCGGAACGACCGCGTTGTGGGGTCTCTTTGCCCTCGCTCTCGTGCTCGGCGCGATGTTCGTGCTGCCGATCGGCGGCGGCGACATGCCGGTCGTGATTTCCATTCTCAACTCGCTCACCGGGCTTGCGGCGGCACTGACGGGATTTGTGCTGCACAACCAGATGCTGGTTGTCGCCGGTGTTCTCGTCGGAGCATCGGGCACTCTGCTCACGCTGCTCATGAGCAGGGCGATGAACCGCTCGGTTGGCAACGTTCTCTTTGGTGCGTTCGGCGCCGCATCTGCTACCGAGGCGGCCTCCGACGACGGAATCCAGCGGTCGATTCGTCAGACGACCGCAGAAGACACTGCGATCGCGCTGGCGTATGCGAGAAGCGTCGTGATCGTGCCTGGATACGGACTCGCTGTGGCGGAAGCGCAGCACACTGTCCGCGAGCTCGCGACAGATCTCGAGAAACGTGGCGTCGATGTGAAATATGCGATTCACCCCGTCGCCGGCCGCATGCCGGGTCACATGAACGTGCTTCTCGCCGAAGCCAATGTCCCCTACGATCAGTTGCTGGAGATGGAGCAGGTCAACGGCGAATTCGCGCAGACCGACGTCGTTCTGGTGGTCGGCGCGAACGACGTAGTCAATCCGGCAGCGCGTGATGACCCGTCGAGCCCCATCTACGGCATGCCGATTCTCGACGTCGACAAGGCTCGCAACATCATCGTACTGAAGCGAAGCATGGGACACGGCTTCGCCGGCATCGAGAACGCGCTCTTCCATCACGAGAAAACGCGCATGCTCTTCGGCGATGCGAGAAAATCACTGACGCAGGTTGCCGAAGCACTGAAGACCGCCTGACGCGGTGGTCAGTCCTCGAAGGGCTCCATGTGGACGAGAACGCCCGCGACCTCGGGCAGCCTGGCCTTGATCGCGCTCTTCACTGCGCCGCTCAGCTCGTGCGAGTCGTGCAGTGACATCGATGGGTCTGCCTGTACATGGATGTCAACGTAGTACACCATGCCTGCTTTCCTGGCGGAAAGCTTTTCCACGGCCAACACACTCGGCACCGATGAAGCGGCCGCCCTGACGGAGCCGGTGATGTCGCCCTCCGGCACCTTGTCCATCAGGTCGTGCAACGCAGGGCGCATCAGCAGCATTCCGTTGTAAAAGATCACCACCGACGCAAAAAGAGCGGCCCAGTCATCCGCCTGCTCCCATCCAGGGCCACCCCACAGCGCGATCGAGATTCCGATGAACGCGGCTGCAGACGTGATGGCATCGCTCGCGTGGTGCCATGCATCAGCGCGGACGGCAGTGCTGTGCGCCTCCTCTCCGATGGATTTCACGCGCCGGAACATCGTGAACTTCACAACAAGCACACCGACGAGTACGAGAAGAGTCCATGGCGCCGGAGTCTTGTGCGGCGTTCGAATTTCCCTGACCGCCTCGAAGCCAATTCCCACCGCGGCCGCGAGGAGCATCATCGACACGACGACAGCGGCAACAGATTCGGCTTTGCCATAGCCGAATGGATAGTTCTCGTCGGGGTCGCGGCTGGCAACGCGAAGCCCTCCCCACACAACCAGCGACGCGAAGATATCTGCCGTCGACTCCACGGCATCAGCAACGAGCGCGTATGTGTTTCCGACCAGACCGGCGACCAGTTTTACGATCGCTAGACCGGCGTTGACTATCATGCCAACTTGTGCCGACCTGATAGCACGGGACGAGTGGTTCACTTCAACGCAACTCCATACCTGATGCCAGCGCTCGCCGGCGGATTCCCAAAGGTATCGGGAAAGCGCGACACGCGCGTTAAAGTCGCACGTTTCGGCGAGTCGTTTCCGCAGGTAGATTGACCGCGTTCCCGATGCCGCGCACGCAACCGCGAGGAAACACGATTGGACGCAGACAGCCACCTGCCTGACTTCAAAGCGCCGACACCTGTCCGACGCACGCCCCTGCCCCCGTCGGCGATCAAGGAGGCGAGTACGCCGCGCGAGCGGAACACCGTTGCCCGATATCTGATCGCTATCGGCATCAGCGTCGCTGCGCTCGCGTTGACCATCGTTCTTCGCCCGTGGCTCGGAAGCACCGTATTTCTTGTCTTCTGGCCGACGGTAATCGCAGCCGCGTGGTTCGGTGGATTCGGGCCAGCAGTGCTCGCTTCGCTTTTGTCTGCGATTTACGTGCTTTCTCCCGCAGTCCCCACCGCAGGCGTGGAGAGGGACGCTTCGCAGACGATGGTTGCGATCGGGGGATTCCTTCTCGGCTCACTTCTCTCCAGTTGGGCCTTTGCCCGAGTCAGGCAGGAAAGGTTCAATGCGGCCCATGCCGCCGAGGTGAATGCCGAACTCGCCAGGAAACTCGACGACTCGGGCAGCGAACTGGCGCAGCAGCTAGAGGAATCCCAGGCGATGCAGGAAGAGATCGAGGCATCGACTGAAGAGCTGGCCGAACGAACCCTCGAGGCCGAGACTGCTGTGCGGTTTACGCGGGGGATTCTTGAGAGCATCTCCGACCCCTTTGTCGTCTACGACTCGGACTGGCGCTTCAGGTACATCAATGAGGCCGCGCGCAAAGTCTTCTCTGTTTCGTCAACCCCGGAACAGGAACTCATCGGGCGGAGTGTCTGGGAAACGTGGCCCGAGCTCGAAGGCTCTGAGGTCAAGCGCAAGATGCTTGAAGCGGCAGAGAAACGGTCGCCTGTTTCGTTCGAGGCCTACGCCGCTGAATCAGGGACCTGGTCGGAGCTGCACTGTTATCCCCTTCCTGACTCAGGCCTCGGAACGCAATGGAAGGACATTACTCAGCGTAAGCGCGCTGACGAGTCAGCTCACTACCTCTCGGAAGCCAGCAAGGTTCTGGCTTCGTCGCTCGACTACGAGCAAACCTTGACTGAAGTCGCGCAGCTCATCGTTCCGCATTTCGCTGACTGGTGCGCCGTCAGCATTCTCGATCCATCGGGCGAGCCCAAGCAGCTCGCAGTGGCCCACGTGAATCCGGATAAGGTGAAATGGGCGCATGAGCTGAACCGCAGGTATCCCCCTGACTATTCGGCCAGCTCAGGTGTGGGACACGTGATCCGGACAAACCAGCCCGCGCTCTATTCCAACATTCCCGACGAGCTTCTCGTGGCGGGCGCGATCGATGAAGAGCACCTTCGCATCAGCCGCGAGCTGGGGCTGAAATCAGCGATGGTCGTCCCGCTCTCGACGCTCGACAGAACTGTCGGGGCAATCACGATCGTCTCCGCCGAGTCAGGTCGGCGATACACCGAGCAGGATCTCGATTTCGCAATGGAGCTGGCCCGCCGCGCGGCATTCGCCGTCGACAATGCAATGCATCACAAGGCAGAGCTCGAGGCAAGGCAAGTTGCTGAAGGCGCGAACGCCGCAAAGACTCAGTTTCTCGCTGTCATGAGTCACGAGCTCCGCACCCCGCTGAATGCAATCGGCGGATACTCGGAGCTGATCCTGATGGGGCTTCGCGGACCGTTGACGCCAGACCAGCGCGCGGACCTCGAGCGAATTCAGCGCAGCCAGCGAAACCTGCTCTCTCTCATCAATGACATCCTGAACTACGCAAAGCTCGATGCAGGGCGCGTGGAATTCTCGATGGCCTCCGTTCAGCTACATCCGATCCTGCTCGAGCTGGAGCCGCTGATCACTCCGCAGCTCCGTGCACGGAAACTTGCATATGAATATCAGGGGTGCGACGAGTCCCTCTGCGTCTGGGCTGATCCGGAGAAGGTGCGTCAGATTCTGCTGAACCTTCTCTCCAACGCGATCAAGTTCACTGAAGCGGAAGGGCGTATAACCATCGCCTGCAACGTCGAAGGGACCAATGCGGAAGTCATAGTGACCGACACCGGGCTTGGAATTCCCGATGACAAGCTCGCGTCGATCTTCGAGCCCTTCGTGCAGCTGGAGAGAAAACTCACGAGCAGCAATCACGAAGGCACCGGACTCGGCCTCGCAATCAGCCGCGACCTGGCACGGGGGATGGGCGGCGAATTGGCGGTCGAGAGCAAGGTCGGCGATGGGTCCGTGTTCCGCCTCACCCTCCCCCGGGAAGAATCCCAAGCGCGCGAACAACAGCTTACGTAACGGACAGGGTGGGATTCGAACCCACGGTACGCTATAAACGTACACACACTTTCCAGGCGTGCGCCTTAAACCACTCGGCCACCTGTCCTTACATCGTAAAGCCATACCACCAAGCAAAAGAGCCCGGTGACTCGGGCCCACCTGGTCGGCAACAAACGGACAGGGAGAGATTCGAACTCTCGATACCCTTGCGGGTACGCCGGTTTTCGAGACCGGTGCCTTCAACCACTCGGCCACCTGTCCAACAGCTTTGAAAGTTAACCAATTAGTAGAACCTGAATCAACGGACGCGGAGAACAGCGCGTCCGGCTTCCTCCTGGTTTTCCTCCCTATCTCTTTGACTCAAAGAATTCACTGAGCATCAACGCACACTCATCCTCGAGCAACCCTCCCTGCACTTCCGGCGAGTGATTGAGCCGGGGATGACGAAGCAGATCGCCCACAGACCCAACCATTCCCGCCTTTGCATCCCATGCCCCAAACACCACTCGCTGTAGCCGAGCCAGAACGATCGCGCCCGCGCACATCGCGCACGGCTCGAGTGTGACGTAGAGCGTGCAGTCGTCGAGCCGCCAACGGTCGAGCACGGCGCAAGCTTCACGAATAACCAGCATCTCGGCGTGAGCTGTCGCATCCTGGTCGCGCACCGTGCGATTGTTGGCGCCGGAAATGATCGTCGTACCCTGAACGATCAACGCGCCGATCGGGACCTCGTTCTGGCGGGTAGCATCATGCGCAATGGCGAGCGCATTGCGCATGAACTGCTCGTCAACCGCAAATCGCGCGAGCTCGCCTGCTCCGGAAAACAGGTCCAAACCGCTACGCCGTTGCGCCCGCGGGAGTATCCAGCTCCGCCCCTGATCCGTTGTCGGAGACGGCGCTCGTAACGGAATCCGATTTGATGAACGTCAGATGACCGTCGTCACCCAAATCCGCAACGATCGTGTCGCCCTCGAGAAAACGTCCTTCGAGTACAGCAAGGGCGAGCGGATTCTGCAGCAGTCGCTGAATCGCTCTCTTCAAAGGACGCGCTCCGAACGCCTGATCGTAACCTTCGGTGGCAAGCAGATGCCTGGCCGAGGGTGTCAGCTCAATCTTGAGCTTCCGCTCCGCAAGCAGGTCGTCGAGACGCAGGAGCTGAAGACCGATGATGTGCTCGATCTGCTCCTGCCCAAGCGGCTTGAAGATGATGATGTCGTCGACGCGGTTGAGAAACTCAGGCCGGAAATGCTGGCGCAGCGAAGCCGTTACCTGCGTCTCGACGAGAGCCCAGTCCTCGGTACCATGCTCGAGAATGAACGCACTCCCGATGTTCGACGTCATGATGATGACGGCGTTTCGGAAATCCACGGTGCGGCCCTGGGAGTCAGTCAGCCGGCCATCGTCGAGAATCTGTAGAAGAATGTTGAACACATCGGAGTGCGCTTTCTCGATTTCGTCAAACAGAATCACCGCGTAAGGACGGCGGCGCACCGCTTCTGTGAGCTGCCCTCCCTCCTCGTAACCAACATATCCTGGAGGCGCGCCAATCAAGCGCGCAACTGCATGCTTCTCCATGTACTCGGACATGTCGATGCGCACCATTGCGTGTTCATCGTCGAACAGAAATTCCGCGAGAGCCCGCGCCGTCTCGGTTTTTCCAACTCCGGTCGGGCCCAGGAAGATGAACGAGCCGATCGGCCGATTCGGATCCTGAAGTCCAGCACGCGAGCGGCGCACGGCATTCGCAACCGCACGCACTGCTTCCGTTTGTCCAACTACGCGTTCGCTGAGCAGTGACTCGAGACGCGTTAGCCGCTCACGCTCACCTTCCATCATCCGCGAGACCGGAATGCCCGTCCATTTGGCGACTATCTCGGCGACGTCATCGGCACCAACTTCCTCCTTCAGGAATTGACGGCCACCTTCCTGCTTGCTCGCTAGCTGCGTCTCGGTATGACGCAGCTGATCCTCGAGCTCAGGGATCGTCCCGTAGGTTATTTCCGCGGCGCGCCCGAGATCGCCGCTTCGCGTGGCTTGATCGGCCTTCAGCCGAGCTTCCTCCATCTGCTGCTTGATCTTCCCGACGCTGCCGAGCGTTTCCTTTTCGTTCTGCCACTGGGTCTTCATTGCGTTTGATTTTTCGCGCAGCTCAGCAAGCTCGCGCTCGAGCGCATCCCGACGCTCGACAGACGCCCTGTCTTTTTCCTTCTGAAGTGCCTGCCGCTCGATCTCAAGCTGGGTGATGCGGCGTTCGACCTCGTCGATTTCCTGCGGCATTGAATCGATCTCGATGCGTAGCCGCGATGCGGCCTCGTCGATCAGGTCGATCGCCTTGTCGGGAAGAAACCGGTCGCCGATGTAGCGATTCGAAAGAGTCGCCGCCGCGACAATTGCGCCGTCAGTGATCCGCACGCCGTGATGCACTTCATAGCGCTCCTTCAATCCGCGCAGAATGGCAATGGTGCTTTCCACACTTGGCTCGCCGACATACACCTGCTGGAACCGACGCTCGAACGCAGGATCCTTCTCGATGTGCTTGCGATACTCGTCGAGAGTTGTTGCACCGACCATACGCAGCTCGCCCCGGGCGAGAAGCGGCTTGAGCATGTTGCCCGCATCCATCGAGCCTTCTGCTTTGCCCGCCCCGACGAGGGTGTGCATTTCATCGATGAAAATCACGAACTTCCCTTCTGCTTCCGTGATTTCCTTGAGGACTGCCTTGAGACGCTCCTCGAACTCGCCGCGAAACTTTGCTCCGGCGATGAGTGCGCCCAGGTCGAGAGACAGGAGTCGCTTGTCACGCAGACTTTCCGGCACGTCGCCGTGCATGATGCGCTGAGCCAGGCCTTCAGCGATTGCAGTCTTGCCCACACCCGGCTCGCCGATCAATACGGGATTGTTTTTTGTGCGCCGCGACAAAACCTGAATCACGCGACGAATTTCTTCGTCCCGGCCTATCACCGGATCGAGCTTTCCTTTCCGCGCTGCTTCAGTGAGGTCGCGGGTGTATCGCTGAAGCGCCTGATACTGGTTCTCAGGATTCTGGTCCGCGACGCGATGGCTTCCGCGAACCTGCTCGAGCGCCTGCAGCAGATCGTCGCGTGGAGCGCCGGCTTCATTCAACAGTCGCTTCGAGTCGGTGCCTTTGACTTCGGCAAGCGCGAGAAGCAAATGCTCAGTCGAAACGAAGTCGTCGCCGAGGTCTTTTGCTTCTTTCTCGGCGCGATCGAATACCTGATTCAGCTCACGCGAGAGACTTGGCTGTGCGTCAGATTGTTTCGGGTAGCGTGATGCCTCCTTCTCACACTTTTCCTTGAGCGCGGCAACGCTCACCCCAAGCTTCTGGAGGACCGGCACTACTATGCCTTCGTCCTGCGCGAGCAGCGCGAGGAGCAGGTGCAAATCGTAGATGACCGGATTGCCGGCACGCCGGGCGATGCCTACGGCTTCGTTGAGTGCTTCACCTGACTTTACTGTCAGCCTGTCGGGATTGATCATGCAGACACCGCGTGCAATGTGAGTGCCTCATATAACTGCCAATCTGGCGCAGGCAGGCGGCGGGTCAGCTTGACCCTCTTCTATGTCCGCACTCGGCGCAGAGGGGTCGGGGACTCAGGACCGTGCGGAACCACGACCAACAGCAATCGACGATCGACGACTTACTGCGGACCAAGGACAAGATCGAACACCAGCAGGTGACCGTTTTCTCCCAGCTCGTCCTGAATCCTCGATAAGTCGAAGATCGTCGATTTCTGTTGGTCCTGGTTCCGTACAGTCCTTGTCCCCGATCCTTTCCCGAAAAACCAATAGGGAGCCTGGCGACTTCACCACGCTCCCTATTTCGATACAAGCATCTTTTTTACCAACGGCTTGCCGTCAACCTCGAGCCGATACAAGTAGACGCCTGATGCAACTTCCTGCTGCGTCTTCGCATCGCGTCCGTCCCAATAAGCGGTGTACTGCCCACAAGTAAGGAACAAGCGGTCGATCGGTTCCCCCCCAGCAACATTCCCGGCTCCGCCCTGCAACACCGGCACAGAAACTGGCTGCGCCAACACATTATAGATACGCAAGCTTACGCGGTACAACCGGCTCGGATCACTGCACCCAGCGCCGTCCCCGACTCTGAATGGGATCCTCGTTTCCGGATTGAAAGGATTCGGGTAATTCTGTCCGAGCTCCAATCCGGAGCCATTCGCTCTACCGGTTTGGGTTGTTACTCCCTGAGCCGACAGATCGCCTGGCATGAACGCGCTGAGGGCAAGCACCAACAGTGCCACCCAGAGGTGTTTCATTTTTGCTCCACTGCTGACAAAGAAAGTTTAGAAGAATACCCCTCGGAAAACTGGTTGTACGGATGTTCTCATGGGCCAACCTACGGTCAGTCTGGCATAGTGTCAAGCTGACCGGGACGATCCGTGCATCATATGAAACCCCACAGACCCCACGAGGCTCCACGAGGGTCGTTGGCAATCCCCGTGCGGCCCACAGTTCTTTGACGACGGAGCGTGTTTGCGCGTTTCCAGTCTGCCTGTGGGACACCGTCCGGAACCGGATGGTTTCCCTCTCACGACGTGGTCCAGCCGCCTTTTTCCCATACCCTGTACGCCTTCAGCTCCTGGCCGCCGCCCAGGTGTTCCAGAAAGAACTCCCGGAGCAGACGCTGGTGGGCCCTTCCCTGATCCGGAGACAGCGGCGGCACAGCTTCCGAAGTCGTCCAGCCCCGGATGGCCGCGCGTGCTTCAGGCGGAACCACCCTGGCGCCGACATCCAGGGGACCACACCGTGGACACAGCGCGCCACCCGCCGCATTGGAAAAGGGAACGCGTGCTTCGGGATCGATTTCGGCGTGACAGTTCGCGCACTGGTCAAGTGCCGGCATAAACCCAAGGGTTGCGATGATGTGCCACGCTCCGGCAAGAGCGGCATCGACGGTCGACTCGGGAGCGGCGCGCGCCAGTCCATCGAGAGCGGCCTCGATGGAATCGAACAATCCCGGAGCCGGCTCATCGCTCGACGTCCGAAGCGCGAGCTCGGTAATCATCGAAGCCGCCGTAAAACGTCCGACATCCATGGCGAGCTGTGGCCTCGCCTGGCTCACCTCCATTGACGAGAGAGACTGAAGCTCGCGATTCGGCCGCATCTCGATCTCGACGGTACCCTGGGCAAAAAGATCGACTGCACTGCCGAATCGCTTTCTCGAATTTCGCGCGCCGCGCGCAAGGACCGACTGAATTCCCGCATCACGCGTCATCAGACGCACGATGCGGGATGTTTCGAGATAGTCGAATGCGTGGAGGACTATCGCTTCGGTAACCAGCGTCGCCATCCGCGCAATCTACAGAGAGCCTGAATACCGCGCCCCGACGAGAATCGTCCGACGCGGAGAGGCAAAGTTCAGAACGTCCTCGTAGCGTTTGTCGAACAGATTCTCCACTCGGGCCGTGAACCCGAACGTGTGCGTTGACGACGTGAAGACATCCTTGCTTCCAGCCACGTCGAACCTGAAGTACGGGGAAAGTTTTACGGTCGGCGCAGGAAACTGCGAAAAATCCTTATCGGGGCGTTCACCGGCATACGTCGCGCTTGCCGAAAGCGAGGCAATACTCCTTCGTGACCAGGCCACCGCCGCGCTCGCCGAGTGCTCCGGTCGACGCAGGAGTGCCTCTCCGGCGACTAGATCACCTGCGTAATCGCTCGACACGCGCCTCACTCGCGGCCTCGCCATCGCGTAGCTCGCCGATCCCGACCACTCACTCATCGGAGTCAGTCGCGCCTCAAGCTCGTATCCATTCGACTCCGCCTCAGTGAGGTTGTCAAAACTTCCAAGGAAATCGGGAGGCCCGCCGCTGACGTACTGAATCATGTCCTTGAAGCGTTGATTGAAATAGCTGGCCGCAAGAGTGACGACGCCATCAGCGAGTGACTGTTCGCCCCCTATTTCCCACGAAACACCGCGCTCCGGATCGAGGTCGGGGCTGGCCGCTGTGTAAAGCGTCGGTCGGATCTGGTTGAACGCAGGCGCATTGAACGCAGTGCTGAACGATGCGCGCAGCCTCGAAGTCTTCCCGAGCGGCGCGGTCGCTCCGGCCCTGTAAGTGATGAATGCGTCATAGTCACTGTTGTCGTCGAGCCGGGCGGCAAGCGTATACGAAAGGCGAGACGCAATGGTACCAAGAAGCTCTCCGTATACTGCCTGGTTCTGACGGCTGGCTGAGAAAGACGATGACGGGGCTGATGCACCCCCAACGGGCCCCTCCCCGTTAGTGCTTGTCTCGCTCTCGGTCATGTACTCGCCACCAACGTTTAAAGTTGTCGCAAGTGGAAGCGCGATTGTCAGCCCGAGCTCGCCGCTTCGTCTCTTGTTACGCGACATCAGCGACGACGCGATCGCCTCTGTAGAGCCGAACGGAACGCCGATGTCTTCGGTGAGATCCGAAACTTCATTGGTTCCGAGTTTAATTCTCGTGGATACTGCATTGTTCACTCGCGCAGACGCATCGAGCCCGACAGTCAGCCTGTGCTGTACGCGATAGCTGTTGGAGTCCACCGGCAGTCCGGTGAAATCTGTCGGGTAATGAAATTCCGCCGCTGAGTACCTCGAGGTCAGCAGGACATCGGAGCCGGCCCTCGGTGAGTATCCCGCCGACCCGCTGAGCGTGCCGTTGTAATACTGATTGTTGAACGAGTGCACGCCGTCAGTTCGCTGGGCTCCGCCGCCGATCGAATATCGTCCCCTGCCGGCCGCACCATCGGCGCTGACACCCATTTCCCTCGATGCGCGGCTGCCGCCCCTCGCGTGCACACTCGCGCTCAACGGGCCGCTGCCCTGCCTGGTGAATATCTGCACAATGCCGGTCATGGCGTCGGCACCATGAACCACTCCCGCCGGACCGCGCACGACCTCTATGCGATCGATGTTGTCGGTACTCAGGTGGCTGAAATCGAAGAACCCTCCTGGCGCGTTTACAGCCACTCCGTCGACGAGCACCTTGGTGTAGCGGCTCTCACCTCCGCGGAGAAACAGCGTGCTCACGGAGCCGGTCGACCCATTCTGCGCAATCGCCACACCCGGCACTCTGCGCAACGCATCGGACACTCGCGCGATGCCCTGCGCGCGCAGCTCGGCACCTGTGATCACCGTAACAGGTTGCGTCAACGATGATCGCTCTGTCGGCGTCTTCGTTGCGGATACTACGACTGTCGTAAGCGTCGCAGTGTCAGCCTCCTGAGCTGCCGTGGCTGTCGCTGTGAAAACAAACCCTGTCACGAACAAGCTGATCCTCATTGGTACCTCCAGATATTTGGGAACTGTGTCAATTGCGCGACGATCTTCTGCGCAGCGGAACAAGGGACAGTGATCCAACCGCCGGATCACGGGTAACTACCAGCGGCCAGTCGTAGACTCTCTCCAGCAGGCTTGCCTGCATCACGTCTTCAGGTGAGCCTGACGCGATGACTTTTCCGTGATGCAGCAGCACAATCTCAGTGGCGAATCGCGCGACCAGATTCAGCTGGTGACTCACTATGAGCACCGCCATTCCGTCAGCGGCGAGGGAATGAATCAGCTCGAACAGCGACATCTCGTGCGCGAGATCGAGAAAAGTCGTTGGCTCGTCCAGAACGAGCGCCTGAGTGTCCTGCGACAACGCCCGCGCAATCCTGACACGCTGCCACTCTCCACCCGACAGCTCATCCGTACGCCGCCCCGCAAACTCGGCAACACCCGCACGCTCGAGTGCAGCATCGACAGCGAGCGCGTCGGGCTGTGCTGCGCTGCGCCAGAGACCGAGCTTGGGATAGCGACCGAGCGACACGTATTCGGCGACTCTCATTGGGAACGCCGGCTCCTCACGTTGAACCGTGACCGCAACGCGCTGCGCCACTTCGCGAGTCGATATCGATGCGATATCGTCGCCGTCCAGCGAAATCCTGCCTCCCTCGAGAGGAAGTCTGCGCAAGAGGGCGCGAACCAGTGTCGATTTTCCGCTCCCGTTGGGACCGGCAACAGCGGTGACTCTCCCGTTCCCTGCAGTTAGAGATACACCGTCGAGCGCGCGACTGGCCGCGCCCGAATAGCGAACAGAGACATCCTCGAACCTGATCACCTCGCGCGCCTCAGCTGCGCGAGAAAAAATGGCACGCCAAGCACTGCCGTGACTGCGCCGAGTGGGAGCTCGCCAGGCGGGCGCACGGTGCGAGCGACGAGATCCGCGGCGATGACCAGCGTCGCACCAATGACGGCAGCGGCTACGAGGAGTGGGCGATGATGCCGGATGCCTGCAGCACGCGCGATGTGTGGAACAATCAGTCCGACGAAGCCGACTAGTCCCGCCGCGGCCACGGTTGCAGCCGCAAGAAGCGCAGCGAGCAGGTACATGCGCCGCGTCGCCGCTTCAACGTTGACACCGAGACTGGCGGCCGCTTCATCACCGAGTGCCAGGACATCAACTTCGCGCGCCCAGTAAAGCAGGGCACCGCCGCCCAGGGCCACATAGACCGCGAGCCACGCGATCGAACTCCACGACCCGTCAGCGACCGAGCCCATCATCCACCAGAGCGCGCCACGGATCGTATTCGGCGGCGCATTCGCGAGCGCGATCATGATGATCGCGTTGGCGAATGCTCCGATGACAACTCCTGCCATCAACAGGGTGCGCGGATCTCCGCGGCCAATCGAGCCAGCGGCGCGTGCAACAAGAAGTGCGAGCAGTACAGCCGTAGTCGCTCCAATAAACGCAGCGAGTGCAACAATGCCGTTGCCTGCGGCGTTCAGCGCGAGCGCGATGACCGCACCAACTGCCGCGCCACCTGAAACGCCGAGCAGATAGGGCTCAGCAAGGCCATTGCGCAATGTTCCCTGAAGCGCCCCTCCGCTCATGCCCAGGCCAGCGCCGACGAGTGCGGCAAGCAGGACGCGTGGCACCCGGAGATGTCTCACGATCGAGATCGTCGCGGGTTCTCCGTTGCCCTGGAGAGCGGCGATCACTTCTCCGGCGGGAATGCTGATCGCGCCGGTGCCAATAGCGATAATGGCAAGCACGAGCAGAACGCCTGTCATTACGAACCAGTGCCACCGGCGGTGATCTATCAACGAATCGACTCCGGATGCAGCAGGCGCGCGAGCGATTCGGCGGCCTCGCCGAGCCTCACCGACGGGCGGCCAACGAGCAACGTGTCGGCGACGAGGACGCGTCCCGCCTTCACTGCCGGTGCTTCGGCCCAGCGTGGATCGTTACCGATCTTCTTTGCACCCTGCGGTCCGGTAATTATGAATTCCGGGTTGCGCTTGAGCACATCCTCGATCGACACCATCGGTGACGCATCAGTCATGTGAGCGTAGATGTTCACCCCGCCGGCGATCTCGATGAGCTCATTCATGTAGCTGCCGCGGGCAATCGTGATGAGTGGCGCATCCCAGATGTGCCAGAAGACAGTGGGCCGCCGAAGCGACGCAGTCGATGCACGAACGCGGTCGAGGGTTCGCTTCACCGAGTCCGAAACGATGACACCGCGTGCGCTGTCCCCAATGAGCCGCCCGATCAGACGCGCGGCTCGATGAAATTCAGCGATGGAATCGATCTTGAGCGAGAGCGTGTTGACGCCGGCGGCGCGCAGCTCCGCAGCTGCCGCGCGGTTGTCGTTGCTGGCGTAGAGAAGCACGAGGTCCGGGCGCACGGCAAGCACCGCCTCGACGTTTGGCCTTATTCCCGATCCAAGGTCGGGTACCGCTTTCGCAGCTTCGGGATACACATCCCAGCGTGTTCTGCCAACGAGACGGTCGCCGGCGCCAAGCGCGAAGATGAGGTCAGTTGTCGCGGGTGTGAGCGACACGATCCGCTTTGGCGGCGTCTCGACGACGATTGCATCGCCGAAGTCATCGGTTGCGGCGCCGTGAGGCTGTTCCTGTCTCGCGCATGCGATCGGAATCAGGCAGAGGGCAGCAAAATGTGTGAGGCGCAAAAAAGGCATTCTCCCGGGGAGAATGCCTGCAACGCCGACACGCCTTATTACCTGTAGACGCCTCGTACGCCACCAGCCCCTCCCCCGAGGTTCTGAAACGTGGCGCGAGCTGAAGTCGTCTCCTGGCTCCGGGCCGCGGCGCTCACCTTCCCGGCTGACTGGCCAGTGGTGCTACGAGCGCGCGTTGTGTTGCCCGATACAGTGGCGGGGCCGCACCGGCATCAAACCGGTTTCCGTGGCTCCGTCTCGCGAATCAATTGTTGGTGAAGCTTACCGCCGCCGAAGTGCGCGGGCAAGCGCGAATGTCATCGCGCCGCCGATCACGATTGTGAGTCCGACGAGATAGCGAGGGTCGAGGTTGCGGCGCGCGGTCGCACGTGGAAGATCGATTACCGCACTCTCATTCGCAGGGACATCACCAGCCAGAAATCGCCTGAAGCTTCGCTGCTCGAGAGCAACCGGCGCGACTTCCTTGAGGTTCGCGCCCGTCGCACTTCCCTTTTCTTCCTCGATTAGTACCTCGAACACCTGCGTCGCGCGCACCAGCGGAAACGTGAGTGGAAAGGCGGCAGCCGGGATCGAATATGTGAATGCCATCTGCTTGAGGCCGGGAGCAATCGGTGCGAGGACCAGCGCACGTCCATTATCGAACCTCACAGCGGATGCGGGCACGTCACCCTGCGACACCTGAAATCCACTCGCCTCTCGCGGAAACGTCGTACTCCACACCGACGCATCGGCGGCTGGGCCAAGGATCTGGGTGACTGACGAGTCGTTGGCGATTTCGAAAACTTCGGTGACGCTTCTTACTGCATTTGCATTGACGGCCGATATGATCAAGTGGTGGCCGCGGACACTTATGGGAACCGGAGCGGACGTCGTGTCGAAAACAGCAATCTCCGCTTCCTCTCCGATCACCGTCGAGTGAACTAGCGGGGGGGTGAAGTAAGCGACTCCACCGTAGCTGGCGGACACGAAGTAGATCGCCTCCTGATCGCCGCTGCGCGTGAACGCGAACGAGTAACCTCCACGCGAATCAGATTTGACAGAGTCAAGCGGTGCCTGGGCGTCAGATCCAACCCTGTGCAGAGTCACCCATATGCCGGAGACCGGCAGCATCGCCTCGCGTCCCGGGCGAACTACCTGCCCCTGCACTTTCTGCGGACCCGTGAGAACGTGCCCGGTGTCGGATGGTGGCTGGAAATCCTGCGCGGCCGCAACACTCGCGACCATCAGCAGGAGGATGGCGCTAAATGTTGAACTTCCCAAAATCTTCAGGGCGCAGATTCTCGAGGTAGCTCTTGAGCTGCTCAGGCGTCATCTCGTCGGACGAACGCGCTTCGGCCGGGTTTGACGATGACCACGACTCGGTTTCGTCAGTGGCATCTTCGAAGACGAGCGAGGTAAGGAGCGATTCCTGCGCGAACACGGGCGCCTCGAATCTCAGCGCAATTGCGATTGAGTCAGACGGACGCGCGTCGATGTTGATCACCTGCTCGTCACGCCTGATCTGAAGTTCAGCGTAGTATGTGCGGTTCTCGACCTTTGTGATCTGCACGCGCCTGAGCGTACCGCCCAGACCGGTGATCAGCGTCTTGCAGAGATCGTGAGTAAGCGGCCGCTCGCGCCGCAGCTTGCTCATCTCGATCACTATCGACTCGGCCTCGGCCTGCCCGATCCAGATTGGCAGCAGGCGCTCGCCGTCCTTTTCCTTGAGGATGACTACATAGGAATTGTTGGAGCGATCGAGCCCCAGCCGCATGACTTCCACCTCGACAAGCTGCATTGCTGAATGTAATTGGCGGAAACGCTTGCGGGTAAGGATGACGAAAGACGTAAACCCATGGGTTCGCGGATTTGGCGGATGCCGCAGATCGGGCGGATTGATCGCTGTGATAAACAGAGGCGATGCGAGACAACTGGGTGGCCGGCCAATGCCGCTGTCTCTGCGTGTACCAAAATGACAACGGCCGCTATCCCTGATTGGGAGTCACGGCCGTCCAGGAAAAGTCTTTTCAAGTCACCCGCTTGATCCGCCGTATCCGCTTAATCCGCCAAATCCGCTTCCCGGTGGGTTAGGCCTGAGGGAGGAACAAATCAAGTCTTCACAGCCTTGATGAGCTGCTTCACCCTGTCAGTCCTCTCCCAAGTGAAGAGAGTCCGCGCTGACTTGCCACTTCCAATCTTTTCAGGCTTGCGGCCGAAATGCCCATAGGCGGCGGTCTTTTCATAGATCGGCTTCCGGAGTTCGAGGGCGACCATGATGCCACGCGGAGTGAGGTCGAACACCTCCGTGACCGCGCGCATGATCGCCGCTTCGGGGACGGTATTCGTGCCGAAAGTGTCGACCATCACTGAGACCGGCTGCGACACGCCGATTGCGTATGCTAGCTGAACCTCGCAGCGGCGCGCGAGCTTCGCTGCGACGATGTTCTTCGCGACCCAGCGCGCCGCATAGCTCGCACTCCGATCGACCTTCGAGGGATCCTTTCCGCTGAATGCGCCGCCGCCGTGACGGCCCATTCCACCGTACGTGTCGACAATGATCTTGCGACCGGTGAGGCCGGCGTCGCCCTGTGGACCACCGATCACAAACCGCCCGGTCGGGTTAATGTGATAGGTGATATTCTTTGGCCTAAGTTCTTTAGGGATAACAGCTTCGATTACGTCAGATGTTATCGCCTGTGCAAGCTTTTTGTTGCTGATCTTGTCGTCGTGCTGGGTCGAGATTACGACTGT
>JAYUWU010000255.1:0-2820 GCA_043753365.1 Gemmatimonadaceae bacterium | reverse complement strand
AGGGTTCGAGACGACGCAAATCGGGACGGAGGAAGAAGCTGCAGACGATGCGGAAGATGGCGACGCCGAACCCGCACCGGCCGATCCGGTTGCTCGGGAGGCGGTCGACGCGATGGTCAGCGAGGGTGGCGCGGTCCCTGAGCCCGAGCCTGCGGCTGATTATGACGACAGCGAGCCAGAGCCGGGCGCACACAACGAGCTGAGGTTCATCACGCCGCTAGAGGTGCAGCAGGACTTCAGTGCACCCGTGCAGATCGAGACTGTTGAAGATTTCAGCTTCGTTGAGCTCCCCGCCTCGAACGGCAGTGCGACAAACGGAAGCGCGACGAACGGCATTCATGCGCTCGACGATTTCTCGCACGTCGAGCCGGTTGTGCCACCTGATGACGATTTCATCGACCTGGGCGAATGGCTGGAGCGAAACCGCACGCCTTCATCGACCCGCATGGTCGCGCACGACGAGGAGCCCGAGAACAACGAGCAGAAGGATTTCGGCGAAATGCTCGACAAGTTCAAGGAGGGAATCTCCCGCAACGTTGACGACGAGGATTTCGAGAGCCACTATGACCTCGGGATCGCGTTCCGCGAGATGGGCCTTCTCGACGAAGCGATCGGATCGTTTCAGAAGGCGTCGCGCGGGGCCGAGCAGCGGGTGCGCGCCTCAGAAGCAATCGGGCAATGTTTCATGGACAAGGGCGAGGCCGGCGTGACGGTCAAAGTCCTCGAGCGGCTGCTGGGGGAACCGGGAATGTCAGACCCGCAAATGGTCGGAGTCCTTTACCTCCTCGGTCGGGCCGCTGAATCGCTGGGTAATTCCAGCCAGGCATCTGGATACTTCGAGCGCGTGCTCGCGGTCCAGATCGGATTTCGCGACACGGCCAGCCGGCTCTCGGCCCTTGCCGGATGACCAATTCGGGTCTGATTGTCCCGATACCCGATCGATTGTCAGGTGAAAAGGATCTGCTGAAGCGGATCCAGGATCCGGTGCGTGCGGCGCTCGAGGAAGTGAGCGTCGAGATGATTTCTTCCATCGAGCACGATGCGCCGCTGATCGCGCAGATGGGATCGCACCTGATGGGGATGCGGGGAAAGATGTTCCGCCCGACGCTCGTCCTGCATTGCGCCAACACCGATGACGATGCACGACCGGAAGCGGTGACGGTCGCCGCTGCAGTCGAGCTGATTCATCTCGCTACACTCGTACATGATGACGCGATAGATCATTCAGTGCTGCGGCGCGGCATGCCGACGCTGAACTCACTGTTCAGTCACCAGATCTCGGTGATCATGGGTGACTTCCTCTACTCGATCGCCCTGATGAAGCTGGTCAACCTCGGCGACATCGATGCGCTGCGGGCTCTGACCCGCGCGTCGACCGAGATGACAGTCGGTGAAATGCGTCAGCTTGCTGTAAATGATTCGCTTTCTTTCTCCGAAGACGATTACTATGCGCTCATCCGCTCGAAGACGGCATCGCTGATGTCCGCTGCGTGCGAGGTGGGGTCACTTGCCGGCGCAAAGCGCCACCGCGAGCAGCTCCTCAAGTTCGGTGATGCGCTGGGAATGGCATTCCAGATTGCTGATGACCTCATCGATTACACCGAGCAGCAGGAGACCACTGGCAAGCCGACTGGGCTGGATCTCAAGGAGCACAAGGTGACTCTGCCGCTCATAGCCGCGCTGCGTGTGATGACGCCTGCCGAGCGTTCCAGGGTCAATGACCTGTTTGCTAACGAAGACCCCGGTGAGGAGGAGGTTTCAGAAGTGACGAGAATAGTGACTGTGAATGGCGGGCTCGAGTACGCCCGGGAGAAGGGTGTCGAGCACGCTGAAAGGGCGCGCGAGGCGCTCGAGGAATTGCCAGACACAGTAGCGCGACGGGCGCTCCTGGACTCTATTTCGTATGTGATGGAGCGACACGCATAATGCCCCCCCGCGGCGCAGCCCGGCGCGGTGCTGTCTTCCACGCGATAGTTTTGTCCATAGGGTTCATCAGCGGCGGTCTCATGACCCAGGTCTCGCGAATGTTTCTCCCGCCCGGAGCGGCGAAGGAATTTTTCACGACCGGTGTAACACCATCGGTGGGGCCGCTGACGATCGACCTGATAATTCTCAAGTTCGCGCTCGGGCCGGTAGCACTCGACGTATCGTTGCTCAGTCTGGTCGGTGTACTCGTTGCCTATCTGATTGCGCGTTCGCTTTTCTAGGAGACTGAAAAATGTTAGGCAATCTTGGCTTCCCGGAGATCATGATCATCCTGATCATCGTGCTGCTCCTGTTCGGGGCGAAGCGCATTCCGGAAATCGCTGGATCGATGGGGAAGGGAATCAAGGAATTCAAGAAGAACATCAATGAGGCAACCCGCGGGATCGACGATGAGTCAACGCGACGGGATAACCGGCTCAACGAGTCGGATATCATCACCCGAAGCGACGCGCCCGAAGAGAAGCGACCGGAGCCGCGTCGTTTGATTTAGCGATTGAGAACTGAGAACTATGCGGATCCAGGACCCACTACAATCGACGATCGACGACTTAGTGCGGACTGAGGACACTACGGGTCCGCAATAAATCCTCGGTCCGCAATAAATCCTCGGTCCGCAATAAATCCTCGGTCCGCAATAAATCCTCGGTCCGCACTAAGTCGTCGATCGTCGATTGTAGTGAGTCCTGAATCCGCAGTCTAAGGGACGACGACTGCCTGACGGTTCGCGGACTCAACTTCCTTCCGCTTGTCCTTCACGTTCGCCGCCTCGCGAAGGTTCACCATGAACTCGCGGACCCGCTGCTGCTTGAGCTGCTGAGTGACCTGCGCTCGCTG
>JAYUWU010000254.1:0-20172 GCA_043753365.1 Gemmatimonadaceae bacterium | reverse complement strand
TGATTCTATGTTTGCCGAGCTTGTCGAGAAGGATGGGGTGTTGCTGTACTACGGGGACACCTTTCATTACAACACGCTGGTCCATCGCGCCGAGCGGGCGAATGGCGGCCCGGTTTACAGGTACGACAAGGTGTTTCATGGTGATGTCGTGATGGCCGACGGCTCCGTTAACGCGGGGAGCCTCGTGTATCACGTGCGTCCAATGGGCACCGGCCTCGACTACGACTGGCCGCGGTTGCTTCAGGAGGCTATCGACGAGGGGGTTTGTCGTCGACTCGATGGTAACCCTGAGGTTCTTGCTGCGTCAGCGCGAAAGCTGCACGATCTCTGGGTTCGCGACATGAGGTACGATCCGTATGCGCTGCTCGACGAAAAAACGCGGAAGTGGGTCGAGCCTGCGATAGAGGAAACCGGCAGGAGATTCGTGCTCACCGACTTCGAGGGGCCAAGTGACTGATAACATCGGACTGGAGATGCATCGCTGGGCGGCGGATCTCTTTCCGGTCTGCCGCTCGCTGACTGGCAACGGGGTTCGGGACACGCTCTCGTATATCAGGGAGATTGTGCCGGGTTTGACCGTGCACGAGGTGCCCTCAGGCACGCGGGCGTTCGACTGGACTGTTCCTGATGAGTGGAATATTCGCCGCGCTTTCATCGAGGATGAGTCAGGGTCCCGCATCGTGGATTTTGCCGACAACAATCTCCACGTTGTCGGCTATTCGACTCCTGTCGACGAGTGGATGACGCTTGCGGAGCTTCAGCCGTATCTGCATTCACTCCCCGAGCAGGCCGATGCGATTCCATATGTCACGTCGTATTACGTGAAGCGGTGGGGCTTCTGCCTCGCGCATTCGCAGCGCGAGAAATTGCGGGAGGGTCGCTATCACGTAGTGATCGACAGCACCCTTGAGCCAGGATCGCTCACGTATGGTGAGGTGCTGATCGAGGGTAGTCAGAAGGAGGAGATCCTGCTCTCGACGTATGTCTGTCATCCGTCGATGGCGAACAATGAGCTCTCGGGGCCGGTGGTTACGACGGCACTGGCGCGATGGATCGCGGGCCTCGAGAACCGTCGCTACTCGTACCGTATCCTGTTCATACCCGAGACGCTCGGCTCGATTGTTTATATCAGCAGGCATCTCGAGGAGCTTCGGCGGAACACAGTTGCCGGGTACGTGCTGACGTGTATCGGTGACGATCGTGCGTATTCGCTGCTGAGGTCGCGGCATGGAAATACGCTCGCAGATCGTGCGGGCAAGCTGGTGCTGACTCACCAGGCGCCTGATCACGTCGATTATTCGTATCTCGAGCGGGGAAGTGATGAGCGCCAGTACTGCAGTCCCGGTGTCGATCTTCCTGTCGCGTCGATCATGCGGACGAAGTACAACAGCTACCCCGAGTATCACACGTCACTAGATGATCTGACGCTGGTTACGCCTTCCGGGCTTCAGGGAGGATATGCTGCGGTCAGGTCAGTGATCGAGCTCCTCGAGGCGAATCGCGTTTATCGTGCGGTTTATCCGTGCGAGCCGCAGCTCGGCCGGCGGGGGTTATATCCGACTTTGAGCACTCGTGGTTCAGGGAACTCGGCGAGGTCGATGACGAACTTTCTCGCGTACGCGGATGGGTCGCTCGATCTGATCGGTATTGCTGAAAAGATTGGGCTTGGGGCCGATGAGGCTATCGATGTGGCGGCTCGTCTGGTTGCGGCTGGGCTCGTTGAAGAAGTGCAGGCGTAGGGCTTGCCTGGCATCAGCAGCGAAAGTGATTCTGGTTTTACCGGCGCTGTCTGTTCAACACGGAGCCACGGGGGTCACGGAGCTCACGGCGTGCCTCAGCGTGCAATCGGCATCAATCCGGGCGGCTGAACCGCTTCCCGCCTTTGTACAAAAACACACAACGCATTTCGGCGCCCGGGGGAACGTATTTGTTCGCTATGACATCTAACAGCCCGGGATGCCCGGTTTTTCCTCCGTGACTTCCGTGGCCCCGTGGCTCCGTGTTGAACAGACAGCGCCAGTCCATACCAGTTCGCTATCGCACATGACAGGCTCCAGCATCCATAAGTGCCGAAAGCCACTTTACGCTTAGATTTGGCGCATGCCTGACAGCACTGAAAGGACTCTCCCGACAGATGGATCGATGCAGGTCTCACTCGTTGTGCCCGTTTACAACGAGGAAGAGGTCATCGAGGCGCTTCACTCGCGGCTCGTGCAGGTCCTTGGGCCCGCCATAGACACATTCGAGGTGATCTTCGTCAACGACGGCAGCAAGGATCGCACGTCGGCGATGGTCGACTCGATCTGCCACGCAGACAACCGGTTCAAGGCCCTGCATTTCTCGAGGAATTTCGGGCATCAGGCAGCCGTCACGGCGGGGCTCCATGCGGCAAGAGGAGCCGTCGTCGTGGTGATCGATGCAGACCTCCAGGATCCCCCCGAGCTGGTCATGCAGATGATCGAGAAGTGGTCAGAGGGGTCGGATGTCGTTTATGCCCAGAAACAGCGCCGGATGGGAGTCGGGCGGCTCAAGAAAAGCGCCTACTATATCTATTACCGCCTGCTCGCCAAGCTGACCGAGACTGAGGTGCCGCCCGACACCGGCGATTTCTGTCTAATGGACCGTAAGATCGTCGACCTGCTCAACTCGATGCCCGAGCGGAACCGGTACATCCGCGGGCTCCGTGCGTGGCTCGGCTTCCGCCAGACGGCCATCCTGTTCGAGCGACCCGCGCGCTACGCCGGCGTCACCAAGTATCCGTTCCGGAAAATGATGGCGCTGGCAATCGACGGTATCCTGTCGCTGTCCAAGGCGCCCCTCAAGATCGCGATGTACTTCGGCTTCGTCGCATCTGCGGTCAGCTTCGTGCTCGGACTCTATTTCGTGCTCGAGAAGCTGTTCGGGCCCGGACAACTCGCGCGTGGCTGGGCTTCGACGATAGTCGTCGTCCTGTTCCTGGGCGGGGTGCAGCTCATCTGCCTTGGGGTCATCGGAGAGTTCATCGGACGCATCTATGATGAAGTGAAGCAGCGCCCGCTGTACGTGATAGGCCGCTCTACCGGGCTGTAGTGGCACCTCGAGACGATCGTTCGTTCGGAACTGTCGCGGCCGCGGCGTCGTTTCTCGGGATCGGACTCGCTGCGATCTACTGGACTGGCCGCATCGGTTTCGTGAATCCCGTAATGCCGGTCATCCAGGTGGCCGGCCTTTCGCTGTTCCTGATCAACGTCCCGCGCGCGTTGACGATGTTCACGAATAGCGCGAACGGCCGCTGGGCATGGGCGACTACCCATTCCTTCTACTGGCTGGTCACGGTCCTGCTGACAGTCCTCGTGGGAAGATTCGTCGGCCGACCGGCGTTGCCTGTATTCGTCGTGCTCGGCATAGTGACGTTCCTGCTCGCTGTCGCGGACTGGCTTCGCTCGGGTTCCCTGTGGCGATCGGCAATCGTGACGATCGGCAGCCTGGCGTTTGCGACGTTCGCCGGAGGCGTCGTCTGGGGGCGCATCTATAAGAGCCCCTTGTTCATGGAGATGCTCTCGGTCGACGGCATAGTTCATCACGACCCGATCGGGCTGGCGGGTCTCGCGAACATGCTGCTCACGTATCGCATCCCGACTCCGGGACTCGACGGCCTGCCCCATATGGCATATCACTGGGGCACGCCGTGGATGTTCGCGCAGCTTTCGGAGCTGCTGGGCACGAGCACGCTCGAGTTCTACAATTTCGGATATGTCGTGACGATGCTGCCGTTCTTTTTCGGCGGCATCCTGTGTTTTGCGGCTCAGGTTCGCAAAGCGTGGACGCCTGACGTTCGTTTTGATCTCCGCGAGAATCTCCCGCTACTCGGAATTTTTCTCGTTGCCGTGGTTGGCGTGTTCCCGATCACGGGCATGGACAGGATGGGAGTGTGGACGTCGAACCTGATGATCTCTGAGTCATACGCTGCCGGGCTTCCGGTCGCCCTGCTCCTCTTCGCGATCACCGTGGTCTACTGGAAGAGCGAAAACCGCGACTGGATCTACCCGGCGCTCGTGCTGCCGCTCGGCATCCTGCTTCTTGGATACCTGAAGATCTCGCTGATGATTCTGGGCTTCTTCGCAGTAATGTACGCTGGCGTACGGAAGCGCCTTTTCCGTCAGCCAGGCTTTCTCGTCATCGGAATCGCGCTGACCGCAGCGTTCCTCTTCACGTACTCCAACGTCTCACTGCCGGAGCACCGCGAGGGCCTGGTCCCGCTCGATTTCCTGAAAGGCTTCGTTCCGCCGAACTGGTGGCCCTATTTCCTGCTCGTCAATCTTTTCTGGTCGTGGGCGTACGTCGCGTTGAGACTGCGTGAAGAAGGAATTCGAACCTTCGCCGATCTTCGTGCCGGCCTCAGAGGCGGGAAAATTCTCGATGTGGAGATTGTTTTTCTCATCGCCGCAGCGGGGATCGTGCCTGGATTAGTCACGCATATCGACGGCGGCTCGGCGTTCTATTTTTCTGACATCCAGCGATGGCTCTCTGTCGGGCTCATCATTGCCGGCGCGGGAACTCTTCTGCGCCTTCCTGTTCTGCTGGCGAAGCCAACCAGCGGAGTTTCGCTCGGGCGTATCAGGATGCGAACGATCCTCGTCGTGTTCATCGCCGCGCCGCTGCTCGCCTCGTTCTTGGCGAACTCGGTCTATTGGACGCAGCGAATGATCGAGGCGAATCGAAGCACACGCGACGCGATAGCTAAAGCCGGCGGTGTTGAAGCGACGAAGAACCATTTGCTGATTTCCGAGTTGCTGTCGCTCGCAGAACTGCCGCGCGCGGAACGGAGAAGGACGGCGCTGTTCATCCCTCAAACTGAAGCGAAATACTGGAATCTCCTCGAGAGACCGGGCGCGTGCAGTTTTGCCGGGCACGTCGCCCCGACTCTTACGGGTATGACGATGGTCGACGGAATGCCGGCGCACGGCTGCGAGCTTAGCCGCTATTACGGCCTCGGGTTATTCGACGCGCGAAGCGCCCCGCAGACGCCGGCCGATACACTCCCTGAAAACCTCTGCCGTCGTGCCGCACGTCACGGAATCACTCGCGTATTGACTCTTCACTTCGATTCAACGGGACGCGCCAGCAAGCGCGTTGACGAATGTCGCATCGCGCCGTAGAGATCGACGATCGGGAGACGATCGTCGTCGGCGGGTCGATCGCGTCAGTCGTGCTGGCGACTATATACTCCCTTGCGCGCATCGGCTTCGAGAACCAGATGCCTGAAGTGCTGCGCTCTCTCGGCCTTTCGCTGTTCATTCTGGCGATCCCGTACTGGCTGTGGCGCGCCTTCCGGAGGCACGACTCGGATTTCGTCTGGGTCAGATCTCAGCCGTTCATCACGGTTGCAACTATTACGTTCACCGCTGCGATCGCTCTTGTATCCGGGCCGGCCACCAGTGGCGTCGGCATTGCCCTGTCGACACTCGGCTTCATTGGCGCGGTGATCGTGTTATTCAGCTGGCTTCGCAACGGCGGATTCAGGGCGCGCATCGTGTTCTCGCTCGGCGCGACGGTTGTGGCTGCATGGGCCGCGGGAGTCGTGTGGACATCGCGCTACAAGATGCCGCTTTTCTGGGAGACGTTCGTCACCAGCGCGAACGTGCATCACGATTCCATATACCTGGTCGCGATCGGCAACATGATTCGCACCTACGGCATTGCCAGCACCGGTCTCGACGGAGTGCCGTACACCTTCTATCACTACGGTACACAGTGGCTGTTCTCCCGCTGGGCCGATCTCGTCGACACGGACCTGACGAGCTTCTACAACCTCGGCTATGCTCTCATCCTGATTCCGCTGCTGCTTGCTTCGATATCGATGCTCGCCATCGAAGCGCGAAAAGCCTCGCTGTTGCCGAGGACGCAGGGGTGGCTCCGGTCCAACTGGTGGGGATGGCTTGCGGTTTCGCTCGGCACCATCGGGATCATCCCGGATTCCGCAATGGACGCGATGGCGATATGGAATGCGCACGCGCTGATATCCGAATCTTATCTCGGCGGACTGCCGGTGTTCATGATGGTCATCGCTACGTGCATCATTGCGTGGCGTGCAGAGCAGCGCAGTCTCGTCCTGCTTTTTGTTTTCCTTCCGCTTGCCCTCGCGGCGCTCGCGTTCCTCAAGATCTCACTGATGGTGCTTCTGTTCGCGATGATCGTGTATGTCCTGTTCCGCACGCGGGTTCTATGGACGTTCACCGGCGCCGCTTCGACTGCAGTGATGTTTGTTGCCGGGTATCTCTCATACAAGGCTGTTGCGCTGCCTGCCCAAAACGGTGGAATTGCGCCGCTCCACTTCATTCGCAACGAGACATTGCCTGGATGGCAACAGTTCTTTCTGCTCGCTCACTTTGCCTGGACGTGGGTCTATGTAGCTGGTCGGATGTTCGAGGAACGCATCGACGACCTCGCCGGTGTCTGGGCGGCCGTGAAGGCAAGAAGCATCATCGACGTGGAGCTTCTGCTTGGTGTTTCGCTGCTCGCGTTTCTTCCGGGAGCAATGCTGCGCATCCATGGAGGGTCCGCGATCTACTTCTCTGATGTTCCAAGGTGGCTCGCGCTGGCACTCGTGCTGGCGCGTGCCGGGCACTGGAGGAACCTGTGGCGTGAGCGTCGCGGGTCGCGTGCCCCCGCTGGCAATTCGATGCGCCTCGTTCCGATCCTCGGGGTATTCATTGCTGCTCCCTTCGTTGCGACGATGTTTCTCAACACGATCAAGCCGCCGCTGCGCATGCTTCGCCAGAACGTCATGCTTCGTAGTGACATCGTATCCCGCGCAGGTGCCGAGGCGGAGCTTGGGGCGGGAAATCGAAGGCTGCTCTTGGATCCGGGGACGCTCCAGGCAGGACTCGGGCGAGGCACTTACTACGATGTCGTGACGGCTCTCCGTGGGATCGCGGCGATGCCGGCGGGCGAGAAGCGCGACATGGTTCTTTTCATCCCCCAGTCGTACAGGAACTACTGGGCGATGTTCGACGTCGATGACCGCTGCACCTATGTCGGCTTCGTCGCCCCATCTGTGTCGGAGATGGCGATGATCGACGGCATGCCCGCATTCGGCTGCGCGATCACCGACCAGTACAACATGCAGCTATACGTCCCGCGCGAGCGCGATCAATCGCCGGCCGATGTGACCGACACCGCTCTTTGCGCGAGGGCGGGTACGAAGGGCTTCAGGCGAGTCATGATTCTCGCCCCGGATCAGCAGGGCGCACCGCGCCGGCGAGTCGTCGAATGTGTAACTTGACGCCATGATCGAGACGATCAAGACTGGGGATCAGCTCCTCGCCGTCATCATATCGCGCGACTTTCACGAGCCGGGAATTCACTTCTTCACTCCGAACGACCTGTCGCAGCAGCTTGCGTACATGCGTCACCCGGCGGGAAAGGTGATCGAACCGCACGTTCACAATCCTGTGAGCAGGAACGTTCACTTCACGCAGGAGGTGCTGCTGATCAAGCGCGGCCGCCTGCGGGTCGATTTCTACGATGACACGCAGGCTTACCTCGAGAGCAGGGTGCTCGAGGAGGGGGATGTGATACTCCTCGCGACAGGAGGCCATGGCTTCGAGGTTCTGGAGGAAATCGAGATGATCGAGGTCAAGCAGGGTCCCTATGCCGGCGACCAGGACAAGACGCGGTTCACCGGTGTATCGGCTGACCGCATCGTCGTGAAGGACTAGAGCTTTCTCGTGATCAACGGCAAACGGGTGATCGTCGTGTTGCCCGCATACAATGCCGGCCGCACCCTCGAGCGGACGATCTCGGAGATTCCGCCTGGGATAGTCGACGATCTGCTACTCGTTGACGATGCGTCTGGTGACGACACAGTCGAGGTCGCGCGGCGGCTCGACATCCCCTACGTCGTCCATCCTGTGAATCGCGGCTACGGTGGAAACCAGAAAACCTGCTACACTGAAGCGCTCAAGCGCGGCGCTGACATCGTCATCATGCTGCACCCTGACTACCAGTATTCGCCGAAACTGATAGGAGCGATGGCGTGGCTTGCAGGTTCCGATGAGTTCGACGTGGTGCTCGGGTCGCGGATTCTTGGGGATGGCGCGAGAGCGGGAGGAATGCCTCTCTACAAGTACATAGCGAACCGTGCGCTGACCGCGTTCGAGAATGTATTTCTCGGTATCAAGCTCTCGGAGTTTCACACCGGGTATCGCACGTTCACTCGGGAGGTGCTCGAGACGCTGCCACTGCTCGAGTGCTCCGATGATTTCGTCTTCGACAACCAGATGCTCGCTCAGGCCGCGATGTTCGGGTTCAGGATCGGCGAGATATCTTGCCCGACGCGTTACTTCGCGGAAGCATCGTCGATCAATTTCCGGAGATCTGTCGTCTACGGGATGGGTGTGCTTGCGACAGCGGTGAGATTCAGGTTGCACCGAATGGGTCTGAGGAGGGATACGCTGTTCGATCCAGCCGGGCGGAAAATATCCTGACACCCGACGGGAAGCCGGAGCGTCGCCTCGTCTGGGAGCCGCTCCTGGGTTTCATCGTCATGCTCGTCATACTGGCGTTCACCCACGACATGTGGCGCGACGAGGTGCGCGCTTTTTCGGTCGCGACGCGACCCGCCTCGTGGAGCGACATGCTCGGCTCGCTGAACGAAGAAGGTCATCCCGTCATCTGGTACGCGATCCTGCGCGCGGGTAATGCGATCTTCGGCAACGTTCTGGTTCTGCCGGTTACTGCGCTCCTGATCGGTGTGACCGCAGCATTCGTAATCCTGCGCGAAGCGCCGTTCACGTTTGCTACACGGCTGCTTGCCGTGTTCGGAGCGTTTCTCGGTTACGAACTCAGTATCGTCGCCCGCAATTACGGTATCGGCGTGCTTTTCCTCGTTGCTGCCTGCGCGCTTTACGAGAAACGCACGGAACGCCCATGGCTACTGGGAATCGCATTGGCGCTGCTGGCGAACACCAGTGTGCACGCGGCAGCGGCCGCTGCTTTGATAGCCGCAATCTGGGCGACTGATCTTCTGGCTGGGAGAACGCGAACTAACGCGTTGCTGACCCTGGTGTCGCTGGCGGTCGTATGCATCGCAATCGTCTTCGCACTCGACACGGCGCGACCGTCGGCGGAGATGGCGTATGCGTTCGACTGGTCCAGCCTCTCTCCGGCAACGATTAAGGAGGCGTTGTTTCAGGACCCGGGCAGCGGACTGCGTGGATTCAATGGCGCGAACGTAGTTGCGTCGGGCGAGTTGCCGTGGGCGCGGCTCGGCCTCGATCGCGAGCTGGTCTCCCGCATACTGGTGAATGTTGCCGTGGCGGGCATCGCATGGGGTCTTCGCAGGAACATCGTTCCGCTCATCGCCTTCGTCGTCGCGGTGCTGGGATTCGAGCTGATATTCAGGGTCATTTACCCTGGCAGCTTTCGTCATTATGCGCTGCTCGCGTTCCTGATGATCGCGATATGCTGGATTGCGATCGTGACTTCGAAGCCGGATGATCGTGCTGCGGCGACGCGGAGAATCTCCCAAGGCTTGCTGCCGCTGCTGATCCTTCAGGCGATCGCTCTGCCGTTTACGGCAATCCGCCACATCCAGCACCCGGAATCGATGGGGGCCAGTCTCGCGCGGGAAATCAGGACGACGTCGCGGTACACGAACGCAATCCTCATGTCCGAGCCGGATGCGCTGATGGAAACGCTCCCGTTCTACGTCGACAATCCGGTCTTTTTTCCCCGGCAGCGCGAATTCGATTACCGCGCCTACTTCGACAACGGTGCGAAGCGGAAGAAGCTGCTTCGGCTGAGTCAGCTGATGGCTATCGCCGACAGTGTTGGCTGCGAGACTGGCAGACCGGTTCTGCTGTCGATAGGGCACCGGTCATTTCACTTCGATTCGGCTGGAACCGCAGCCGCTCCCTACGGAGCAATCTTTACCTGGAGCAAGTCCGGAAAGGCAGCTTTCGCCGGACGTACCCGCGCGCTTCGATGGTACCGTGGCGTCACTTCAGATGAGGCGTTCCGGACATATGAGGTTTTCAGCAAGTGCGGAACTGCAACCAAAGGGGGGAGTGGCGTGAGTTCCAACGAGTTACGTGAGTGATCTCGCGGCGTAAAACTAAAGGTCCGGGCCCTCGGGCATCCTCACTTACTGCGTTGCCACACAGAAAACACAGATGGTGCACAGATGACACAGAGCAAGATTGGTCGGTGCAGAGCATCACGGTGTTGGTGAATTCAGCGTTTCCTCTTTTGTTTTTGGTCATCACGGAATTCCGGGAATGGAAGGGCATCTGATGCGAACTGCAGAAGAGCTTTTATCGCGAAGAGCGCGAGGGGGCGCGAAATTACGCGAAGGGATCCCGCAGCAGGTCTCCGGTCAGGTAGTGGCGCTCCTGGCTTGTGTTTGGTTGTAACCCAGAAAAGCCAACCACTGAACTTCGCGCTGCTTCGCGCCCCCTTCGTGTCCTTCGCGCTTAAAGTCGTTCGCAGGTCGTCTGTGAGCCATCTGTGTTTTCTGTGTGACAACGCAGTATGGTCCACCCCCCGCACGGTGCCATAAACCCTTGAATCGTCTATCTTTAACTGCTTATGGCAGACTTTATCCCGGTCAACGAACCGGTCCTTGACGGCAACGAAAAGAAGTATCTCGGCGAGTGCATTGACTCGGGCTGGATCTCATCCGAAGGCCCGTTCATCAAGGAGTTCGAGGAGAAGTTCGCGAAGAGGGTAGGCCGGGGCCACGGAATCGCCGTCTGCAACGGGTCTGCCGCTCTCGATGCCGCCGCGGCTGCGCTCGACCTGAAAGCCGGTGACGAAGTAATCATGCCGACCTTCACGATCATCTCGTGCGCCTCAGCAATAACCCGGCTCGGAGCGGTTCCAGCCCTGATCGACTGCGATCCGGCGACATGGAACATGCAGGTCGCGAGAATCGAGGAGCGTATCACTGAACGCACTCGCGCCATCATGGCGGTGCATATCTACGGTCTTCCGGTCGACATGGACCCGTTGCTCGACATCGCCGAGCGGCACGGACTCGACGTCATCGAGGATGCGGCTGAGATGATCGGGCAGACTTACAATGGCCGGCCGTGCGGGTCGCTTGGGCGGATCTCGACATTCAGCTTCTATCCGAACAAACACGTCACCACAGGTGAAGGCGGCATGATCGTCACCGACGACGACGCCCTTGCCGAACGTTGCAGGAGTCTGCGCAACCTCGCGATGAAAGCACCGCGGCGGTTCGTTCACGACGAGCTCGGCTGGAACTTCCGGATGACCAATATGCAGGCCGCGCTCGGCCTCGCCCAGCTTGAGCGGCTCGACGAGTTCGTACCACGGAAGCGGCGGATATTCGAGCGCTACTCGGAGCTCCTCTCGGGCGTCGAGGGGCTTCAGCTTCCCCTCGCTGCAACAGACTATGCGACGAACATCAACTGGGTGTTCGGTGTCGTGATCGCCGATGATGTGGGCTTCGATGCCGATGAAGCAATGCGGCGCCTTGCCGCGCTCAATATCGGGACGCGGCCGTTCTTCTGGCCGATGCACGAGCAGCCGGTGTTCAGGTCGATGGGGTTGTTCGAGGGGGAATCGCACCCGGCTGCGGAGCGGATTGCCCGTCGCGGGTTCTATCTCCCGAGCGGGCTCGCGCTGACCGACGATCAGCTCGTGCGGGTTGCGGATGCAGTCAGGGAAGTGTTCGCATGAGTGTCTTCGCAGGATACTCGCGTTACTACGACCTGCTCTATCGCGATAAGGACTACGCTGCTGAAACACGCTGGATCGCAGACCTGTTGCACCAGCATGCGCCGGAAGCCCGGTCGTTGCTGGAGATCGGCAGCGGCACGGGACTTCATGCGTCGAGGCTGGCCGAGCTTGGTTATGACGTCACTGGCATCGACATGAGCACCGGGATGCTGGCGGCCGCGGAGGCAAGGCGGGTGACACTCGATCCGGGAATCGCGAGCCGGCTCACGTTCTCGGCAGGAGATGCGCGAACCTTCAGGCTCGGAAAGAAGTTCGATGCAGTTATTTCGCTCTTTCACGTGATGAGCTACCAGACTTCGAACGAAGATTTCGCGTCGGCGATGACTTCGGCCCGCGAACACCTCAACGATGGTGGCGTATTCATTTTCGACGCCTGGTATGGACCGGCTGTCCTCAGGCAGTGGCCGTCGGTTACGACGAAAGAGTTGTCTGATGATGCGACGTTAGTAAAGCGGGTTGCCGAGCCGGTGATTCATGCGGATACGAATGTCGTTGACGTGAACTACACGGTTACCGTCACCGACCGTGTATCCGGCGCCAGCGAAGAGTTGAAGGAAACGCACAACATGCGCTACCTCTTCACGCCTGAGATCGACATTGCGCTGAAGGCGGCCGGGATGAAGCTCGTCGAATCACGCGGCTGGCTGAGCGACGCACCTCCTGACTTCGACACGTGGGGCGCCTGCTTCATAGGCAGGGGATGAGCTCGAGCGACCGGGCCGGAGTGAGCGGCTGGTGAGCGGGACACCGTTCGTCTCGGTAATCATCCCGACGTATAATCGGTCGGGGATGGTGAAGCAGACTGTCGACACTTTCCTGGTGCAGAATTATCCCGGCGACAGGTGGGAGCTGATACTCGTCGACAACAACTCGACTGACAACACATGGAGCGTCATTCAGTCTGCCGCGGTTCGCGATGACCGTATCCGGCCGCTGAAGGAGCTGCGAAAGGGAGCGCACTTCGCGCGCAACAGCGGCGCACTCGCCGCGAAAGGCAGCGTGCTTTACTTCACTGATGACGACATGCTCGCCGATCCGGATCTTCTCTCGCGTATCGTCGAGGTGTTCGATGCGGACACGCGAGTGGCATCCGTGACCGGTAAGATCCTGCCGCGGTGGGATACTGAGCCGCCGGTGTGGGTCCTCGAGCACTGCCGCAATCATCTGCTCAGTCTCAACGACCTGGGTGAAGCGACAATTATCTCTGACGAAGATCCCGGCGTGTTCAGCTGTCATCAGGCGGTGCTGCGAGACGTGTTCATGGCCGCTGGCGGATTCAACCCCGACACCAACGCCGATTTGTTCACAGGCGACAACGAAACCGGGTTGAACATCAAGATCAGGAAGCTGGGCTACCGTTTTGCGTATGTCGGCGAATCGGTAACGCATCACATGATCCCTGCGTCGCGCATGACGCAGGAATACCTGAACGGCAGGCTTGCAGACCAGGGATTCTGCGACAGCTACACCGATTACCGTGCGCTTCATCCGGGAAAGGCACGCCTCGTCAAACGGATCGCTGCTCACTCGATGCTCATCGGTGTAACCGCGGCAAAAGCTTCGCTGCGGAGGATCCTTGGCGATTCGCGGTGGCGGCTCGATCACGCGCGCATGTGGTACTTCCGCAATCGCGCGCGATACGACGCGCGGCTTCTCACCGATGACCACTGGCGTCAGTTCGCCCTGCGTGACGACTGGCTGACCGAGACGGTGGTGCTGCGGTGAGTGCAAGGCGCGAAGGCGGGATGCGGCTGAGGGGGCACAAGCCGGAGGGGACAACTGAACGTCCGCTCGTCTCGATAGTCACAGTGGTTTTCAACGGCGCTGCGCGCCTCGAGAAAACAATCGAGGCGATTGCCGAGCAAGGGTACTCTCCGATCGAGCACATCGTAGTCGACGGTGGATCGACAGACGGCACGCTCGAGATACTCGAGAAGTACTCTGACCGTATCGGGTACTGGACCAGCGAGCAGGACAACGGGATTTACGATGCCATGAACAAGGGCATCGATCTCGTCACCGACCCGGAGGCGTACGTTCTCTTTGCGAACTCTGACGATCATCTCTATTCGCCGGAGGCCGTCGAGCGCGCGATGTCCGCGAGCAGCGGAGAAGACCTGGTCTACGGGAGGATGGTGCTCACTGATGGGAAGATCTCGGGAATCGCCGGGAGGCGCGTAGACCTCGACGACCTGGCCCGCCAGACACTTTGCCACCCCGCCACCTTCGTTCGCAGGCGCGTGTTCGACACAGTGGGCAGGTTCGACACGAGCTTTCGCATTGCAGCCGACTACGACCACATCGTGCGGTGCTTTTCGCTGCCGGTTTCCACCCGGTTCGTCGACGTCATTGTCTCGACAATGCGGATGGGCGGGGTCAGCGAAGACCGCTTCATGCTCTCGTGCCGCGAGAGAAAGGCGGTCATCCGGAAGCGGTTCCCGCTGGTGCCTCGTCTCAAGGGCGTCTGGCAGGTAAATTTGTACGATATTCCGCGTAACACGGCACGCCGCTGGATCGACCGCGCTGGTCTCCTCGGTCACTGGCGAGCGCTCAAGGGCTCATAGCCACCCAATGCACTTCGATCTGTCGGTAATTGTAGCCTCGTACAAGAGATGCGAGCCGCTCGAGCTTTGTCTCGGGGATCTCGCCGCGCAGGCGACCCACAGGCCGTTCGAGGTCGTCCTGGTACTTCAGGCGCATCCGGCGGGTGAAGCGGATCGCATCCGGGAAAAGTTCGGCGCCACGCTCGAGCTCCAGATAGTCGAGTTCGACGAAGGCCTCGGCACCTCCCGAGCGCGAAATACAGGCCTCGCGATGGCGACAGGCGACATCGTCGCGTTTCTCGATGATGACGTTCGCCTCCCGGCGACGTGGGTCGGTTCGATGCTCGACTTCTACGCCGACCCGGAAATCGGAGGGGTCGGCGGGTTCGTCGATCACCCCGGACACTACAATCCCGTTCGCAACGCCGCATACCGCCTGCTCGGCCTGACGTCTGACCGTTATCGCATCGACTGGGGTGGATTCAACGTCGGGCCAGCGAGCCATACTGCTGAAGACCAGCCAGCCGCCTGGCTGAGCGGCGGCAACATGAGCTTCAGGCGTTCAGCGATCCAGGCTGTCGGCGGATTCGATGAGGCGCTCGGGAGTTTCTGGCACGAGGATGTCGATGTCGCGCACCGCGTGGCGAAGTCGGGGTGGAAGATGATTTCGTCAGCCCGCGTTGCAATCGAGCATTATCCAAGTGTGATCAACAGGCCGCCGCTTCACTCGCAGATGCGGGAACGCGAAAGGTCGCGGGTGCTCTTCGTCTGGAAGGCAATCGGTGACGAGCCGCTGTGGCGCGTGCGTTACGCTGCCCGCCTCGTCCTGCATGCGGCCGCGATGTCGGTTGTCGGGCTCGCCAAGCTCGACCCCCGGATTCCGCTGAATGTTCTCCGCGGCGGATGGGAAGGGTACAAGGGACTCGACGATGCAAAGGCCGCGAGCGCAGCGCGAAGCGAGAGTCTGCGATGAACGCCGGCATCACGATCATCATCCCGACTTTCAACCGGATTCGCGCGCTCCAGGCCGTGTGGCGGTCGTATCTCACACACCCTGATGTCACCAGAATCATCGTCGTCGACGATGGCTCTACTGATGGAACGAGCGAGCGCGTCCGTGAGCTTGCCCGCAACTCTCCGGTTCTGGTGGATCTCGTCAGGCACGAACATCAGAAGGGTCAGCCGGCGTCGCGCATGGCGGGGATTGCGGCAGCGACGACTGAGTGGGTGCTCTTTGGCGAAGACGACGTGTGGCTTGCGGCCGGCTACTGCCAGACGCTCCTGCGCGAGGCGAAGGAGCTCGCCGCTTCGATCATTGCGGGCCGGATCGTCACCGCTCTGGTACCTGGCTCGTTTGACGAGAGCTATCTCTCGGATCCACCCTCGCCGATCAGAATGCCGGACGAGGTGTTCGATCTCGACTCGATGGACGCAAGGTTCTCCGAGAGGCTGAGCGGACCTGTACCCGCCCCGTACCTTCATTCGATCGCGCTGATCAAGCGGGAGATCTTCGACCGCGTCGCCTTCGATGCGTGGTACGCCGGTAATTCATGGCGTGAGGAAACCGACTTCTACCTCGCGGCAAGTGCTGCAGGCGCGAAAATCTTCTTCACGCCGAGCACCGTGTGCTTTCACCTCCGCGGGCCAATCTCGGCGGTGGGCGGACAGCGCGTGAACCGCCTCTGGTTCGAGTATCTCGCGTGGCGCAACACGAGGCATCTCGTGACGAAGCATTGGCCATGGCTCAAGAAGGAGCATGGCCTCCAGGGCAGCGCGACGAGCTGGATGATCAGGTATTACGCCCGCCGCCAGGCTGCGCAGGTGCGACGGATTGCAAATTCCGGGTTCAGGTCCACTTATCGTGGATAACCAGATCGCGGTGCAATGGCGCCGGTTTCCCACGGCGGTGGGAATCCTGTTCGGCGCGGCGTTGTGCCTCCATCTGGCCGCACTCGTTGAGGCGGGACTCGGAACCATGATCGCAGCCGCGACGTGGTTGCTTTGTGGCCAGTTCTGCATTGCTCTCGGGCTGCTCAGGCTTTACGACGGGAAGTGGGTGTTCCAGGACATCAGGCTGTTGCTCGTGATCTTCCTTTTCCTTTATGGCGCTACGCTTCCCCTGGTCGTCGTATCGGGACTCGGTGGGGTCGAGGCAGGGCTGACGGGTGCCGCCTTCATGTACGCCACCGCGTTCATGGGCTTCAACCTGGTCCAGTGGTGGTATCGGCAGCCGTTCCATGATGTGCCGAAGGAGGTTTTCTGGCGCATCAGGCCGTCGTTCGGCAATGGCGTTTTTCTCGTCGGCATCTTCGCTTTCATCATGGCCTACGCCATGTCGCACGGCTACAGACTGTCGTTAACGATCGATCGCGGCCTGGTCAGACTTCTGGGGGGACAGTTCTGGGTCGTCCTGATGTTCGCGGCAAACGGATTCGCGATGTACATGGTCGCAGGCTGGAGCAGGCTCACCCGCCCGGCACGGATTGCCCTTGCCATCAGCATCGTGTTCTTCGTGATTTTTCAGCTCGCGATGGGAAACAGGCGCGATTTTCTCCCGATGGTTGTTTTCCTGGCCGGTATCATCGCAACGAGGCGGCAGGCGACGATCAGGATCGGCGCTGTCATCGCTGGATTCCTTGCATTCACGGCGTTCACGGCGGTCGGGGTGGTTCGGCAGTTGATCGCCGATCCGGCTCTCCTGACGCGCTTCAATCCGGTCCAGATCCTCGTAACGCAGAACGAATTCGTTTCGCCGATCTTCACCCTGATGCATTACGTGAAGTCCGATCGCCCCCTGCGGTGGGGAATGACATACCTGAGCGCGCCGACACTTTTTATTCCGCGCGCCGTCTGGCCGACAAAACCTGAGAGTCTTTCTCTCCAGTTCATGCGCGATGCATTCGGCACAACCGGGCTCATGGGTTTCGCGTACACTCCCGTTACCGAGGCGTTTCTCAACTTCTCATATGTCGGCCCTTTCGTCGTGTTCTCGATTCTCTCGCTCCTGCTGGTCAAGCTCGTCAAGAACGCGGACGCTCATCCGGGATTGTATTTCGTCTGCTTCGCGTTCGTCGTCGACTTCAATCGCGGCGACTGGGGCGGAACGTTCTACGCGCTTGCCGTCGCCGGCGGTGCGTACTGGTTCATGACTGTCGTATCGCGACTCCGCTGGGCACCGTCTGCTGCGCGCGCGATGTGGCCGTCCAATCCTCCTGCGTCCGGGGCTTCCGCAATCGGTCCGGTCGCCTGACGTGCTGATAGCCCTGAACCTGCTTTACCTGATTCCCGGCGTTGTCGGTGGAACGGAGACGTACGCCAGGGCGCTGATTCACGCGCTCGCCGAGGAGGACAAGGACAACGAGTACGTCGTCTATCTCAGCAGGGAGGCCGCAGATATCGACGTAACGCCCGGCCCGAACTTCAGGCGGGTGGTCTGCCCCGTCGTCGCAATGCAGCGTGCGCTCAGATACGGCTGGGAGCAGGGGATTCTGCCGCTCCAGCTGCTGAGGGAGCGCCCGGCGCTCGTCCACTCGATGGGATACGTGAGCCCCCTTGCTGCGACCTGCCCGCAGGTCGTTACAGTTCATGACGTCAACTACATCGGCCACAAGGGCAGACGCACGGCAATCGGCCGCCGGGCGTTTCAATTCTTCGTCGAGCAGACTGTGAAGCGGGCCGACAAGGTCATCACCGTGTCGGAGTTCTCGCGCAGCGAGATCATCAGCCACATGCAAGTGTCACCCGAAAAAGTAAAAGTCGTTCACTCCGCCGGCAGGGAGTGGGATGACGAGCCGGTCGATGCGAGCCTGTCCGATGTCGCGAAGCGAATCGGGCGACCCTACATCATGGCGTTCAGCAGCCTTAGCGCCCACAAGAATATCCCGCGCCTCATATCCGCCTTCGCCGCAGTATCGTCATCGGTGCCACACGCGCTCGTGCTGGTCGGACATCTGCCCGAAAAAGCCGATGCACGCACTGCAATGCAATTAGCCGGCGGTGACAGAGTCGTCTTCACTGGATACATACCCGACGCTGAAGTCGACGCACTGATGAAGGGAGCGGCGCTGTTCGCGTTCCCATCATTGTACGAAGGCTTTGGCCTGCCGATTCTGGACGCACAACATGCGGGCGTCCCCATCGCGTGCTCATCTGCCGGGGCGCTTCCGGAGATTGCCGGCGAAGGTGCATTGCTGTTCGATCCCTATTCAGTCGACGACATGGCAGACGCGCTGCGCCGTTGCCTCCTGGATGTCGGGCTTCGTGCATCGCTCATCGAGTGTGGGACCGGCAACGTCCGCAGGTTTTCGTGGGACACCACAGCGCGGGAAACTCTCGCCGTGTACAAGGCCGTCGCATCGTGAGCGCTGGCGGGCGTAAGTTCGTCTTCATTTCGCAGGTTTACATCCCTGATCCAGCCGCGGTGGGACAACACCTTGCCGATGCGGCTGAGGAGCTGGCGAAGCGCGGGCACAACGTTACCGTCTATACGTCGCGATCGGGTTACGACGATCCTGCGATCAGGTATCCGTCCCGCGAGACGATTCGTGGAGTCCACGTGCGCCGGCTCCCGCTCTCGAGCTTCGGGAAGGGGTCGATCCTCGTGCGCATCATCGGCGGACTCACATTCGTCGGGCAAGCGGCCCTGCGCAGTGTATTTCGTCGCCGGCTCGATGCGGTGGTAATCAGCACATCTCCACCGATGGCTCCCCTCGGCGCGTTATTCGTCGGAGCGATGCGCAAGGCCAAAGTGAAATACTGGGTTATGGACCTTAACCCCGACCAGCTGGTTGCTCTCGGGATGGCGAAACCTGACGCGCTAAGCGTACGCGGGTTCGAGTGGCTCAATCAGAGAATTCTTGCGCGGGCTGACGATGTCGTCGTGCTCGACAGGTTCATGGCCGAGCGTGTGAGGAGCAAACGGGATATCGGGCCGAAGCTGACAGTGCTTCCTCCCTGGCCGGCAGAAGATCCACCGGAAATCGTTCCTCATTCGGAGAATGTCTTCCGCAGGGAGCATGTGTCAGGAGACGCGGTGGTTCTGATGTACAGCGGGAATCACGGTCCGTCGAATCCGCTGACGACAATTCTGGAGGCGGCCAGGCAGGTTACCGACGACACGCGACTTCGGTTCATGTTTGTCGGCGGCGGTGTCGGGAAGCGTGAGGTCGAGGAGGCGCAGTCGCCGAACATCGTCTCACTCCCGTATCAGCCGCAGCAAGATCTTCGCTTCTCGCTTGCAGCCGCAGATGTGCACATCGTCACAGTTGGTGACGCTATTCCGGGAATCGTTCATCCGAGCAAAGTCTATGGCGCAATGGCTGCTGGCCGCCCGATACTGCTGATCGGGCCCGCGGAAAATCACGTTGCGGATATTCTCGAGGAACATCACATCGGATGGCACGTCAGGCACGGTGACGTCGCAGGTGCCGTGAAGGTCCTGCGGGAGATATCCGCTATGGATCCTGCTGAGCTCATGGCGATGGGGCGGCGTGCGCGTGACGTGATGGTTGGCCGTGGCGGCAAGGCGCAATCGGTAGCGCGTCTGTGTGATGTCCTCGAACGTGCGGTCTGAATCATGAGCGGCCGCGGACGGATCGTGGTCACCGGGGCCACCGGCTTCATTGGTCGCCATCTGGTCGAATCACTCGAGGCCGACGGTTTGCGCGTCCGCGCGATAGTGCGGCGACCGGGACAGCTGGGCGGTCGCACGGAGTCGATCGTTGCCTCTGACATCCACGACAGGGAAGCGATACGGCGCGCGCTCGAGGGTGCAAGCACTGTCGTGCATCTTGCCGGGCGAGCGCATGCGAAGCCGGAGGGGCAGAACGACCCGGGGTCCGAATGCACGCGTATCAACGTAGATGGAACTGCGCTCCTGCTC
>JAYUWU010000253.1:0-2840 GCA_043753365.1 Gemmatimonadaceae bacterium | reverse complement strand
TCCCTCGAATCCCTTTTTCTGCCCGTTTCACACGGTCCTCATTCGTCACCTTGCTCCCTTCATCTGCATGCAGACACCTTTGCACTATCAGGACCGTTTTCCGGTTCCGGGGGCAAATGTCTTGAAATGAACGGATATGCTCCCTGATAAGCACGTTACTTCGTCGTTGACGCGCTGCTGAACCAAACCTTTATTATGGGAATGTGGGGCAGTCCTCATGTGGACGAAGCCACTCGAGGCGAGAAGGCGATAAAGGAACCGCGGGTGATTACTTTGGTAAAAGGATGTTTCTACTATTTAGTAGGGTCGTGACGCAATGCCAGGTCAGGCAGTCATTCCCTGTGAAGCCTTTACCAAGACTCCGATGAGACATAAGACCTTTCTTTTTGCCCCGTTAGTCGTCGTTCTCGCATGCGTGGAAGTGGCAGCGCCGTTTGAGCCGCCGATCCTTCGGGTTACGGCCACAGTGACTGAAGACAACAAGTGCACTGTCAGCGCGATGGGAAAGACATATTCTTCGAGCGGCCAGATTCGCGGGGACGCCCCGGCGCAATTTGTCGGAACTGTTGCCGAAAAGAGTTATCACGGCTTCGGCTGTGTGGTGCATGCCGACGGAGTGCCAGGCGACATCATCGTGCTGTTCTCAGGCAACAACTACGGCAAGCCGCTTGCGCCTGGAACGTATCCCCTCAGTCTCGAGATCCTTGACGGCACGCGGCCGAACGTTGCTTCGGTGAGATTCGATTCACAGGATTACGGTCCGTTCAAGCTTCGCACTACTGACGGATCGGCCGGCACCGTGACTGTGACTGAAACCGAGAATGGCGGGCGCAAGATCACTGTGGACGTCGACATGATTCAGTGGGGCGACCCGATCACCTGAGGTCTCTCAGACCGACCAGGTGCGGGCGGCTAGAAATGCATCTGCTTCCTGAAGGTCGTGAGTGTCGGCCCCTTCATTGAACTGAGCGCGTATGGCGCGTACAAGCTCGTAGGCTTCCGCATCACGCCCGCGCTCCACCATCTGGCGCGCGAGCGGGACCGACGCCCGCAGCTCGAAAGATTTTGCATTCTGCTTTCGCGCCAGTTCCACAGCCGCGCGGAAGCACGCCTCTGGTGTGCCCGCACTTCGTTCTCTGTCAGGAATGCGAGCGGCAGCTCCCGCGCGACTCCTCGAGTCTGCAGGTCTAGCTTCAGAGCGAGGAAGGGATGCTGCGCGAGCTGCAGCTCAGACGGCCGGAAAGTGATGATCGTAAAAAGCCGGCTCGATCCGAGGCGAGTCAGGATATAGGCAAGCAAATCGACAGTTGATGCATCGGCCCAATGGATGTCTTCAATAAAAAGCACCAGGGGCTTGTCATTCGATATCGCGCCAATGAAAGAAACGAGCTCTCGCTTGAGGCGCTCCTGCGATGCGGGAGCGCCTGATCCACCCGGCCCCGTGTCGAACGGGGCGATCTGTTTCTGCCACGATGGGGCATTCAGCTCGAGCGCCGCTCTCATCGCCTGACCCGGATCGTCCCGCAGAAGATCCTCGAGCGCGTCGAGAATCGGAAGGTACGCCTCCGCGCCGGCGAGTCTCTCCGAGCAGCGACCGCGAGCGACGACGCATGACGATGTCCGGGCGAGTTCCGACAGAAAATCTTCGACGAGTGTTGTCTTGCCGATTCCAGGCTCGCCGGAGACGCAGACCATTGCAGCACGACCACCAGATGCAGCCGCGAATTCCTCCCGCAGCGCAGCCTTTTCCAGCTCCCGGCCTACTACTTCACCGCAAATCGTGTTCGGTAGGGCGCCCGTCGCTTGAGCGGCAGCTGGCTCCGCAATGCCGGAGAGCAGCGTCGCGACTTCGATTGCCGTCGGGCGGAGCGTGGCATGCTTCGACAACATGCGCATGATGACAGCGTCGAACTCCTTCGGCAGCCGCGGATTCGTGCGCGACGGCGGCACAGGGTCGCGCAGTATGATACCGCTGAGCACGGCCATGTCGGAGCTCGCGTCGAACGGGTGACGCCCGGTTGCAAGCTCATGAAGCACGATGCCGAGCGAGAACATGTCGCTCGCTGGCGTGATCTCGTCAGCAGTAGCCTGTTCCGGTGACATGTAACGCATCGTGCCAACCACCATTCCGGGCCGCGTGAGCCGCGAATCATTCGCATGCTCAGCGCTTTCAGTGCTGACGAGCTGGGCAATTCCGAAGTCCAGGACTTTTATGTACCCGTCATCACGCACCATGATGTTCTCGGGCTTGATGTCGCGGTGCACGATTCCGGCCTCGTGAGCAATACCGAGTGCGCGGGCAGCCTGGGAACCGACATCCGCAACCGTACGCGCGGGCACGCCGTCGCGGCCGAGCTGGCGAAGGGTTCGCCCGCGCACGAGCTCCATCGCAATGAAATGGTGGCCATCGGCTTCGCCGATAGCGTAGATCGTGACGATGTTCGGGTGATTCAACGCCGACGCCGCGCGTGCCTCGCGAACGAAGCGCTCGAGTGCCTCAGCCTGAAACTTTGTGCGTTGAGGAAGAACCTTGAGGACAAGCTCTCTCTCGAGGAGCGGGTCCTTCGCCCGGTAGACTTCCCCCATGCCGCCCGCGCTGATGCGCGAAATAATCTCGTAGCGGTCTACGCTGCTTCCATCTGCCAGTGAATGCGGTTGCATATCGCTGAACAAACTTAGACATGAGAGACGGCCGTGGGGAGTCGCGCGTCGCCCTGTGGAGCCCTACCTTCTTCCCGGCGCGGACACTTTACAAGCAGCCCGGAAGATATTGCCAAGACGAGTCATATCGGTATGGCGGCGCATCCCTGAAGCGACACGCGGATACATCGTCGCGGTCG
>JAYUWU010000252.1:0-2847 GCA_043753365.1 Gemmatimonadaceae bacterium | reverse complement strand
ACGTAGTGACCCAGCCTGCTCTTCATGCGCCGGGAAACTCTGATCGGGACGCTGCTGAGCTCACCTCCGAAACGCGTCTGGTTCAGGAAAGCGTGGTGGTTGAGGAGCTCGCGCACGAGTGGCTCGTCCGCCGGGTGAGTCCGCTCGGGTGCGCGGATGTCACGCGCGCGGCCGCGCGGTGCAGGCTGCTTCCGTGGCTCGAAGTCAAGTGTAAGCTGGAGCTGGGAAACTCCAGCTCCGATCAGTCTGCGGAGCGCTCGAAGCAACGGTGAGGTCCCGGCGCAAAAGTGTTGGTGGCAGGAGACCAGATGTAGGTCGTGACATCTATCACCAGATCGCTTATGGAAATGACGTTGACTGACGATGGTCTTCCGCCGCGGGAGCGTGATGACACCGTCCCGGCAGTTGATATCACAGTACCCTTTCGCGTGTGCTCGATGTAGTGCACGGACTCCTGGTGGTCGTGACCGCAAAGCACGAGGTCGACACCCATCTGCGCAAATCGGCCGAGGATCTTCTTGGTGTTCTTGAGACCGTGGCGCTGAGAGAGCTCGCCTTTGACCGGATTGTGATGCATCACGATCACCCTCGCGTCGCTGGGCGGCGCTTTTTTGAAACTCTCCTCCGCAGAATCGAACTGCTCGCCACGCAAGTCGCCGATGATCGAGATGTCACGGAGATTCCACGTCAGTGTGCGCATCGTCACACCATGTGACGTGTTGAGTCCAGCGAACACTGCGCCGGGAACACTCAGCACCGGCTCGAGGTCATGTGAGATGAAGGCGCGGTAATTGTCGTAAATGTTTTCGCGGTCTCCTACCCCGAGCGGGGCGCGCCACCACTTGACGTCATGATTTCCCGGAACGCAAATGACCTTCGAAACCTTCTGCGCATCCCTGATGAATACGGCAGCGCGCTGGAACTCGCCTGAACGTGCGCGTTGGGAGAGATCACCCGAAATCGCGACGACGTCGAACTTCTCGTCCTGAATGACGCGCTCGATGGCCTCGATCTGCGCGGGAACTGACGGGCGCCCGAAGTGCAGATCGGAGACGTGAAACACGGTCGTCACTGGCACGCTCCGATCACCTACTGCGGGACCACCATGTCAGCGAAAAGCACCGCGAGCTCGCGGGCGAGGATCCGGAACCCGAATGGGCTCATCGTGTCGCGGACAACTTCCGGATCGCGGCTCGACTGGCCTTCGACATCACCAGCCCACAGGACGCGCGCGGTGCGGGCATCTATGAGAAGCACCCGGAGCGAACCCTTCCGCTGACCGCCGTTCGCGTCGATGCGCGTCTCGAGCGGCATGATCACGTATCGCGCGCTTGTCAACGAAACGAGCGTGCGAATTTCCGAGGCAAGCGGCTCCGGCAATGGCGTATCACCGGCCTTCACCCGCCTGATGCCGGCAACCGACAGGCCCAGCGGATTACCGGCGAGGCCTCCATTTCGCGTTGCGGACGCAATGATCTCCTGCGGGAAAGTCCAGTTGCTTCGGATTCCACGCTTCCTCAGCGTCTCGGTGATTTCCTGGTCGACGAGCTGGAGGAGAGGAGCTTCATCAGGACGAACGTCCCAGCTGCCGCCCGGCCCCGCCGTCGCAAGAAGCTGAGCTGGCAGAACCAGAAGCTGCCGACCAATCATCGCAGCCAGCGGATTTTCTTCTGGTGCCGCCTGCTGGTCCTGCTCGGCACGGGACGGTGCGCATCCGTATAGAAGCGCAGCGGCGAAAAACGGGGCAAGCCGCGAAAGCGGGATCGACTGAGGAAGACGCATTGTCAGATTGCGGGAAAGATAACCGTTCCGCAATTTCACCGCCTCCTCATTGGGAACCTGATGCGCCGAACAGTTCATCAACTGATCCTACTGCTGCTCGCCGTAGTTGGCGCGATCAGCTTTGCTCGTATCGCGCTCCACCGCGGTGAGACGATAAATGCGGCATGGCTGCTGACTGCCGCGGTCTGCACTTACGTGATCGCGTACCGTATCTACAGTCGCATCATCGCCACAAAAGTGTTCGAGCTCGATGACGAGCGCGCGACGCCGGCGGTACGACGCAACGATGGGCGCGACTTCACGCCCACCAACAAGTGGGTCGTGTTCGGGCACCACTTCGCGTCGATAGCGGGACCCGGTCCGCTCGTCGGGCCGACACTCGCCGCCCAGTTCGGGTATCTGCCAGGCGCTCTCTGGATCATCGTTGGCGTAGCCGTCGGCGGAGCTGTTCAGGATTTCGTGATTCTTTGTGCATCGATGCGTCGCGACGGCAAATCACTGGGCCAGATCGCGAAAGACGAGATTGGGCCTGTGGCCGGCTTCACGGCGATTGCAGCGGTTCTCGGTATCCTGATAATCCTCGTGGCCGTGCTGGCACTGGTCGTCGTCAACGGCCTCAGGCAAAGTCCATGGGGAATCGTGACCATTGGCCTCACAATGCCGATCGCAGTCCTGATGGGCGTTTACATAAAATGGATCCGTCCGGGTCGAGTCCTCGAGGCGACGGCGATCGGGCTGGTTCTGCTGGTTCTTTCCGTGTACGCCGGCCAGTGGGTGGCTGATCAGCCAACGCTCGCTCCGGTCTTCACGCTTCAGGGGACCACGATCGCGTACCTGATAATGATTTATGGGTTCGCCGCGTCAGTGCTTCCGGTGTGGATCCTTCTCGCCCCTCGAGACTACTTGTCGGCTTTCGTGAAAATCGGTGTCGTGATCGCGCTCGCCCTTGGAATTCTGCTCGTCCTTCCACCACTTCAGATGCCAGCCGTCACCCGCTTCATAGATGGAACTGGGCCGATATTCGCGGGCAAGCTCTTTCCGTTCGTCTTCATAACTATCGCATGC
>JAYUWU010000251.1:0-2849 GCA_043753365.1 Gemmatimonadaceae bacterium | reverse complement strand
CGATCACATTCATCGCTGCCCATCCGGCGCTCAGATACACGCCGAAGGATCTTCTCTTTGCCGAAGATCTTTCGGGCAGAACCGCGATGGCGATGGATAACTCTCGCCTCTATATGGAAGCTCAGTCGGCTCGCGAGGAGGCGGTGGCGGCTGTCGCGCGCGCTGCTATCGCTGACCGCGCGAAAAACGATTTCATGGCGACGATGAGTCATGAACTGCGCACGCCGCTAAACGCAATCGCTGGTTATGCGGAGCTGCTGGAGCTCGGGATGCGGGGCCCGATTACCGAACAGCAGCACGAAGCGATCATCCGCATTCGCAGGAGCCAGCAGCACCTGCTCGGAATCGTAAACGACATTCTCATGTTCGCAAAGACGGAAACCGGCCGCATCCCCATCAACCTCGAGATAACGCCGATTGCGGAGGCAGTCGAAGCTGTTCGCTTTCTCGTCGAGCCGCTCCTCGAGCAGAATGGAATCAGGTATTCGTTCGATTCGTGTGATCCTGGTGTCGCCGCGAATGCCGATCGCGACAGGCTGCAGCAGATTCTCGTAAACCTGCTCACCAACGCCGCAAAGTTCAGCGATCATGGTGGCGCCGTGACGGTGCAATGCGAGGTTCGCGGTCACCTCGTGGCGATACAGGTCACCGACGAAGGACACGGAATTGAAGCGGATATGCTTGAAGCGATCTTCGAGCCTTTCGTGCAGATCTCGACCGGCCTCACGCGTACGGCGGACGGAAGCGGACTTGGCCTGGCGATCAGCCGTGAGCTGGCAAGGCTCATGGGCGGAGACGTCACTGTCGTGAGCTCAGTCGGCGCGGGATCGACCTTTACGCTCACACTGCCCCTCAGTCCGCAAGCGGTTCCAGTTCTGTAGTACGCCGGCTCTCGATAGATTTGCGAAATGTTATCCGCGCGCAGCCTCCTCAACGGGTTAATCGATTACGCTGGCCTCTTTCCTCCCGCATCACTCGGGATGGACGCCGCGATGCGCGCGTACGAGGAGTATCGGTCGGGCGATGACCGGTCGTTTGTGGGCCGGTTCATCGTTCCTGCTGTCCGCCTCGACGAGATGACGGCATGTGGGGAGAGTATTTTTCCGCGCGGTGACCAGGTCGCGCCATGGAAGCTGAGCGTCACGACGACAGTCGGCTCGGTCGCCGACCGGGATGTTATCCTCCGTTTTAATTGCAGCCATCACACCGGGTCCGGTCTGGGCAACGCAGTTTGCGATACGATTGAAATGGCGGTCGCGGATTCGACCGCCGTACGAACTGCCCTCGCTGCGTATCCGGACTTCTTCAGATTGTTTCTCGAGGTGCCCGCCGGCGCTGATCCGGATCCGCTGATACGGGCGATGGCTGGGACGCGCGCTGCGGCCAAGATGAGAACTGGCGGAGTCACGGAGCAATCGATTCCATCCAGCGCCGACGTCATGAGGTTCATGCGCGCCTGCAAACACCACGGCGTGCCCTTCAAGGCGACCGCCGGTTTGCACCATGCCCTGCGCGGAGAGTACGCTCTCACCTATGATGACAACTCGCCCTCAGCGGAGATGTTCGGCTACCTCAATGTGTTTCTTGCTGGAGCGTTCCTCGATGCTGGCCTCGATGGCGCCAACCTGATCAAGATTCTGGAGGAGAGAGATCCGGAGGCGTTCCGGTTTGACGACTTCGGCGTTTCCTGGGGCAGCGAGAGGATCGGCGTCGATGCGCTCGAGCGGTCACGCCGTCAATTCACGCTCTCCTACGGATCGTGCTCGTTAACAGAACCACTGCAGGAAGCGAGGGAGCTTGGTCTTGTCTGATCGCGGTCTCGATGTGACGCACGATCCGGGTATATCGAGCTGGATCGAATCCGCCACCGACAGGGGAACCGACTTCCCGATTCAGAACCTCCCGCTCGGAATAATCAGCGTCGACGGGAGTGATCCGCACGCAGGCATCGCGATCGGCGACCGCGTTCTGGACATCGCCGCGTGTATCGATGCAGGGTTGCTGGAAAATCGCGGGGCGGCACGCGCATGCGTCAAGTCAACCCTGAATACGCTGATGAGCCTAGACCAGTTGGAGATGCGCGAGTTCAGGCGCGCAGTCAGCGATATCCTGCGTTCGGATACGGAGCAGGGTGCCCGCGCCGCGCGCCTGGAGTCCCGGATCATGCATCGCATATCCGATGTCGTGACGCATCTGCCGGCGTGCATTGGTGATTACACGGATTTCTACGCATCTGTGCATCACGCGACTAACGTGGGCGGCATGTTCAGGCCTGACAATCCACTGCTTCCGAACTACAAGCACGTTCCGATCGGGTACCACGGGCGCGCATCTTCGATTGTCGCGAGCGGCACCGATATTCGCCGCCCCAGTGGCCAGACAAAGCCGGCTGACGCCGAAACGCCATCGTTCGGGCCGTCGAAAATGCTCGACTACGAATCAGAGCTTGGTTTCTTCGTTCGAGTTGGCAACTCGCTCGGCGAGGCAATTTCCATCGACGATGCAGCTGGTCGCATCTTCGGGTTCTGCCTGGTCAACGACTGGTCAGCTCGCGACATCCAGGCATGGGAATACCAGCCACTGGGGCCGTTTCTCGCAAAAAATTTCGCGACCACTATCTGTCCGTGGGTCGTCACCGCGGAGGCGGTCGAGCCTTACCGTATCGCGGTGTCACCGCGACCCGAGGGTGATCCCCGGCCGCTGCCGTATCTTCAATCGGAGCGGGAATCGGCCTGCGGAGCTATCAGCGCGTTTCTCGAGGTTCATGTGGCGTCTCGCAGAATGCGAGACGAAAGGATCGCGCCTGTGATGTTGTCGCGCGCTCCGTTCGCGGAGATGTACTGGACCGC
>JAYUWU010000250.1:0-20399 GCA_043753365.1 Gemmatimonadaceae bacterium | reverse complement strand
GGCCTGACGGTCCGATGAACTTGAGGGCGTTCCACTCGATTGGGTTGTGGCTCGCTGTGATAGCGAGCCCGCCGGCCGCGTGATGATGCTCGACTGCGAGCTGAACGGTGGGCGTCGGCGCCATTCCAATATCGATCACGTCGCAGCCCACTGACTGAAGGGCTGAGTGGACTACCGGCTGAAACATGGGTCCGGACACCCTGCTGTCCCGGCCCACGACGATTTTCACGCGACCGCCGCCCGCGCGCTGCTTGGCCCACGCGCCGAACCCGGCCGCGAACTTCGCAATGATCTCTGGCGTGAGCGCCTCTCCAACCCGCCCTCGCACCCCCGACACGCTGACCATCAGCCCTTCGTACGCCATGCAATTCTCCTTTCGCGGTTGCAACCTGCAGCTTCTTTGAACGTATCTCGAGTCCGTCCTAAAACTCACACCCTGGAAGTACACGGGGAAAGGAGGTTCTGAAGTGCCAGGAGGTTTTGAAGCTTTAGTGCCGACAAGCCTTCGTCAATTATTGCCCCGCTTCAGCTCGAGGCGTCTCCCCGTTTTTGAACAAAAGCAGACCACGTATCCGTCTGCCGGACGGAGGCCTTTGCGCGCTCCGACATATGCGATCGTAAACTTCAAAAACTCCTGGGACTTCAAAACCTCCTTTCCCCCCTGTACTTCCAGCATCTCTGCCGCCTACCTCCACACGGCTTATCTTTGACGAGCCTCGAACCCAGACTCCCCTGAATGACACGCATACTCCAGGAAGACGCCGACGCCGGCTTTGGCACGCGCGCAATTCACGCGGGCCAGCGTCCCGACCTCCTCTCGGGCGCCATCATGACGCCCATCTACACCACTTCGACCTACGTCCAGCAGGGACTCGGCGACAACAAGGGATACGAATACGCCCGCGGGAAAAACCCGACCCGCGAGGCCCTGGAGCGGAACGTTGCCTCACTCGAGGCAGCAACGCACGGCTTTGCGTTCTCCAGCGGAATGGGATGTCTCGACTCGCTCATGAAGATGTTCAGGGCCGGCGATCACATCGTCTGCGGCGAGAACGTTTACGGCGGAACCTTCAGGCTCTTCGACAAGATCCTTCAGCATTACGGACTCGAGTTCACCTTCGTCGATTCGCGCGATGCGCAGGTTGTTGCCGATGCCTGCGAGCCGAATACGAAGATGATCCTCATCGAGACGCCCACAAATCCGTTGATCCGTCTCACCGACCTGTCGGCCGTCGGACAGGTCGCGAAGAAGGCGAATGCGATGCTCATAGTCGACAACACCTTCGCAACTCCGTTTTTCCAGCAGCCGCTCGAGTTCGGTGCCGATGTCGTCTACCACTCGACAACGAAATACCTGAATGGACACAGCGACATGATTGGCGGTATCGCCGTTACGAGAAGCGATGAGATCGCTGAAAAGCTGCAGTTCATCCAGAACGCGGCTGGTGCAGTACCCGGCCCGTTCGATTCGTGGCTCGCACTTCGTGGGACCAAGACCCTGCACCTGAGAATGCCAGCTCATGATCGAAATGGGCGCGGGATCGCCGCATATCTCGCTGAGAAGATGGGTGCCGAGAATGTGATTTACCCGGGGCTTGAATCTCATCCGCAGCACGATCTTGCAAAGCGGCAGATGAAGGGATTCGGCGGAATGATCTCGGTCGAGCTCGGGACGAAGGAGCGCGCAAACGAGGTCCTGAAGAAGTTCCGCGTATTCTCGCTCGCCGAATCCCTCGGCGGCGTCGAGAGTCTGATCAGCCACCCGGCTTCGATGACTCACGCGTCGGTGGAGATGGATCGTCGTGCGGCGCTGGGAATCACTGAAGGACTCGTCAGGCTCTCATGCGGAGTCGAAGATCTTGACGACCTCCTCGAAGACGTGGAGCAGGCATTCGCGTAATCGGGCGCACAGCGCAATGAAAATTCTGCTGGTTGGCAGTGGCGGGCGCGAGCACGCCATCGCCTGGAAGCTGAAGCGCGACGATCCATCCGTCGAGATAATCTGCGCGAGCGGCAACGCCGGGATGACCGATGTAGCTGAGTGCATCCCCGTAAAGACTGAAGATGTGCGTGGGCTGCTGGGCTATGCGGAGCGCGCTGAGGTCGACCTAACCGTCGTCGGTCCGGAGGCACCACTCGCGCTCGGAATCGTTGATGCCTTCCAGGAAAAGGGTCGGGCGATTTTCGGGCCGACCCGCGCAGCGGCAGAGATCGAGACGTCGAAGCGATTCGCCAAGACACTCATGCAGAACGCCGGGATTCCCACCGCGACAGCATCCCATCATTCTGACCCACAGTCAGCGATCCGTGCGGTGGATGCCATGGGAACCCCCGCTGTCATCAAGGCATCCGGACTTGCAGCAGGAAAGGGCGTCGTGATAGCGCGAAGCAGAGAGGAAGCCGAGCGTGCGATCTACATGATGCTCGAGGACAGGGCGTTCGGTGACGCGGGCTCGGAGATTCTCATCGAGGAGTTCATGGAGGGCGAGGAGCTGTCACTGTTCGTGCTGACAGACGGGACGAGAGCGCTTCCCCTGATCGCGGCACAGGATCACAAGCGCCTCCTCGACGGCGACATCGGGCCGAACACAGGTGGAATGGGTGCATATGCGCCAGTCTCAATCGCGACAGATTCGGCGATGAGCGCGGCGATGGATCGGATCATCATGCCAACACTCGCCGCGCTCAGAAAAGAAGGAAGGCAGTTCACCGGCCTGCTGTACGCGGGCCTCATGATCACGGACTCCGGGCCACGCGTTGTCGAATTCAACTGCAGGTTCGGCGATCCTGAGACTGAAACCCTGCTGCCGCTGCTAGCCAGCTCACTGCTTGATCCCATTTACGCGATCGCCCGCGGAGACGCGCTCAATACATCGACATCCCTTGAATGGTCTGGTGAATGTGCGGCGACAACCGTGCTGGCTGCGCACGGATATCCCGACACCCCGCGAAAGGGAGATGCAATCCGGCTCCCGGCACCGCCGAAAGGCATCCATATTTTTCACGCGGCAACGCTGCGCACCGAGGACACTGGTGAGTTGCTGACCAATGGCGGGCGTGTGCTGGCGATAACCGGGACCGGTGACACACTCGAAGCAGCATCGCAATGCTCGCTGGAGTTCGCCGAGCGGGTTGTGTTCGAGGGAAAACAGTTCAGGCGTGATATCGGATGGCGGGACCTGGGGCGAAATGCCGGAGCTGCCTGAAACCGAAACGATTGCGCGCGATCTGGATGCGGCGATCGCCGGATTGTCGATCACGGGTGTCAAAGTCACCCGGCCTGATGTGCTCCGCGAGGCCGGCAAGGCAGCGTTCGCGAGGCGCCTGACCGGGACGACGATCCTCCGGAGCTGGCGGCGCGCAAAGCTCGTGGTGACTGATCTCTCGTCTGGTGACCGTCTCGTCGTTCAGCCGCGATTCACGGGCGCCCTGATCGTGGAGACACCTGACCTCGATCCGTCGCTCCTGGGCTACTCGACGCTGCGGCTGAGCCTGAGCGATGGCCGTGCCCTTCATTACTGCGACGTGCGACGGCTTGGCACAGTCACCCTGATGAGTGAAGCCCGATTCAGGGAATACACTGACGCCCTCGGAAAAGAACCTCTTGACCCGGAGTTCACACCGGAACAATTATCGGGCGTTCTTCGGGTGTCGTCCCAGCCGGTGAAAAAAGTATTGATGGATCAGCGCAGGATCGCGGGAATCGGAAACATCTACGCAAACGAAGCATTGTGGCGGGCTCAGGTTGACCCGAGCCGATCGGCCAGCTCGATCGGCTCGGAGGAGACTGCGCGACTCCATCATGAGATAGTCGCAGTGCTGACGGAATCGATAGCTGCGCGCGGGACGAGCTTCCGGGACTATCGCGACGCGCGCGGTGAGAGGGGAACGTTCGCGGCGCTTCTTCAGTGTTACGGACGTGAAGGCGAGCAGTGCGCGCGCTGCAACGCGCGTCTTTTCGGCACTCACGCGATCGACGGCCGCGCGACTGTCTTTTGCGCGAGGTGCCAGCGGTGACGCGCATTCGCCGTGTATCCGACAGAAGGCAGCCCACGAGCGACGCGCAGCTTGCGATCATGCGATCTCTAGTCCGTGACAGCGCAGCCGACAGACCCGGCATCTACCGGATGTTGTCGCCGACGGGTGAAGTCGTCTACGTCGGCAAGTCGAAGCGCGTGCGCACACGTCTGCTCAGTTACTTCCGGTGCTCGTACCCGGCGGACAAGGGCGCGCGAATCCTCAGGGAGGCCGAGTCGATAGACTGGGAGTACGCGCCAAGCGAGTTCGCTGCGCTGCTGCGCGAGCTGCGGCTGATCAAGACTTTCCGTCCGCGGCTAAACGTCCAGATGAAGCGTGACGGTCTCCATTACGCGTTCATCAAGCTGACGCGCGGCGCCGCGCCCAAACTCGCGGTTGTGCGCGGCCCGTCAGCCGATGACGCGTCGGTCTACTATGGGCCGTTTGTCGGAGCACAGCGAATCGAGGAGGCACTGCGTGAGCTGAGCGACGCGCTTTTGCTGCGCGACTGCAAGTCCGACATGAAGATGTACTTCAGCGACCAGGTCGAGTTGTTCCGGCTGACCCCTCGCACGCCGGGTTGCATCAGGTACGAGATCTCGAAGTGCCTCGGTCCGTGTGTCGGCGGCTGCTCCGTGTCCGAATACGCGGAGCGTGTGGCGATGGCTCGCGCATTTCTCGACGGCGCTGATGACGGACCGATGGAGATGCTGAAATCGAAAATGGAGGAGGCCAGCGGCGACTTGCAGTTTGAGCGGGCGGCTGCCTACCGCGACAAGCTCAGCAGGCTCGAGATTCTGCGTGATCAGTTCGGGCGGCTGCGATTCGCTGTAGAAAAACTTTCATTCGTCTACACGGTTCCGGGCCACGAGGGCGCGGACAAGGTGTACCTGGTCAAGCGCGGGGTCGTACGGGCCGAGCTCGACAAGCCGCGATCGACGTCGCAGCGCGGAAAAATGAAGAAGCTGGTGAGCGACATCTTCGGCGGGACCGAGGCGAAGCCAACGCTCAGCGTACCGACTCACGAGATCGATGAGCTTCTCCTGTTGTCGTCGTGGTTCCGGCGTTTCCCCAAGGAGATGGGGCGGACGCGTCAGGTTTCTTGAGGGGAAAACGCAGTATCCGCAAAATCGGCCAAATCCGCTAAATCCGCAAAGTCCCCGGGTCTCCAGCATCCTTCACGTAGAACCAATCTTTCCCACGTGAATAGCCGCAATTCCCAAACTCAGTGACCGAAACCGCACATCATTGAATCCCGCCGCGCGCATCAGCCGTGCGAGTTCTTCTGTCACCGGAAAGTTTTCAACCGACCGTGGCAGGTACCGATACGCCGCACCGTGACCACTGATCAGTCCACCAATCGCCGGCAACACGTGCCGGAAGTAAAGCTGATAAGCGGTATTCACTACTGGAGACCTCGGGATTGAAAACTCGAGGATCACGAGCCGGGCACCGGGCGCCAGCACACGGCGGATCTCGATCAGTGCGGCGTCGATATCGGTGACATTTCGAATACCGAACGCGACAATTGCGCCGGCCATCGAGCCACTCGCGGCAGGTATCCTGAGGGCATCGCCGGCCACTGGGTAAATCGGATATCCGGCAGCCTTGGCCTTCCCTGCACGAAGCATCGGCTCGGCGAAATCCACGCTCATTACCATGCCGCCGAAGCCATCGAGTCGAGCTATCGCCGCGCTGACGTCGAGAGTTCCCGCGCACAGATCGAGGTAGCCGCCGCCCGGATTCTCGCCGATCCGCAGCTCAGCAATTGCCTTTCGTCGCCATCCCTTGTCTACATTCAGACTCAGCAGGTGGTTCAGGAGGTCGTAGCGCGGAGCGATTCTGGAAAACGCACCGCGCACAAACTCGGCTTTGCCAGCACCACCGCCAGCCGCTCGCGCGACCACATCATCGTCATCAGGCTTCGACATTGCGTGAAACCTGACGGGCGCGAGAAACACTGGCAAGCTAGATTGGGATTCGCCAATGCAAGGAGCCGCATCGACTCATCTCGCAGGTTTATCGGATCCCGCGGTCGTCACCGAGGCGCGAAAGGGGTCCGAATCCGCCTATCGCGAGCTGCTATCACGGTATGAGAGGCCGGTGTTCTCCCTCATCTTCCGCATGGTTCGCGACCGCGAGACCGCGGAAGACCTGTCGCAGGAGACCTTCATCAAGGTCCTCAACAACCTCGACCGCTACAGCCCCGAGTTCAAGTTCTCCAGCTGGTTGTTCAAGATCGCAAATAACCTGACGATTGACCATTTGCGGCGTCGGCGGGTAGATACAATAAGCATCGAGGGCGCGCCGGATGCGGTTACCTCCGAGAGCGCGCGGGCGACCTCGATTGCAGTGGTTTCAGGCGACGAATCGCCTCTGGAGGAGCTCGAGTCGAGGGAACTCGGCTCAGCCATCGAACGCGCCATCGGCAGGCTCAGGCCGGAGTATCGGGCCTGCATAATGCTAAGGCACGTCGAGGATAAATCGTACGAAGAAATTGCCGAAATCGTGAAGCTTCCCCTGGGGACGGTGAAGACCTACATCCACCGGGCCAGGCACGAGCTGCGGGCCGCTCTCGAGGAAGTGAAATGATATCGAATCTTTTTGAAACCCCGGCTTGATACCTGCCGTAATTCATTCGTGAGGACCTTTTGACAGACAACTACTCAGACGAAGAGTTCGCGCCGATCGCGGCAGCAATGAAGAAGCTGCCGCAGTTCGCGCCTTCTCCGCATTTTGCGGACAAGGTGATGTCGCGCGTGCGCATTCCTGCGGCGCAGGTCCCAATGGTTGCCCAGGCGATGCCGGTAACCCGTCGAAGGGAAGCAGTTGTTCCCGCTTATTCGCCAGCTATCGAACGCCGCGCGCCGATGCCAGTCGATCGGCCGGACCTTCGCCGGTCGATTCCCGCGCGGATCGCCGCGACCGCCCTTGTCGCTTCAATGAGCGTCACGATGGCAGCCGTCGCAATGGTCGCGTTCTTCAACATCGACATCCTCCTGCTCGTTTCCAGAGTTTTCGGCCCGAGCACCGTGAGCTTCCTCTCCGCCCTTGCCACTGACGTCTCCGCTACCGCGGCTTCAACTGCCACCGGCGCTGCAGCATCGGCTGGAACGGGAGCGGGCGTAGCGGTCGGGGGATCCTTCGCGGCCGGGTTGGTCGCGGCCACAGTTCTTCTTCGCGCGGCCGCATCGGCGAGCCGGAAGGCAGCCTGATCATGCGTCGCATCGCCGTTCTTTTCCTGCTGGTGGTCACCGCGGTCCTCATTCCAGGCAAGCGGGTCAAGGCTCAGGCGTCCGTTGCGCCGCAAGTGGCAACAGCATCGATGGCAGTGGTCAACGCCAGTGTCGAAGCTGCGAACATCGTGAAGTCAATTATTCCCGGCACCAGATCGCACAGTACTCGCCGCTCGGTGGGCATGGCTGTAAGCTGGCTACTGATCGTCGCGGTCGTCGGATTTGCGCTTCTTGCTTTCGGCGCTGACAAGATTCACATCGTCGTCGCCACCATGCAGGGTGGCATCGGCAAGCCGCTTGGCACCGGCATTCTGGGCCAGCTCGCGATCCTTCCCGGAGCGGTCGCGGTGGTGATCATGCTCGCTGCCACGTTCATCGGGATTCTCCTGATTCCACTCGGCCTGGTGGCATTCATGCTCGCGGTTGCGGGCATTGCAATGTTCGGCTTCATAGCCGTCGCGATCATGACGGGCGCGGCGCTTGTCGGTGGAAAGTCCCGCGACGACACGCCTCACGGAGCAATGCTGCGCGCATTTTTCACCGGAACCGCGATCTATCTGGGAATGTGGATAGCCGTGGCGGCACTCAGCGGAATTCCGCTCATCGGCGCAATGCTCGAGTCATTTGCTGCCGCCGTGACATTCATCGCGGTCACCACAGGATTCGGCGCGGTTCTCCTGTCCTACTGGCGCGGTGAGTTCAAGAAGGCCACCCCGGATATCGAGCCCGTCCTCTAGTTCCTGCTGTTTCTCGCGCCGCTTTTCGGTCTGACAGGCAACGAGCAGGAGGTCGTCGGGAAAATCCTCGTGAGGCTCCAGATGACACTGCCCGAGGAGGCGTACACACTCCTGGCAGGCATCGTCACAGATGTAGTCCTCAGTGATATCTCGATGGGATTTGCGGTGATCACGGCCATCGTGATCCTGTTTTCGTCGATCGTGATGGTCGCCGGTCACAGCCTGGTAGATCTGCTTGCGAGGTTCACCAGGATCGACGGAGATACAGCGCGTGTGTGGGGCGTGGACGATCGGTGGTGTGATCATACTGCTCGCGTGGATGTACTGGACGATGGCTGCTTTTATTACCGGCGGCGAGCTCAACTCCGAGCTCAGAACCGGAACCGGAACCGGAACCGGAACCGGCCGTGCTGATGCGCCACAGGCGAAATTGCCGTCAGACGCAATTCGCGACGCTGCGATCGCCGAACGCGCGCGCTTCTAGCGATAGCCCGCGGCAATCCGCTCCGCAGTCGCAGTAAGCGCCTTCGCCGCGGGAGACTCTGGCTCTCCCACCACGATGGGAACTCCCGCGTCTCCGCCGGCGAGGATTTGCGGATACATCGGAATTTCGCCGAGCAGCGGTACACCGAGCTCGGTCGCGAGTCGTGACCCGCCTCCGGAGCCGAAAATCCTCATTGGCTTTCCGCAATGCTGGCATTCGAACCAGCTCATGTTCTCGATGACGCCGAGCACCGGAACGTCGACGCGCTCGAACATCTTCGCGCCGCGAAGTGCATCACCCGCCGCAACATCCTGTGGGGTCGTCACGATTACGGCACCCGAGACTTTCGTAGCCTGTACCAGTGAAAGCTGGGCGTCTCCCGTTCCCGGCGGCATATCGACGATGAGGAAGTCGAGCTGGCCCCAGTTTACGTCGCGAAGAAACTGCGTGATCACCTTCATGATGATGGGACCCCGCCAGATCGCCGGCTGGTCGCGCTCGATGAGGAAGCCAATGCTCACGAGTTTTACTCCGTGCGCGTCGAGCGGGACGATCTTTGCATCCGCACTGACTTCGAGCGGCTTCTTCACTCCCATCATGCGGGGGATGTTAGGACCGTAGATATCGGCATCCATGAGCCCTACCCGTAGTCCCTGCATCGCGAGAGTGACAGCGAGGTTCGTCGCAACCGTCGACTTCCCGACCCCACCCTTACCGCTCGAGACCGCGATGACCGTTCCGAGATTCGGGTAGGTGACCGGTGTCGGAGCCGGAACCGCTGCGCGTTGCGACTGAGTGTCCTGTCCCATTACCGGGAGCGCGCGCGGTTTTGACGCAGTGGGTTTCGGAACCGCCTCGTTTGTTTCAGCAACCCGAACTGCTGGCGAGCCATGAGGCTGGGCGGCGTCCTTTACGTCCACCCTCACGCTGGTAACGCCATCGAGCTGCTCGACCGCGACCCGTGCATCCCTGACGATAGCCGCATCGTCGGCAGCGGAAAGCAGCACGCTGAACCTGACCCTTCCGTCGGTGGAGGTCGCTATGTCGCGGACCATGCCAGCCTCGAGAATGTTGAGTCCCAGGCGATTATTTCGGACGCTGCTGAGCGCGGCGTCGATGCGGACGAGCAGGTTTTCGGGCATTGCTGGCGGAGGGAGTTGAGAAGGACTCGGGTGAAAGTTAACCGGCTCTGTGCGGACCCTGGCTCTCGCGAAGGATAACGGCCCGCACCTCGGGCACTCGTTGCCTCACATGCGCGTCGATTGCTGTCGCGAACATCGCCGGTGAACCGCTGCAGTCGGGGCAACTCCCGCGAATCTCAACAGTCAGCTGTCCGGACGCAGGCTCGAATCCGGCGACGCCGAGCGAGCAGTGTTCGATTCGCAGCAGCGGGGCCACATCAGCAAGGACGTCCCTGATTCGGCTTTCGATCTCCGAAGCTGTCGGTCTGACGTTGCGTCGCAAGGCCTTCATACGATGGAAGATAGGCGCGTCGCGAGGACTCTGCCACGTCGCGATGGATATACAATAGAGTCGGCTCGATTTCTCTTGCCCGCACCGCGTCCCCGTGCCAGTTTGGAGTAAGGTTCACCCTGTGATCAGGCTGGCATGAAATACCCCGAAGTCCGCAATTATCTGGCGGGAGATTTCGTCGATGGCAAACACGAGTACCTCGACGTGTTCAACCCGGCGGACGGATCCCTGATCTCCAGGGTTCCACTTTCATCGCGTGAGGATGTTGATCGCGCCGTCGCTGTCGCGCAGGCAGCCTTTCCTGCGTGGTCGTCACTCCCGATCAAGGAGAGGGTTCAGGTCTTCTTCAGGTACCGGGCCCTCCTCGAGCGCGACATCGATGAGCTTGCAGCTCTCGTTACCGAAGAAAACGGAAAAGTTTACTCGGAGGCAAAAGCCGAAGTACTCAAGGCAATGGAGCTGACCGAGTTCGCATGCTCCCTTCCACAAGTCGCATCAGGCGAAGTCCTCGAGGTAAGCCGCGGAGTCGAATGCCGCATCGAGCGTTTCCCTCTTGGCGTAGTCGCGTCGATCACTCCGTTCAACTTCCCGAACATGGTTCCAAACTGGACAATTCCGAACGCAATCGCGCTCGGCAATTGCCTGATTCTGAAACCGTCAGAGCTGGTGCCGCTCAGTGCAGGCAAGATCGCCGAGCTGCTCAAGGAGGCGGGGCTTCCCGACGGAGTGCTTCAGATCGTGCACGGTGGCAAGGATGTGGTCGAGGCGATCTGCGATCACTCGGGCATCGAGGCGATTTCGTTCGTGGGCTCGACGACGATTGCAAAGCTCGTCTATCGCCGCGGCACGGCCAACCTGAAGCGGGTGCTCGCGCTTGGGGGAGCAAAGAATCACCTGATAGTGATGCCCGATGCCGACACCGAGATGGCATCGTCGAACATCGTGGCCTCGATGTCAGGGTGCGCTGGCCAGCGATGCATGGCTGCATCAGTAATGGTCGCGGTATCGAGCGCCGATCATGTGATCAAGCGGATGGTGGATCACGCCCGCACAGTCGTCCCGGGTGAGAACCTCGGGCCTGTGATTTCAGCCGAGGCTCGCGCGAGAATCGAAGGTTACATAACGGAGGCGGAATCAAAGGGCGCGAAGGTGCTGGTCGATGGGCGGAACCCGTCAGTCAAGGGAAAGGAGCAGGGCTACTGGGTGGGCCCGACGATCATCGACAACGTCACGCCCGACATGCGTATTGCCCAGGAGGAAGTGTTCGGGCCGGTGCTGGTCATCATCCGCACCCCGACACTCGACGGTGCGCTTGCGATCGAGAACGCGTCGCCTTACGGAAACGCTGCGTCAGTATTTACGGAGAGCGGCGCCACTGCGCGCTACGTAATGGAGCACGCAAGTGCGGGAATGATCGGCGTAAACGTCGGGGTTCCTGTTCCTCGCGAGCCGTTCTCGTTTGGCGGCTGGAACGAGTCACGATTCGGAGTCGGCGACATCACCGGCAAGGGCTCCATCGAATTCTGGACGCGATCGAAGAAGATGACGACGAAGTGGAACAGCGAGCACGGCGTGAACTGGATGTCCTAGTGACATTGCGTACTTCGTACTAATTGCGGACTGCAGACTAACTGCGTACTGCGTACTGTAACAGATAACAGATAACAGATAACAGATAACAGATAACAGATAGCATATAGCATATAGCATATAGCATATAGCAGATAACTGGCAGATTCATCCTTTGTTGGGAGGCCACAGGAAATGGCAGTTGATTGCTCAGTGAACTTCACGGGTATCAAATTCGAGAACCCGTTCATGCTCTCTTCCGCTCCGCCGACGGAATCCGAGAGCAACATCATGCGTGCGTTCGATGCAGGCTGGGGCGGAGTGGTGACGAAGACAATCGGGTTACACCCGGTCGTCAACGTTTACGGCGCGAAAGCCAAGTTCATGCGGACTTCGACCGAGAACGCGCAGGTCTCCATGAAAAAGCGCGACAACGCTGCGTTGCACTCCTCGTGGAACTGGGAGCTGATCTCGGATAAGGCGATCGACTGGTGGGAGCCCCGTATCCGCCGCATCAAGGAGGCACATCCGGGAAAGGTTCTCATCGCTTCGATCATGGCCGGATCAGGCAATGACAAGGAGCTCGGCAACTGGCAGACGCTTGCGAAAGCCTGTCAGGAAGCCGGCGCAGACGGACTCGAACTCAATTTCTCGTGCCCGCACATGGACAGGAAGGATATGGGTTCCAACATCGGCAAGGACAAAGTCCTGTGCTCCACTGTCACCGAAGCGGTGAAGGAAGTGTCGACCATACCTGTCTGGTGCAAGCTCACGCCGGCAACCGCCAACATCGTTGAAGAGGCGGGTGCATGTTTCGTCGGCGGAGCCGACGCGATTGTCTCTTCCAACACCTTCCCATCTCTGCCGCTGATCGACGCTGAGACTCTCGAGTTCGAGATCAATGTCGATGGCTTCGTTTCCAGCGGCGGACTCGGCGGGCCAGCGATTCTGCCGATGGCGCTCGCGAAGATGGCGCAGCTGACGCAGGCATTCCCGGACAAGAGTTTCTCCGGAATTGGCGGTATCTCCGACATGTCGCAGGCGGCGAGCTACTTCGCACTTGGTTGCGGAACTGTTCAGGTCTGCACATCGGCGATGCTCGATCATGCGATTGGGCCGAATGTCATCAAGCGGCTGAACGAGCAGTACAGGGAGTTCCTCGAGAAGCACAGCTTCAATTCCCTCGAGGATTTCCGCGGATCACGACGTGATCGCGTCGTTCTGCAGTCAGCGATCCGTCGTCCGGAGAAAGCCGACTACGCAGGTGGATACGAACCGGTCGAGGGTTACGCTGCCCCGGCGGAGATCGAGTCAGCGCAGGCGACTGCATAAAGATGACTGCAACAGCCGCCCCGACCACGCCGGCATCACCTCGCCGCGCCGCGCTCGAGATGCCGGCCTGCGGTCACGTGCCGCAGCCCTATGCGGGACCTTCACGCGACGAAGTGCTGGCAATGCGCAAGCAGTACGCAAACCCGGCAATCTTCACGATCTACAAGGATCCAATCATGATCGTCGAGGGCCACATGCAGTGGCTCTTCGACGAGACCGGCAAACGCTACCTGGATATGCTCGCAGGCATCGTCACCGTTTCCTGTGGCCACTGCCATCCGAAGGTAACGCAGGCGATTCAGGACCAGGTCGGGAAGCTGCAGCACGCAACAACAATCTACCTTCACCCGGGGATGCCGCAGCTCGCGAAGAAGCTGGCTTCGAAGATGCCCGAGGGCCTGAACGTCACGTATTTCGTGAACTCAGGGAGCGAGGCCAACGACCTCGCAATCCAGATGGCGCGTCTCTACACCGGCAACTCGGATGTCATCGCGCTTCGCAATTCATACCACGGCGCATCTCCGTTCTCGAACACGCTCACGTCGCACAGTACCTGGAAGTACCCCGTGAACATGAGCGGCGGAATTCACCACGCAGTCAATCCGGATCCATATCGCAGTCCCTTCAGCGGTACGCCTGAGGAAATTGCGACCAAGAGCGCGGCAGACATAAGGGATCTCATACGTTTTTCCACGCCGGGCAAAGTCGCAGCGTTCATCGCCGAGCCGATTCAGGGAGTGGGAGGCGCCACGTACGGCGCGACGAATTATCTCCGCGAAGCCTACGCGATCGTTCGCGAAGCCGGCGGAGTCTGCATCGCGGACGAAGTGCAGACGGGATTCGGCCGCACAGGCGATCATTATTGGGGCTTCCAGAACTTCGACGTTGTTCCTGACTTCGTCGTGATGGCAAAAGGAATCGGCAACGGCGTGCCTCTCGCAGCGGTGACGACTACCGCGGAAATTGCGCAGGCGCTGACGCAGCGGATTCACTTCAACACGTTCGGCGGCAACCCCGTCTGTATGGCTGCGGGAAATGCAGTGCTCGACGTGATCGACGAGGACGGTCTTCAGGAGAACTCGCGCGTTGTCGGCGGGAGGCTCAAGTCGGGTCTTCACAGCCTGATGCGGGAACATCGCCTCGTCGGAGACGTCCGCGGCATGGGATTGATGCTCGCGATCGAGCTCGTCCGTGACCGCGAAACGAAGGAGCCTGCAAAAGCCGAGACTCTTCAGGTACTGGAGGTCGCTCGCGAGCTTGGGGTGCTGGTCGGCAAGGGCGGCATCGACGGAAACGTGCTCCGCATCAAGCCGCCGATGTGCATCACGACGGAAGACGCTGACTTTGCACTCGATGTTCTGCATCGCGCACTCGCGGGCGCTGAAGGAACCTGACGCAACAGCTTAACAAAGCCAGCCAACCGGAGCTGCAGTGAAACTCGACACGATAGTAAGGGGCGGGAACGTCGTCACCCCCGACGGAGCGCGGCATACGGAGATCGGGATTGCCGGCGAGAAGATCGCTGTTATCGGTGACGACATCGAGGCCTCACCCGGCACCCGTATCATCGATGCCAGGGGTCACCACGTCATTCCTGGAGTGCTCGACGTGCATGTCCACCTCGAGCTTCCGTTCATGGGCGCGGTTTCCGCTGACGACTACCGAACCGGGACACGTGCCGGTGCGCGAGGCGGGGTGACTACGCTGATCGACTTCGCGATCCCATACGCAGGCGACTCGCTCGGTGACGCCGCCGACAAGTGGATGGCGCGCGCGGAAGGCAAGGCGATGATCGATTACACGTTTCACATCTGTATCACGCGCTGGAACGAACATCGTGATCAGATCGAGGGAATGGTCGAGCGTGGTTTTACGACGTTCAAGGAATTCATGATCTACGAGTCCGAAGGGTGGCAGTCTGATGACCGTGCCCTCTTCGGGACTCTCGAGAAGATGAAGGAATACGGGACGATGCTCCTGGTTCACGCCGAGTCCTCGCGCGTCCTCGACGAGCTCATCGAGCGGCATCACACACCAGAGCTGATGAAACAGTACGGCGCCAGGCTGCATCGCATGACCAGGCCCAACTTCATTGAATCAGAGGCGATCCAGCGGGTGGTCACGTGGAGTGAAGCGACAGGCGGTCAACTCTACATTGTCCACATGTCGACAGCCGAGGGTACTGATATCATCCGGGCTGCGCAGAAGCGAGGGGTGCCCGTTCTGGCTGAAACCTGCGCCCAGTACCTGGTACTTGACGATTCTGTTTTTGACCGCGAGGACGGGCACCTTTTCGCGTGCTGCCCGCAACTGAAAAAGCCAGCGGATTCCGATCGACTATGGAAAGGACTGAAGGATGGCGAGGTTTCCGTTATATCGACGGACACCTGCACGTTTACGCGCGAGCAGAAAGCAATGTGGAACGGTGACTGGACGAAAATTCCCATGGGAATGCCGGGCCTCGAAACGCTGCTTCCGCTCACATACACACACGGAGTGCTCAAGAACCGCCTGACGCTCGAGGAGATGTGTCTCAAGCTGAGCACGAATCCGGCGAAGATCATGGGGCTCTATCCGCAGAAAGGAGCCATCGAAGTCGGTGCAGACGCCGACCTCGCGATCATTCATCCAGAGAGCACAATCGAGATCGACTGCGACACGATGGAGACGAACGCTGACTGGTCTCCATTCCAGGGATGGGATCTGGCCGGTTTCTCGCGAACCACTATCTCGCGCGGTGAAGTCATAGTTGACGACTATCGCGTTACGGGAAAAGAAGGACGCGGAAAGTGGCTGCCGCGCTCCCGGGCAGGCATTGCATGACTTCACCTGCGGGGACGGGACGCATCGAGGCAGATTCGCTTCAGACGAATGAGAACGATCAGGACATTCCCCGTGTAAGGGGGATGTCGCTCGAGCGAAAGCTCCCCCTGCTGATGACAGGCGTGCTGCTGGCGATTCTTGGAGGGGGCGTTTTACTGGCTTACCGCGAGATCCGGAGCGCGGCTATCGTCGTCAGTGTGAATCGACTGAAGCAAGTAGCCACCAGTCTCGCTGCCGCCGCGGCCACCTCCGCACCACGGGTGTCGGAGCTCTTCCGGAACGCCGCCCGCGACGACGCCGTTCGAGGGGCACTTGCCGCGCGGCCTTCACGAGCAGATTTACGGCGAGTTAGCGCCGTGCTCGATGGTCTCGACACACCCGGTGATTCGGGTATCCGCACCGAGTTGCGGTCTGCCGACGGCAGAGTGATAGCCACTGCTGGCGATTCAGAGGTGATGCATCATCGCCCCGCAACTTCGGCGGTTGTAACGGGTCCCGATTCGTTGTCGGTTGGAGCGTTCTATGCGATCGAAGATCGCGTTTATTACTGGTACACGCGGCCCGTGATGATCGACGGAGTGCGGGCGGGCACAATCGCACAACGCCGCCGCCTGAACGCGCAGCCGGCTACAGAGGCAAACATCGCGAGCCTCACGGGACAGCAAAGTCAGGTACTCTTCCGCAACGCTGATGGCTCGCTCTGGACCACACTTGCCGGAAAGCCGGTGGATCCCCCGACCGACGCTGAGGGCGACGCCAACTTCCGGACGGTGCTCCACCCCGCTGTTGCCGGGACTGACCGCGTGGTCCTCAACGAGATGGCCGTCGACGGCACGCCATGGATCGTTGTGCTCGAGCTTCCTGTCACCGCTCTTGCATCGGGCCCGCGGGAGATGCTCCGGCGATTCGCGGCGATGAGCGTGATTCTTCTGCTCGTCGGAGCAGTTGCGTTGTGGCTCATCAGCCGGAGAATAACCTCGCCACTCGCGAGGCTTACAGCCGCCGCTGAGGGCATCGCGAAGGGTGACTACTCCCAGCGTGTGAATCCACGCGGCGACTACGAGATCGCGAGGCTCGGCGCGAGCTTCAACAGGATGGCCGGAGAAATCGAAACTGCCAACAAGAAGCTGCACGAAAGCGCCGGTGCCGCCGCGGACGCACAGCAGGCCGCGGAGGCAGCGAATGCATCGAAGTCGAATTTTCTTGCCGCGATGAGTCACGAGCTCCGGACACCGCTGAATGCGATCGCTGGTTATGTGGAGTTGCTCGAGCTCGAGCTGAGAGGTCCGCTCACGACGGAACAGAGGACTGATCTCGGCAGGGTGAAACGCAGCCAGAAATATCTGCTTGGCCTCATCGAGGAAATTCTCGTCTTCAGCCAGCTCGACGCGCAGCGACTTGCTTTCAACATCACCGAGGTATCAGTCGACGCCGTCGTGCGTGACGCAGAGGCGATGGTAGACCAGCAGATAAAGGCGAAGGGCATTCAGTATCGTTATGTGGGATGCCCTGAGGACCTGCTCGTTCGAGCAGATCGCGACAAGATGCAGCAGGTTCTCATCAACCTCATCGTAAACGGAACGAAGTACACAGACCCCGGTGGCTCGATCACAGTTTCATGTGATACTGCTGGCGACCGTGTGCGAGTTCACGTCGCCGACACGGGCGTTGGCATACCGGAAGAGAAGCTGAATCACATCTTCGATGCATTCGTGCAGCTCGACCGGAGCCTGAACCAGCCGCGTGAAGGTGTGGGTCTCGGGTTGACGATAAGCCGGGATCTTGCGCGTGCGATGGGAGGCGACCTTCACGTCGAGAGCATCGTTGGTGTGGGCTCGACGTTCACGCTCGAGCTGCCGACAGCTCACCCGGTGCCGGAACACACGCCGGCTCTCGAGCTCCAGTCCGGGTTTGTCGTCGGAAGCTGACATCGCCTCCACGACAAAATCAGTTCACCAAACGCACCTGATGGCGCTACAATAGTCGCGGGTATCACGGCCGGCCTTCAACCAACCATCGATGCAACCGTCCGAACAGCTGGAGCAGGATCTCTCCGGAAGTCCGCTCTGGAACAAGGATCTCGCGCCGACCCCGCTGTCGCGGAGAACCTGGTCCACGTACAACATCGCGGCGCTATGGATCGGAATGGCTGTCGTCATTACGACCTACACGCTCGCATCGGGCCTGATGCAGCAGGGAATGAACTGGTATCAGGCGCTGTTCACGATCCTTCTCGGCAACGTGATAGTTCTCATCCCGATGGTCCTCAACGCGCATGCTGGCACTCGCTACGGGATCTCGTTCCCGGTTCTCTGCCGCGCGAGCTTTGGCGTAAGGGGAGCAAACGTCGCCGCCATGCTGCGCGCTATCGTCGCGTGCGGATGGTTCGGAATCCAGACGTGGATCGGCGGCCTCGCCCTCGACGCGCTTCTTACGGCCGCATGGCCGGGTTGGTCGGGAATCGAATCATCGAGGGCAATCGCTTTCGGGATTTTCTGGCTGATCCAGGTCTTCATTATCCTGAAGGGCACTGAAGGCATAAAGGTGCTCGAGAGCTGGTCCGCGCCATTGCTGCTTCTCGGTGGATTGGCACTGCTCGTATGGGCGGTGCGGAACGGTGGCGGGATGAGCAACGTCCTCGCCGGCTCTACGACCCTGCGGCAAGGGACAACACCTTTCTGGGTTCTCTTCCCTGCTGCACTCACCGCAAACGTCGGGTACTGGGCAACACTCTCGCTCAACATCCCTGACTTCACAAGGTACGCAAGAAGCCAGCGCTCACAGGCAATGGGGCAACTGCTCGGACTTCCCGGAACGATGACGCTGTTCGCGTTCATCGGCGTAGCGGTGACGAGCGCGACCATTGTGATCTACGGCGAAGCGATCTGGGATCCCGTCGTTCTCATCACGAGGATTGGATCCCCTGCAGTGATCATCATCGGCGCGCTTGTGATTCTCGCCGCGCAGCTCACCACCAACATGGCTGCCAACGTGGTTTCGCCGGCGAATGATTTCTCGAATCTCAGCCCACGGCGCATATCGTACGTCACCGGTGGACTGATCACCGCGGTCATCGGCATCGCAATGATGCCGTGGAAGCTCTACTCGGATGCGGCAGCCTACATCTTCACATGGCTCATCGGATACTCGAGCCTGATGGGCGCCCTCGGCGGAATCCTGATTGCAGATTACTGGATCCTGCGGCAGCAGCACCTCGATCTTCGCGACCTCTTTTCCATGAAAGGTCGATACACATACACGCACGGGTTCAATCTACGTGCGATCGCTGCACTGATCATCGCGGTGCTGCCAGTAGTTCCCGGTTTCATCAGAGCTGCCACAACTCCTGGTGGTCAGGTGCCGAACCCCGATTTCCTCGATACCCTTTACACGTACGCCTGGTTCGTCACGTTCGCACTCAGTTTCGTATCGTATCTTATCCTGATGCGCGGTTCAGCAGGCTCGCTGGCGCGGGCAGACGGCGCATCGGGTAACCCTGTCACTGGAAGCTGAAGGATCACGAATGCCCAACATCGTAAAGTGTGGATTGATTCAGGCGACTCATGCATGCAGCACGAGCGAGCCGCTGGAGACGATCAGGGAGGCTAATCTCGCAAAGCACATCCCTATCATCGAGCAGGCAGCTCGCGAAGGCGTGCAGATGATCTGCATGCAGGAGATTTTCACCGGCCCCTATTTCTGCGCCGAGCAGACGACGCGCTGGTACGACTCGACTGAGCAGATTCCTGATGGACCGACGACGAAGCTCATGCAGGACATCGCGAAGCAGCACGGCATGGTGATCGTCGTTCCGATATACGAGGAGGAAAGCACTGGAGTCTATTACAACACGGCCGCCGTCATCGACGCCGACGGCACATACCTCGGCAAGTATCGGAAGAACCACATTCCTCATGTTGCGCCCGGCTTCTGGGAGAAGTTCTACTTCAAGCCTGGCAACCTTGGCTATCCCGTGTTCGAGACCGCTTACGGTAAGGTCGGTGTGTACATCTGCTATGACAGGCATTTCCCCGAGGGCGCACGCGCGCTCGGCTTGAACGGCGCTGAGATCGTGTTCAATCCGTCTGCAACGGTTGCCGGACTGTCAGAGTATCTTTGGAAACTGGAGCAGCCTGCTCATGCCGTCGCCAATGCTTACTTCGTTGGCGCGATCAATCGAGTAGGGCACGAGCAGCCATGGGACATCGGCGAGTTCTACGGGCAGAGTTACTTTTGCGACCCGCGCGGCCAGTTCCTCGCGACGGGCTCGCGCGACAAGACCGAGCTGGTAACCGCCGAGCTGGACTTTGACAGGATTCGCGAAGTGCGCAATACGTGGCAGTTCTACAGAGACAGAAGGCCAGAGACGTACGACGAGCTGGTGCTTCCGTGAAATCGAAGTTCCTTGGCCTGTTTCTGCTTACGGCATGGACCGCCGAAGGGAAAGACGGCGCTCTCGAGACAGCTTACAATTCGATCGAGGTTGTCGGCACCGACCACGCATTCACAATGCCGGCAACCATTCGGCCAGGGCAGATAACGTTCAGCTTCGCCAACAATGGTAAGGTGCGTCACGAAATGAACGTATCGAGGCTCAAACGGGGTGTGACTATCGACAGCCTGCTCGCAGCGCGAAACGCTGGTCAAAGCGTCAAAGACCTGATCGACGGGCCAGTTGGAGTTCTCTTCGCCAACGCGGGCGGACGGAGCGACGGTGTGCTGACGTTC
>JAYUWU010000249.1:0-7253 GCA_043753365.1 Gemmatimonadaceae bacterium | reverse complement strand
CTTCGTCTGCGCACACGGCGCCGGCGGCAGCATGTCCGACCGCGGCATGACAGCACTTGCAAAAGCCTTGATCGCTCAGGGAATCACTGTCGTCAGGTTCAATTTTCTCTACAAAGAGAAGGGATCGGGCAGACCCGACCCGATGCCCCGCCTCGAATCGACATTTACTGCAGTCGTCGAGCACGTCCGGAAAGAACTGAACCCCAACAAGCTCATCATCGGCGGAAGATCCATGGGCGGCAGGGCCGCATCGATGATGGCATCAAAAGCCTTCGCTTGCGACGGACTCCTCCTCTTCGCATATCCACTCCATCCTGCGGGGCAGCCGGAGAAGCTGCGCGACGCGCACCTCCCTTCTATAGAAGTACCGGTGCTCTGCTTCAACGGAACGCGCGATGCGCTCTGCACACGGGAGCTCATGGAAGAAGCACTCGCAACAGTGAAAACACGATGGGAGATGCGATGGATCGAAGGAGCGGATCACAGCTTTCACGTTCTGAAATCATCAGGGACAACGGACGCGAAAGTCCTCGAGGATGTCGCACTCAAAACAAAAGCGTGGGTCAATACTCTCGAATGATCGAGCGCGGTGCGCTCGCGTGTGTCATTGCCAGCTCCCTCACCCTCCCGGCAACCGCTTCGACGCAGACAGCCTCACCGTTGATGCTGATCGACCTCGCGAATTCCGCAGAAGCAGCGTGGCTCAGGAAACCGGTGCTCGCATCACGCACGCTCGACGACATGAGCGACACCACAACCTGGCGATTCCAGGGAACCGCGAAGCTCACCCAGATCCGGCGCGACAACCAGCTCGGCCATCCCGCGTTCCGCGTCACCATGGACATGTTCACTGACAAGCCGGCACCCACTCGCAACAGGCTTTCATCAGTGAACCTGCGACGCAACTTCGACAACGAGGATTGGCGCGCCTTCAATCGGATTTCGATGTGGATCAAGCCTGACCTCGCGGGATTCCCGATGCTTCCACTCCAGATCGTTCTTCACAACGACGGCGCAGTCAAAGTCCCAGACGCCTACTACCGCGAAGGCATCCACTACGTCACCCTCGAGAACGGAGAGTGGACAAATGTCGTCTGGGAGATCGAACCGCTCGACCGCGACAAGGTCACGGCAATTGAAATCGGATACTGGGTCAACAAGATGCTCGCCTCCCACGGTGACCGCGTCACGTTCGACATCGCCCGCGTCGAGCTCCAGAAGGTCGAGCCCGACCACTACGCGGGCTGGAACGTCGCACCGGGGAAAATTGCGTTCAGCCACAGCGGCTATGTGACATCCGCCCGCAAATCTGCTGTTACCAGCAACATCGGCGCAAAAGAATTCAAGCTCATCAGCGTCGACGGCCCGGCTCCACAAACAATCCTCACAAAACCGACCCGCTCGCTCGAAACCCGACTCGGCAGATTCCAGGAACTCGACTTCTCGGAAGTCCGAAAGCCGGGCACCTACATGCTTGAAGCCGGCGGTGTGAAAACCCGCGAGTTTCGAATCGACGACAAGGTCTGGACCGGCACGATCTGGAAAACCCTCAATTTTTTCTACGGTGAGCGCTGCGGCATTCACATCCCCGGCGTCCACGAAGATGACCATCGCGACTGGTTCGCCACGCTCGGCGCCGACTCTATCGTCATGAACGGCGGCTGGCACGATGCAGGTGATTTATCGCAGGGTCTCATCAATACAGGTGAGGCGACTTATGCGATGTTCTCGCTGGCAGAATCACTCGCGAGGCAGGGTGCCGATACGGCGCTCGTGCGAAGGCTCGTGGACGAAGCACGATGGGGACTGCAGTGGGTACTGAAGGTGCGCTTCCCGGGCGGATATCGGATGGGTTTTGCCTCTCACAACCTGTGGACCAACAACATCGTCGGCGATGAAGACGACCGGACGCGTGAGGCAAAGAACAACCCGAACGTCAACTACATCGCTGCAGCTGCCGGTGCAATCGGATATCGCATGCTGCGGGACACGGATTCCGAGCTGGCTGCACGCGCGCTCGAGATCGCCGAGGATGACTGGAGTCACGCGATAGTCGGTAAGGAGAATGCGGAGACGCGACACACTGTAGCCTTTGCAGCCTCACCCATGGAGCTCGCAGGGATTGGAATCCTTGCATCTCTGGAACTGTTCAAAGCAACCGACAAGCAGGTCTACGCCGATAAGGCCATCGAGCTCGCCAAAGTCATTCTTGCGTCGCAGCAGAAGAATTTCGTTGGCGACAGGTTCCCGCTTTCCGGTTTCTTCTACACGGGCCCCGATCGAGACACGCTCTTCCACCAGTTCCATCGCGGGAACGATCAGGCCCCGATGGTTGCCCTCACCAAACTCGCCGAGGCGTTTCCATACCACGGCGACTGGATCAAGTGGTACGCGGCAGTGGCCAACTATTCCGAGTATCAGAAGCGAAGCGCCAGGACTACCGAGCCGTACGGCGTCCTGCCTTCGTATGTGTATCACGACAAGGAACATCTCGAGCGACCGGAGAAGGGCGCGCTCCATGGAGAAACGCGCGAGGCGTTCCGCGCGCAGGTGCTCGAGGGGATGCCGATGGGTAACGGATACTACCTGAGAAAATTCCCTGTGTGGTTTGCGCGTCAGGGAAATTTCGGCATCCTGCTCTCGCAGGCAAAAGCACTCGCCTCCGCCGCGCGTCTTCGACGCGACAAGCCGGCCCAGGATCTCGCGCAGAAACAGGCGCAATGGATAGTCGGAAGAAATCCGTTCGTTCAAAGCACCATGTACGGTGAGGGCTACGACTGGGCGCAGCAGTACAGCGTGTCGTCTGGGGATTTTGTCGGATCGCTGCCGGTAGGCATGCAGAGCCGGGGTGTCCGCGATATCCCCTACTGGCCGTCGCAGAACACCTACGTGTACAAGGAAGTCTGGGTGCATCCATCAGCCCGCTGGCTGTGGCTGATGGAAGACCTGATGGATCCGACCGTCGCTGACGTGCAGCCTGCGCGAATGCTGGACTACTCAGTGAAGTCCATCACCCGCGCAAACGGGACGGTTACCATCACGCTTCGTGCTAGTGGATCGGGAGCGCATACGTTCATCCTGCGTTCTGACAACCTCGCCGTCACTCGACCATCGAGAACAATTACGCTGCGAGCCGGACGCCCGGCAACGATTACCTGGACCGCGAGAATCGTCGCTGCACACGCACCCTGGGTCGGGGTGGTCGTACCTGATCGGGACGTAAGCAATCGGCGCGAGACGATCGGTTCCCTGCCGCGATACGTTGCTTCGAGATAGCCCTTGTGCTACACGGCAGCGCTCAACGTGGGCTTCGCTATCTAGATGCCTTCCTGGCGCGAGATGTCACATCAGTTGACACGACTCAAAACCAATTCTCCGGCATTCGATCCGAGATTCATGCTGTAGGGCAGCACAACGCGATCCTCATCGATGTCGCCCTCGATGGGCCCCACGCAGAGCGCGTTCGGCGGACATGGGTGAGGACCGATAGTAACTCGCCGCCCGACAATCGAGTACATCCACGTTGAGCTGAATCGCTGAGGCGCCGACCCGTCGGACCCTGCGCCGATGATTCTCAGGATAGTGATCTTTCTCACGTCCCCGTTCGACAGGAATTCGAGCGTATCAGCGATAAGCGTGATCTCGTGTCCGCTGCCCACTCCTGACGATACCGGAAGCGCATTTCCGCCAACCGTCGCTGCCGCGTACACGCTTTCAACACTGGGCCCGACTGGGTCTGGGCCAGGATCTGAGCACCCGATCGATGCGGCAGCAAACAAAGTAGCCGCGAACGCAGACCTCGACCAACCAAGCAGATTCATCGAATTCTCCCGCAAAAATCGTGGCAACGCCGCCTCACGAACTGGAACATTTTCGGCTAGGCCGATTAGGCCTCGAATGGCATGATTCGTGACCAAACGAGTATTCGGCTGACGCGCGTCGCGCTCGCCCTATCCCGCCATCCGGTGCCTGAGATGAATACAACCATGTACAGACTTCCCCTCATTCTCGCTGGCTCTTTCGCCATCGCGGCATGCAACGATACGAAGCCATCAGCGGTTTCCGATGCGCTGGCGCAGGACAGCACGCTGATGCTCGAGGTCATGCTCGCCAACCGCGACAGCACTGCCAACGAAATGGTTGACGATTCGTTATCCCTTGCCGAGCCCGACGAGTCGCCCGCAACAGAAGCAGAACTGACACCGGATCCTGCTCCATCGCGTCCAGCGCCGGCAGCCAAGCCAGCGCCAACTCGTACCGCGGCTGTTCAGCCAGTCTCGAAAACAGCGGCTACGTCCGCGCCTCGCAGGTCTGCGCCGAGACCGACGGTCACTCGCACAGTAAGCAACACTTCAACGCCTAAGCCAGCGGTTACACGCGCACCAGCCGTACTGCGTTCAACCGCAACGGTACCTGCCGGTACGCAGCTCGCTCTCGAGTCGAGCCAGCGCATCTGCGTCAACACCAGCAACGTCGGCGACAGATTCAGCGCACGCACCACGGAGAATCTCATCGGACCACTCGGCACAGTCATTCCACGCGGCGCGACTGCAACCGCTGTCGTGTCGTCACTCACTGGCAGCAAGGGTGAAGAACGGATCGGACTCGAGATCAGGTCGATCAGCGTAAAGGGTCGTGTGTATCCAGTAAAATCGGAAATCACCGACATCGAGCTCGACAGACGACGTGGCGCCGAGCGTTGCCTGCCTGACGATGGAAGGATTGTGGCTGAGCTCACTCAGCCGCTGCGGATCAGGTTGTAGAAGCCTTCACAAACCACTCGACGGCGGGCGGGCCTGATCCCTCGCCCTCGTCGTGCTTGAGGTAGACGTAGGCGTCATTCCAGTTCTGCGACGCTACACACTTTGCCCACTCGGTGAGCGCCGCCTGATCGTAATCGAGCTTGTGCAGACGCAGGTATCCCCACGTCGCAGTGCAGACCACCGGACACGCAAGTTCTGCTGACTCCGATATGCACATCGCGATGTCGCGATCGCGCAGCACTGTGAATACGTCCTCGTCGAACCAGGTATCGTTCCTGAACTCGAACGTATACCGCCGACCCTCCGGCAGATACGTAAGAAAATTCTGCAGCCTCGGCAAATCTTTCTTGAGATTTGGCGGAAGCTGAAAGAGGATCGGCCCGAGTTTATCGGCTAGTGCTTCGGTGTTCTTCAGCAGATAGTCAACAAGTGACTGCGAATCAGGCTTGAGCCGCGTGTGATGAGTTATGCGCTGGCTCGCCTTGATTGCAAACGTGAACTCTTCAGGAACCTGCGACGCCCAGTCGAGCAGCACGTGTTCTTTGGGTAGACGATAGAACGTGTTGTTGATCTCGATCGTCGGGAATTTCGACGCGTAGAAGCCCAGCATGGCGTCGGCCTTGATATCCTCCGGGTAGAAGGTGCCTTTCCATTCCTTGAAGGAATAGCCGCTGGTTCCTGCGAGAAGCTTCACTGCGAGATTCTACGCGCTTTTCTGCTTCTTTCCTGACTTTGCCGGCGCGATGTCGGACTTCTCTTCGACCGGTGGCGCTTTCGCGAGACTTGCCTTGAGCGCTTCCATGAGGTCGATGATCTTGTCGCCGCCGGCTGTTGCAGCGGGCTCCGATGTGATGTCCTTCCCTGCGACCTTCTCCTGAATCGTTTCGAGGACGCGCTCGCGGACAGTGTCCTTGTACTTTGTCGGCTCGAACGCTTCGTTCGACGTCTGGTCGATGAGCATCATCGCGAGGTTGAGCTCCTTCTCCTGGACGTCGCCTTCCGTGACCGGAACTTCGTCGGTCGATCGAAGCTCATCAGAGTAGTGCAGCTGCTCCATCACGATTCGGTTGTTCTGCGGGCGAAGGAGGATCAGGTGCTGCTGCCCGCGCGCCGCGTACTGTCCAAGCGCGGCCTTGCCGCTCTCCTTCATTGCCGCGGCGAGCAGGCGGTATGCGCGATCGCCCCCCTTATCGGGTCCCAAATAGTAGCTTTTTGATACATATTCCCTGTTCACCGACGCGAGCGGCACGAACTCCAGGATCTCGATCGTGCTCGTGGCCTTCTCCTCGAGCGCCTTGAGCTCCTCGGGCGTGAGCACGACATACTGATCCTTCGCGAACTCGTACCCTTTTACCATGTCGTCCCGCGTAACCACCTCGTTGTTGTCCCGCGGGCAGATATACTGTTGCTTCAGCCGGCCGCTGCACTTCTTGTGGAGCATGTTGAAGGACACGCTCGACTTCGATTCGGCCGAGGAGTAGACGTTTACCGGGACTGAGACGAGGCCGAAGGAAATCGTGGCCGTGGAGATGGATCTGGCGGGCATGGGCGGTGCCTGTTTTTCAGGTTAGACGGTTCCGTGGGACTCATTTACGTAAAGACCGCGAGCCCCAAACCGCAAGCCAGCACCAACCGGAGCGCCTGAAATGAGTTGTGCCTTCACCAGGAAGGCGCGGTAACGCCTCTGACCTGTGCCTGGAAACATGAGGGCATTCCAAGGCTATTCTATAGTAGTGGCCTGAATCGAAACCTCATGCCCCGGTCCTGTCGTAGAGTAATCGACCCGGCGCGACGCCTATATTTGAGGGCAGGTCCCCGGCCAACCACATCGGTATCATGCTCAATCAATCGCCCCCCTATACCCCAGCTGCGCTGGCACCCCGGAGAATTGTCGCCGACGGGCTCGTCCCCGAGCGCGCGGGCGTCACAGTCTGGTGGTCGAGCGTCATGCGCGATGGCGACTGGATTCTTCCCCGGATTTTCCGCGCATTCGCTTTCATGGGGAACGTCGAGATCGACCTCACCAACGCGCGGCTTGGAGACGGCGAGTCGGAGATCGAGGTCCGGTGCATCATGGCCAACATCGAGATCACCGTTCCGCGCGAGATTCGCGTCATCTGCGACGGCGAAGGGATTGCCGCGAACTTCGAGATAACACGAATCGGCGACACGACTCCTCCGCCCAACGCGCCCACCCTCAGAATCACCGGCAACGCGTACCTGGGAAGCGTATCGGTGATCGTAAAAGGTCCGGTTGGTCCTGGCTGGAAGGAAAAACTCGTCGCGGGGTGGAAGCAGCTCAACTCCTGAGGATTCGACGCTGATCGAAAGTTTTGCTATCGTGCCCGCGGCATCACGCGGCATTTCCTGAGGGTGATCGGGTGTTGCTCGTCGATGACGTTCTTGCGACTGGCGGCACGATAAAAGATTCTGAAGCTCAACTAACCCTCCGCAGCCTACCACTATGACGCTTCGACCCGTTCTACTGGC
>JAYUWU010000248.1:0-7262 GCA_043753365.1 Gemmatimonadaceae bacterium | reverse complement strand
GCTGCCGCGTGCCGCTCGATGCCCTTGCGATGGCATGATCACTGCCTCAATTGTCGGCGGGCCTCGGGAGCGCGGACTATCGTCACCGGTTCGCGCTCCGCTTAGTTTTTCAGGTAGTACTGCTCCCCAATAAAACAGAGCTTCAAACATGTGTGGAATCGTCGGCTATATCGGAGATCGGGGCGCGAGCCCCCTCCTGCTGGACGGATTGAAAAGGCTCGAGTACCGTGGTTACGACTCTGCTGGAGTCGCGATCATGAATGGTCATGGCGTCGAGACCCGCAAAGCGGCAGGGAAGATCTCGCGGCTCGAGGCGGCGCTGGCGTCAGCGCCGATAGGTGGCAATATCGGAATTGCGCACACGCGCTGGGCGACTCACGGCGCGCCGACAGAATGCAACGCACACCCGCATGTCGACTGCAAGCGACACATCGCAGTCGTTCATAACGGGATCATTGAAAACTCGACAACGCTCAAGGCGCAGCTCATCGAGCGTGGGCACAAGTTCGTCTCCGAAACCGACACCGAAGTTCTTGCGCACCTGATCGAGGAAGCGTTCGACGGAGTCCTCGAGGACGCGGTCATCGAAGCACTGTGGCAGGTGGAAGGCACGTACGGAATCGCCGTCGTCTCGAGTGAAGACAGCGACAAGATCGTCGCCGCCCGGAAGGGAAGCCCGCTCCTCGTGGGTCTGGGCGACGGCGAGTATTACATCGCGAGTGATGCATCAGCGATTCTTTCGCATACGCGCGAAGTCGTCTATCTCGACGACGGCGATCTTGCTGTTCTGACTCGCGATGGATATCGCGTAATCGACCTGCGCGCGAAGGAGCTCGACCGGAAGGTTCACAAGATCGAGTGGGATCTCCAGCAGATCGAGCGTGGCGGCTACGCGCACTTCATGCTCAAGGAAATCTTCGAGCAGCCGCAAACGATCGAGAACTGCATGAGGGGCCGCCTCCTCGACGAGGAAGGCACCGCCAAGCTTGGCGGACTCAACATGACCGACGAAGAGCTGCTCAAGTTCGACAACGTCGTCATCACCGCGTGCGGAACGAGCTGGCATTCGGCGCTGATCGGCGAGCACATGATGGAAGAGCTCACGCGGATTCCTGTCGAGGTGGAGTACGCGTCTGAATTCCGCTATCGCAATCCGATCGTCAACGATCGCACGCTTTGTATCGTCATCTCGCAATCAGGTGAAACCGCCGATACTCTCGCTGCGATGCGAGAGGCGCGGAATCGCGGCGCACGGACGTACGGTGTGGTGAACGTCGTAGGCTCGACGATCGCACGTGAATCGAACGGCGGTATTTACGTTCACGCCGGCCCCGAGATCGGCGTGGCAAGTACGAAAGCATTCACCAGCCAGGTTGTGGCTCTCGCATTGCTGACACTGAAGATCGGGCGGCTGAAGGACGTTTCTGTCGTCCGCGGCAAGGAGATCATCGATGCGTTGCGCGCATTGCCTGCGCAGGTTCAGCAGATACTCGACAGAGCTCCCGAGATCGAAGCATTCGCTGAGGAGTTCAAGCGCGCGCAGAATTTCCTCTACCTCGGCCGGGGCTACAACTTCCCGACGGCGCTCGAAGGTGCATTGAAGCTCAAGGAAATCAGCTACATCCACGCTGAAGGGTATCCTGCTGCCGAGATGAAACACGGGCCAATCGCCTTGATCGACGAGATGATGCCGGTCGTTTTCATCGCGCCACACGATGCAGTGTTCGACAAGATCGTTTCGAACGTGCAGGAAGTGAAAGCGAGGAAGGGAACCGTGATAGCGATCACGAGCCGTGACGAGCCTGCCCTCGCCGGGAAAGTCGACTACGAGTTCCGTATTCCTGAGACCATCGACATGCTGGCGCCGGTGCTCGCGTGCATTCCGCTTCAGCTTCTCGCTTACTACATCGCAGTGAAGCGCGGGTCGAACGTAGACCAGCCGCGCAACCTCGCGAAGTCGGTTACGGTCGAGTAGCAGCTGCGCGTCCTGCTTCAGCGCGTATCGCGCGCGGAGGTGCGTGTCGGCGAGCGCGTCACCGGGAGTATCGGTCGAGGGTTCCTTCTGCTCGTCGGACTCACCCACACCGACACGGCTGAAAAGGTCGAGTGGATGGCCGAGAAGGTATCAGGCCTCCGGCTCTTCCAGGATGCTGATGACAAGATGAACCTCGGCATCGCTGATGTTGGCGGTGCGATTCTCGTAGTGTCGCAATTCACTCTCTACGGCAACGCTGAGAAGGGGCGCAGGCCCAGTTTCATCGACGCAGCGCGGCCTGAAGTCGCTATTCCACTCTACGAGTCGTTCGTGAGGGCATTGCGCACGCGTGGCCTTTCCGTCGAGACCGGCGAGTTCGGCGCCATGATGGACGTCGAGCTCGTCAACGACGGCCCCGTTACACTTCTCATCGAGCGCTAACGGACGCAGAACTCGCGAGCGTCGGGAAGGCGTTTGCTGTATCTAAAGGCCCGTAAAATCCCCCATGGCCGGTCCGTAGTTGTACGGATTCCGCACGTAACGCAAGTCGGTGAGCTTGCACCGACGACCAATGCACCAGCACTCACTACGCACTCCCGGCGGGAATCCCCTGGCCCGCTCTTCGATGATCTGCATCGGGATCGGGCATGCAACAGCGCCGGCAGAGCTCCGGGAACGTTTTGCGTTTTCCCCCGAATCGATTGTGGCTGCCCTCGCCGATGCCCGTAGCGAGGCTGGAATTGAGAGAATGGTGATCATCTCCACCTGTCACCGAACCGAGTTCTACGCCGAGTTAGCAGAGTGTCAACCGTCGACTGAGGGTCTTGTACCGGCCAGGGAAGGCATACGACTCTGCAATTGGATCTCGGGTCGCACGCGGGTCAGTTCCGAGGTCGTCATGCAGCACGCCTACATTTACCACGGCGACGCTGCAGTTCGGCACCTTTTCCGACTCGCATCGGGGCTCGAGTCTCCCGTTCCTGGAGAGCCTCAGATCATCGGCCAGATCGCCGTGGCCCTCCGGCATTCCATTGCAGCACACGCCGCGTCGCCGATGTTGAAGCGCGTCTTTAAAGAAGCAGTAAGGATAGGCGAGCGTGCGCGTGCGTCAGCATGGAGCCGCCACCGCGCCGCCAATATCGGCACCGCGGCCGCAAGCGCTGCGATGCTGGCCATCGGCCAAGGCGGGCACTCCATTGCGGATGCCCGGATCGCAGTTGTGGGCGCGGGTGAATTGGGTGCGCTCGCAGTTTCCGCACTTGCTGCTGCGGGCGCGACGGATCTCACGGTGCTGAATCGAAGCGGTCAGAGGGCGGCGGCGCTGGCTGAGCGTTACGGCGTAACAACTCGAGGCCTTGACGAGATCAGCTGCTGTCTTGTTGAAAGCGATGCGGCCATCTTCGCGATGTCCGGGATGAAGCTCATGGCCGGTGTGGAAATGCTCACTGGAGTGATGGCAGCGCGCGGCGGTTCTGGTTTGACGCTGATCGATGTCGCACTTCCGCGTAATGTCGATCCGCTGGTCAAGTCGTTGCCGGACCTGTCGCTGCTGGATATCGATGATATCGCAAAGCTGGGCAGTGAACTGTACGCTGACCGGGCTTCGCTATCAGCATCAGTCGAAACGATTGTCGAGGAGGGCCTTTCCGCCTTGCGCTCGAGATTCATGACGCCGTCGCAAGCCCCTCGCTACAGTCTAATGGCCCAATGAATCTCACAGTCGGATCGCGCCGATCGCGACTCGCCGTGGCGCAGACCGAACTCGTGATTGGGCTAATCCGAAATGCGTGGCCGGTGTTGCGCGTTGACGTCCGCTATTTCGATACATTCGGAGATCTTGACACGGCGACTCCGATCGATCAGCTCTCCGTGACTGCCTTCACTGATCAGATCGACCGCGCACTAACCGATGGCGACATCGATGCGGCGGTACACTCGTTCAAGGATCTCCCGACGAGGAACGGTCGCGACCTCATGATAGGTGCGATTCCCGCTCGCGCGGATCCCCGCGACGCACTTGTCTCAGCGGATGGGTCGACGCTGTCCGAGCTCCCTTCCTGGGCTGTGATTGGCGTCTCGAGCGAACGTCGGGCATCGGCGCTCCTCGAAATGCGAAACGACCTCGTCCTTCGCCCTATTCGGGGCGCAGTCGAAGACCGCGTCCAAAAGGTTGACGCTGGCCAGTATGACGCTACGGTGCTCGCTGTTGCGGGCCTGGAACGGCTCGGATTGCAGCACCGGATAGCTCAGATTTTCAGCTTATCCGAGATGCCCTCTGCGGCTGGTCAGGGAGCGCTCGCGGTTGAATGTCGCGCGGGCGATGCCGTCGTCGCGTCGGTATTGCGTTCCATCGACGACCCGGTTCTGCACGCGAGCGTGCTCGACGAGCGACGCCGGCAGTCAGCAGCCGATGGATCATGATCATTGACCAACGGCTGAGCGGACGTCGCATCATCGTGACTCGTCCAGAGTCCAGGAATGGGCCGCTGTGCGCTGCCATCAGGCGCGAGGGTGGAACTCCGGTGCACGTTCCTGTACTCAGAATCGAGCCTGTGGCGTTCGGAGTTCCGGGCTCTGCGGAAATTGCTGCGTCGGCCTCGATAGTGTTCACAAGCGCAAACGCGGTTCGTCATTTCGGCAGGAAGCTGTCGCCTGCGGCGTTACACGAATTTGCCGGACATGAGGGTATCGCGGTCGTTGGACCGGCCACTGCACGCGCTCTCGAGGAGTTCGAATGTACTCCCGCCTTGATCGCGGGGGAGCATGTCGCTGAGTGTCTTGCGGCAGAACTTGGTGTGGTCGAAGGTCAGCGCGTTCTTTGGCCACGTGGCGACCTGACCCGGGACGTCTTCTCGCAGGCCATGCGTCGCAAGCGGGCCACCCTGATCGAGCTCGTCGTCTACCGCACTGTCCCCACCGTGCCGCAAGTTGAAGTGGACACGATGCGCGTAGCGGATGCGATCACTTTCACGAGTCCCTCAGGCGTCTTCGCGTGGCTTTCCGTGTTTGGACCCCCGTCGATGCCGGTGGCGTGTATCGGGCCGATTACCGCTCAGGCGGCGGCGAATTGCGGCCTCGAGGTCGCGGGGGTCGCCGATCCCTACACGTTGACGGGACTGGTGCAGACTCTCCGGAAAATGTTACCCGACGCATTGAGCCACATCTCGTGACGGGTCCCTCGTTTCCTGCTTCGCGACCGCGACGCCTTCGGCGAACGCAGACACTGCGCTCAATGTTGCGTGAAACGACGCTCGCTCCGCGCGACATGATTTCACCGATGTTCGTGTCGGACGGGCTTCTACACGAGCCAATCGGGTCCATGTCGGGTGTCTCGCGAATCCCCGTGGACGCTGTGGTTAGCGAAGGTGAGCGACTGCTCGAGCTTGGCATCACGGGAACGATCCTCTTCGGAGTTCCCGATACTTCGAAGAAAAACGATGCCGCCACTGAGAGCTACTCGCCGGATGGCGCAGTTCAGCGAGCTGTCCGGAAACTCAAATCGTCGATTCCCGAGCTGGTGGTCATCACTGACGTGTGCCTTTGCGAATATACCAGTCACGGCCACTGCGGCCTCGTCGACGGGAATGCGGGAAGGATTCTGAATGATTCCACGCTCGGTGTGATCGGCCAGGTCGCGATCTCGCACGCAGAAGCGGGAGCCGACATCGTGGCCCCGAGCGGAATGATGGATGGCGGCGTTGCAGCGATCCGACATGCTCTCGATAGCGCTGACTTTTCCGAAACAGGAATTCTCGCCTACTCGGTAAAATATGCTTCTGCGTACTACGGTCCCTTTCGAGAAGCCGCCGGAGGCGCTCCAGCGTTCGGGGACAGGCGAACGCACCAGCTCGACCCGGCAAATGCGCGCGCAGCGGTTGAGGAAGCAAGACTCGACCTTGGTGAGGGTGCCGACATTCTCATGGTCAAGCCGGGTCTTGCTTATCTGGATATCGTGGCGGCCGTGCGACGTGCGCATCCTCAAATCCCGCTTTTCGTTTACAACGTCAGCGGCGAATACTCCATGGTGAAAGCGGCGGCGGCGGCGGGGTGGCTCGATGAGCAGGCAATTGTGTTGGAAAACCTTCTGTCGATGAAACGCGCAGGGGCCGATTGCATCATTACGTATCACGCGAAGGATGCGGCCGCGTGGATATCGCAATGACTGTCAAGCCGCTGTTCATTCAGCTTCAGGTATTCACCGGGTGTCGCGACTCTGACTCGGTTGTCGCCGCATTTGGTGAAAGCGGTATTCCCTCAGCGATTTATGAGAGCGCGACCGATCCGCTTGGTATCGGGGTTGTGGTGGCCTGCCGGGATCCGGATGAACTCGTCGATCGCGTTGCTCCGGTTTTGCGCAGTCAGGCGTTTCGCTCGCTGAAGCCCTGTCACCCTTTGACGATGACAGGCCGCACGTACCTCATTGGATATGAGCACGATATCGAAGTCACGCTGATCAATCGCCCGCTCGAAAAACTTCTGGCTCCGTTATTCCGATGGGCGATCTGGTACCCGCTGCGGCGCTCAGGGGCTTTCGAACGCATCTCGCAGGACGAACAACGCGTCGCAATGCGCGAGCATGGTGCAGCGGGCGCTGAGTTCGCAAAAACCGGCGCAGCTCACGACATACGGCTTTCATGTCATGGGCTCGATGCGAACGACAACGATTTCGTGATCGGAATAGTGGGACCGGAACTGGCACCGTTGTCGGAACTGGTAGAGCGAATGCGCAAGACTGTGCAGACCTCGATGTACCTCGAGAAACTCGGCCCTTTCTTTGTAGGACGCGTCCTGTGGCAGGCAAGCGCGCCATGAGGCTGGTATCGCCAACTGCCACTGATTCGCTGCTCGTGCAGGCATGCCGGCGTGAAGCAACCGAGCGCACTCCAATATGGCTGATGCGACAGGCTGGAAGGTACATGCCGGAGTATCGAGCGATACGCGCGAAGCAGACAATGCTCGAGGCAATAGGCGATTCCGCCACCGCGGCTGAAATCACCCTTCAGCCGGTGAACGCGCTCGGCGTCGATGCAGCAATAATTTTTTCCGACATCCTGCCTCCGCTGATCGGGATGGGACTCGATCTCGACTTCGTTGCCGGTTCAGGCCCGCGGATCGCCAACCCCGTTCGAAGCGCGGGTGACGTGGACCGCCTCGGCACCCCGCCGGCGGTTGAGACGATGGGAGGCACGCTCGGCGCGATACGAATCGTCAAGGCGGAGCTTGAGTCACGCGGCGTTCCGGTAATCGGTTTTGCCGGCGCCCCGTTTACTCTCGCCTGTTACGCGAT
>JAYUWU010000247.1:0-7263 GCA_043753365.1 Gemmatimonadaceae bacterium | reverse complement strand
CCTCGTACTCGGCGGAACATACTCAGGGAAGATCACAACCGGCGCTCTCTTCACGAACCCGTTCTCGCTCACCAGCAGCAACCCGGCGGTAGTGTCCGTGCCGGCGACAGTACAGGCTGTTCGCGGCCTCGCCTCATTCAACATGGTCGCGCGTCAGGATGGCTGTGCCACAATCACCGTGACCAGCCGGGGGGTTTCGGTCGGAAAAACAGTACGCGTCTACGATATTGGCGGATAAATGTCACTGGCGATCACGACCACGGGCGCTGCACCGACTGCATTCAGGTCAAGCGAACACCCTGGCATGTCGGGATCCGTGTGGCGGAAATTTCCATCGTCGCCTTCGATAAGCCTGAGTGCAGGAGCAGGCGGAAAAATAGTATTCGCGCAGGTGGGGACGACTCCGGTAATAGCGACGACGTTGAGCACGGCTGCGAAGACGACATCACCGGTCTCTTCGGTGCTTCCCGGTGATCTCGTTCCTGCCCCGACAGTACACACGAAATCGGAGAAATAGGCAATGTTCAGTTTTGTCTTGCGTCGCGCGCGTTCCGCACCCGTGTGGATCATGGCGCTCATGACCCTGGTTTCAGCGCGCGCCCAGAGTCAAGGTCAATCGGGGCAGGCCGTGAGCATCACTGCACTCGACCCAGCATCGATAGCGTCCGGGAGTGCTTCGCGCATGCTTGTCGTGACGGGCGCAGGCTTCACCAATCGATCGCAAGTCCGCCTGGATGGGCATCAGCGGCCGACAACATTTACTTCGTCGACGGAACTCCGAGCTCAGCTCGAGACAGGAGACCTTCTCAACCCGAAAGCTTTGGCGGTAACGGTTTTCACACCGACACGGGGCTCGACCCGCGCTCTCATCCTGAGAGTCGTTGGCGTGGCTGCCTCTCCTCCGGCACCGCTGCCGGCACCAGCACCAGCACCAGCACCAGCGCCGCCACCGCCGCCACCGCCACCGCCGCCCCCGCCGCCACCGCCGCCACCGCCGCCACCAGCGCCGGCAGTCGCAACCAGCGTCCAAGCAATCACGGCCACCGCACAGGCGGGTACCGTAAGCACCAATGTGCAAACACCTCCCGGTGTCATCGTGAGAGACCAAACCGGGAATCCAATGCCCGGTGTTGTTGTCAGCTTCATTGTGACATCCGGCGGTGGAGCTGTTACCCCAGCCTCGCGTATCACACAGACCGACGGCACAGCTCGCGTGCAGGGCTGGACTCTCGGATCAGCGGGTGGCGCCAACAGCATCGTCGCGAAAGTAACCGGATTGCAGGCCGTGGCCTTTACAGCAACTGCGGTGGCCGCGCCGGTTTCGACGCCTTCGCGGGTGGACGCGGTCACAACGCTAAGTCAGGAAGCTCCGGCCGGCGCGGGCGTGCCAAATCCGCCGGGTGTTCGTGTCGTGGATCAAAACAACGCGCCGATGTCGGGCGTTTCGATCAGGCTCTCTGTTGTATCAGGCGGAGGGACGATCGATCCCGAGACGCGAGTGACGGATGCCAACGGAGTCGTGCGTGCGAATAGCTGGGTCCTCGGCACGGCAGCGGGACCAAACTCAGTCAGGGCGACAGTGGCAGGCTCCTCCACCGGTGCTAATCCCACAGCAGTGCTCTTCAATGCCACCGGAATCTCGATTCCAAAAACCGTTCAAGCCGCCTCTGCTTTGAGCCAGAACGGGTTCACAGGAAACGCGGCACCTCAGCCGCCGGCGGTCGTCGTTCGCGACCAGTCGGGCAACCCGATCGCGGGTGTGAGCGTTTCGTTCACGGCGAGCGCGGCCGGAGGGTCGATTTCGCCTGCAACGAAGGTGACTGGATCCGACGGCGTTGCCAGAGCTACAACGTGGACGCTTGGACCCACGGTGGGGACGAATACCGTTGCGGCGAGAGTCAATGGTCTGGCAACAAGTGTCGTCTTCACGGCTGCGGTTCTGCAGGCTTCCGTCACCGCAGGTATTTCAATATCCCCCCCCGCGCCGACCGCGGCACAACCGGGCACAGATCCGACATTTACGGCTGCCGTTCCGCCTCCGCGTCTCACCGAGGAGATTCTCGCCTGGCGCGGAGAGTCCACTCCGTGGGTCGGCGCGTCGACTCTCGACTGCGATCAGTTTGGCCCGAAGTACGTCATGGTCGCCATTGCGGGGAAGATGGGAGACGCAATCGATTTGATCAGAATCGCATGCTCGGAAGTGGTTGGCGGCGCACTCAACGACAATTACAGGTGGACGTCGAACATCGGTGGGGACATACTCACTACGGAGAATCTCGCGGCGGACTTTGTGAGGTCGTGCCCTGACGATCAGGCGATTGTCGGAGTAGAGGGAACGATCAAATACACGCAGGTTCGCGGCATCAGAATCCGATGCCGGCTAATCACTGCAGCCGGTCTCACCTCTGGTACGATTTCGCGTCAACCGCTCGCCGGCGGTGCTGGCACGGCGTGGGGTCCGGATGACTGCACCCAGGGCCGCCCTGTGCGGGCAATCAGAGTTGGGGTGAACGGCTTTTCGGTGACGGGGGGGCTCCTGGAGCGCTACAACCAGTACCGCGTGATCGTAGGGGCCGAGCTGCATTGCGAGCAGCCAATACTCCCGTGAGGATATCGCGCCTTATGGTAGGGCAACACGAGAATGCCAGGAACTGGTAAGCCTTACAATCCTCGCGAATAGCGAGAACATTAGGTTGTTTCCCAGACTCCACAGTGAGGAGGTTCCATGCCGATGTATCTCACACGCTTCAGCTACACAGCTGAGACGTGGGCAAGGTTAGTGAAGAACCCGGAGGATCGCCGTGACGCGGCCCGGAAGTACATCGAATCTGTCGGAGGAACGCTGCACGGGTTCTGGTACGCATTCGGCGAGCACGATGGCTACAACCTCTGGGAGGCGCCCGACAATGTCTCCATGGCAGCAACGGCTCTCGCAATTGGTTCAGGAGGCGCGGTGAGCTCTTTCGAGACTACGGTTCTTTTTACGGTCGAAGAGACTCTTGCCGCGTTGGAGAAGGCGTCGTCGATCGCCTATCGCGCCCCGGGGAAGTAACGCGTGGAAGTCTTCCTGCTTCGCACACATCACGACCAGAAAAAAGGGCCAGCTCATCCGAGCCGGCCCTTTTCTCAGCGACGTCCCATCAGGGACACGATACAGCGTGATTCCAGCTCTGAATCATCCCGGTCTCATTGTGTCTCCACAGCCAGACGTGCAGGCCGAATAACGGGTCCAGACCCGGGAAGATCATCGGCTCGAACTCGTGACCGAATAACGAAGGCGGCTCCGAGTTCCCCGCATTGAACCAGTCCGCCTGAAAGACCTCATACTCGACACCGACGAGGGTCAGCTTTCCATTCTTGCCGGGCTCATAGAGGAGTAGCTCGGGCTTTTCCAGGTCGATCGCGGGGTCGGCGTCGATTTCGAGGTTAATGTAGTGCTCCCCCATTCCCCCAAGACCCGGCTCGCTTATGCAGCCGAATCCGTCGGGGATGTACCCTGCTGCGACTGCCGCTTCGACACTGTGGTATTTCGCGGTCGCTGCTCTTGCGGCGGCAATCAGCCGCTCCATTCCAGGCGTCTGTCGCTCGGCCATGACATGTGGTGCCGAGATGTAGTTGCCACCTTCCGAGTCGTCCTTGCCGCCGCCGCACGCGATGAGGGAAGCCGAGAAAACTGCCAATAGTCCCATCCTGCGCATTCGATTCTCCTTTCTGGGGTTGAGAGTGCGCGGTATGATTAGCCCGCCCCTGTCAGCCGGCTCTCAGCGAGGTGTCCCAGCGGCAGTCAGTCAGCAACTTTTTTCTGGAATCCGGTAATCGGAGCTCCCCATGGTCAGGCTGCACGTACTGGGAAGACTGGATGTCACTGGCCCGGATGCGGCGCCGCAGTCCGCCCTGCTGACACAGGCCAAACCCGTGGCACTCTTCAGTTATCTCGCGATCGCATCGCCCGGAGCGTTTCACCGCCGTGACCACCTGCTCGGGATTTTCTGGGCAGAGACAACAAGCACGCGCGGAAGGCGGGCCCTGAGTCAGGCACTTCATGTTCTGCGGAACGCACTTGGGCCCGATGTGTTCGAATCGCGCGGACAGGAAGAGATCCGGCTGAGAGACGAGTTAGTCCGATGTGACGTCGCCGCGTTCCGGAATGCAGTCTCCGACAGAAGATGGGCAGAAGCGCTGGAGTCTTATCCGGGCGAGCTACTCCCCGGCTTTTTTCTGGCTGACGCTCCAGAGTTCGAGCAGTGGTTGTCGACAACCCGTACATCGATCCACGATGCGGCTGCCGCGGCGGCAGCCCATGCACGGGACGAAGCGATTGACAGGAACGAACTGAAACTCGCTGTGGCATACGCTACCCGTGCTCATGACCTGGCACCGTTCGATGAATCGGCATTGCGTCACCTGCTCGAGCTGCTCGAGAAGGTCGGCGACCGCGCGAGCGCCGTGTGCGCTTACAATGCTTTCGCGGAGCGACTCGAGCGGGAGCTTTCCGTGAAGCCGTCGACACAAACTGCGACCTTGATCGCCGACATTCGAAGTCGGGAGGACATCGTAGAGCAGCCTCGGGAGCGCATGTCATGGCCAACTCCAGCCGGCCTTGCGGCCACATCGGGATCGACCGGTCGCAACATTCAGCGACGGCTCATAGCTGCTTCGATTGTGGTGGGACTCGTGCTGCTCGGCGGGTATGGCTTCAGCCGGACGCAAACGAAAAAAACTGCGGAGCCTCCGCTGAGTCTGGACGCACGCGACGAGCTGCTCGTCGCACGCTTCGCCAGCGCGCCCGCAGATTCGGCGCTTGCCGAAGCAGTCAATGAAGCGATCACGCTCGACCTCTCACAGTCCGCAACGCTCCGGGTGATGAGCCCGTCCGAAATTCGTGAATCCCTGCGACTGATGCGAACCGACACGTTGATGAGGATTACTCCCGCTATTGCACTCGAAGTTGCGGAGCGTGAAGGCGTGAAGGCAGTGGTTGACGGTCACATTAGACGGGCCGGATCCGCGTTCATCCTGTCCGCTCGATTGCTCGACTCACGCACCGGGGCGCTGATACAAGGTTGGAGAGCGACGGCGCGCGATTCGACCGAGATCATCGCCGCCGTCGACAGCCTCAGCGCTTCGCTTCGCTTCCACGCTGGCGAGTCGATCCAATCCATTCGCGCGACCTCGCCACTCCTCAAAGTATCTACCAACTCGATGCCCGCGCTTCGCAAGCACGCAATGGCTCTTACAGCATTTTACGAAGGCGACTTCGCCCGCTCGGCCGCTCTTTACGAGGACGCGATACGTCTCGACTCAACGTTTGCCGACGCGTACGTGAGCCTTTCGGTGGCACTGACTTCGCTCGGCGCAAAGCCCGCGCGGCAGATAGAGGCGATTATTCAGGCATACGGGTACAGGGAGCGCCTCGTCGAGGGCGAGCGCTATGGCGTTGAAGCGAACTACCTCGCCCGGGTCAAGGGAGACCGTCAGGGTGCGATCGACGCGTTCCGCAACTACACGCGCGTAGACCCGAGGGGTGCATTCTGGGGCGGACTCGCGTCGCTCTTGATCCAGTCAAAGCGTTATGCCGATGCTGAACGAACACTGATCGAAGGATTTCAGCATCAGAGTACGCCGCCAATGTTTTATCACCTGGCACGTGCCCGGTTTGGGCAGGGGCGCTTCGCAGACGCCCGCCAGGCGCTTGACGAAGGCGAGAAGAAGTTTCCCCGAAACCCGATCTTCACCCGGGCACGTGTGGAACTTGCAGCCGGCATCAACAACCATGCGCTTGCCGATTCCATAGCGCATTCCATCCCTTCCAGCGGAACGTCGACCGCTCTCTTGCTCCATCAGGCGCAAGTCGACGCCGCTCTCGGCAAGACAGGCGAGGCGATTTCCCATCTCAGAATGCTTCGTGCTTCACAGCTTTCCGCCGGCGCTCCCGGCGCGAGTTTCTCTGCTCTCATCACGCTGTCTCGAGTTCGGCTCCACGCCCTCGGTGACACAGCGGGAGCGGTGGCTGAGGTCGAGTCTGCGCTGAGACGTCGCGAGTTGCACGCGCTCGATCCGCGGGAGCGGCCATACGCGCAGCTTGCGCACTTCTTCGTCGAAGCCTCCCTGTACGATCGTGCGCGCGCGATGCTGCTCGAGCATCACCGACTCGTTCCGCTTGAATACCGTCAGGCGGACACGCAAGTACTGCGACGCACTCGCGCTTTGCTCGCTGTCGAGTCGGGTGACGCCGACTCAGGAATCGAGGAGCTTCGGCGAATTGCCGAGACCGACATCTCTCCTCACGCTGCGCTTGCTGACCTGATCTGGGCTTTCCGCAAGGCACGAGTGCCTGATTCAGCCGCCGCTGTTGCGAAGCGCTACGTGCGTACGGCGGGCATGCGGCGGCTCGAAGAGGATGCGTTCTATCTGAGGAGCAACCTGAACCGCTGAAGATCGCACGTCATCTTCCTGCGGAGTCAAAACGCTCCGTACTCGGCAGCCCCGTAAAACGTGCTGAAGAGCGAACCGCCGAAAATGGCGTTTCCCGTTATTTGGAGACTACGTTCACCCGTCGCCGCTCGGCCTCGCTGGAGGCCGGGGAAGCGCCGTCGGTGGAAGCATGTTGTTGAGGCGCATGTAATTCGCGATCTGGCTGTAATGATCGGCCATATCGAGTGCGTGGCCAAGGGCCATGCCCGCACGACTGACATTGCGTGTGTTCCCATTGAATGTCATCTGCGTCTGCTCTGCAAGGCTCGCATCGGTGAGCTGCGCGAACGCCTTCTCGCAGAACGCGAACGAGGTCTTGAGCTGTGCGACAAGCTTTTCCTTCGGCCATGTCGCCTTGACTGAATCGGCGGTCGAGGTTTCCTCGACGGTTCGCGCGTCTTTCATGACGCCAAAGGTGTTGCAGAACAAATAGTTGTCGTTGGCGAGGTGTTGCGCGACGTAGCCGATGGTGAGCTGCGCCGGAGTCGGCTTGTAGCTGAACAGATTGGCAGGGATCGAGTCGAAGGCCTGGGCGAGGTTTCGATGCGATGCGAGTATGCGACCACGGAATGCGGCAGTGATCGGGTTAGCTGCAGGCGCGGTGGCTGGCGGCGTCTGCGCGGCGACGCTGACAGGCAGGGCTAGCAGAAGGATCGCTGATCGTAGGAATGTCATCGAGGGTCCTCGTTGGACGAATGAGACAGGGATACTGTCCTGGGAAACCGGTTTCCGCAACGCGCCATGTTCTCCCGGGCGGTCTTTTCAGAGGATCGGACCGACGCGATCTGG
>JAYUWU010000246.1:0-7347 GCA_043753365.1 Gemmatimonadaceae bacterium | reverse complement strand
TCGTGGACGTCGTGCTGATGGGTCGTTATGACCGCATCGGGCTAGGCCGTCGGCCGAGCGAAGCGGACCGGGAGTTGGCGTACGCTGCGCTTGACCATGTTGGTATTCGCGACCTTGCCGGCCGGCCGCTGAACGCGCTGTCAGGGGGACAGAAGCAGCGCACTCTGATTGCGCGAGCGCTCGTCGGACAGCCCAACGTCCTGATCCTCGACGAGCCGACGAACGGGATGGATCTCGTCTCCACGACGCAGATTCTTGGTCTCGTTCGCGAGCTGCACGAGCGGGATGGGCTGACGGTTCTCATGGTAAGCCATGCCCTCAATGAAGTGAGCAACTACGTCGAGCGGATTGCACTGGTCATGAACGGCAGCTTCAGGATCGGCACGGTGGAAGAGATCATGTCTTCGAGCGTGCTCAGCGACATGTACGGAATCCCGGTTGACGTCGATTCCATAAACGGGCACCGGATCGTTGTCGCACGACGCGATGGGCTTCCCGACACGGCACACGATCGCAGGCCGGTCGAGCCTCACGCGCATTCCGTCGCTTCCGCTTCATTTTCAGGAGGCGCGGAGGATGTTTGACGCGGTTCTGCTTTTCCGCGAGAGCCTCTACGGCACTCTGGTCATTGCGCTCGCATGCAGCGTGCTCGGTGTGTACGTCGTGCTTCGGCGGATTGTGTTTGTGGGCGCGGCTTTGGCACAACTTTCGTCTGCCGGAATTGCGTTGGCGGTATGGCTGAGCGGGCAGGGTATGCTGTTGTGGCTGGCTGACAAGCCTATCGGCCTCGCGCTGATCGTGACGCTCGCTGGTGTGCTGTTCTTCGCATCAGGCTCGGGCCGCGGGCGCATTCCGCCCGATGCCACGATTGGCGTCACATACGCGATCGCTGCCGCGGCCGGAATTCTCCTTATTGCAAAAGCATCACACGGCGAGGTTCACGACGTCTTCCTGCAAGGCAACATCCTCGGCATCACGCGCAGTGACACGCTCGTGCTGCTCGCTACTGCGATCCCCGTGCTTGTCGCGCATCTCGTGTTCTACAAGGAGTTCCTGTTCGTATCGTTCGACCGGGAAACGGCGAGGACGCTGGGGTTCAATGTCGGGTTCTGGAATCTTTTCCTCTATCTCACCCTGGGGCTCGTAATCGCATTCGCGATGCAGTTTGCAGGCGTGATGCTGGTCTTCAATTTCCTCGTACTTCCGGCGGTTACCGGACTGCTTATCTCGAGAAGCATGAGCGGCACCTTCGTGTTGTCTATTATCTCCGCCCTCGTGGCGGCTGTTGTCGGCTTTTCGATATCGGTTCCCCTCGACTTGCCGTCGGGCCCGGCGATCATCGCTGTATCCGGGATACTTGCCGTGTTCGCGTTCCTGATTCGGCTGCTTCAGAGAAGGTGAACAAACTGCCATCGGAAGCCCGATTGACGTAACTTCCGAGCCTCATGAAGCGAAAAGACGCCCTCGATTACCATTCATCCGGCCGCCCCGGAAAGATCGCCGTAGTCCCGACCAAGCCGCTCAACAACCAGCGCGACCTTGCCCTTGCCTACTCCCCGGGCGTCGCTGAGCCCTGTCTCGAAATCCAGAAAAACCCTGAGGACGCATACAAGTACACGGCGCGAGGCAACCTCGTAGCCGTCGTTACGAACGGCACCGCGGTCCTCGGGCTTGGGAATATCGGAGCCCTTGCCGGAAAGCCGGTAATGGAGGGCAAGGGCAATCTCTTCAAGCAGTTTGCCGACCTCGACGTCTTCGACCTGGAAGTCGGGTCGGAAGACCCCGATGACGTTATCAAGTTCTGCCAGCTTCTCGAGCCGACAGTGGGTGGAATCAATCTCGAGGACATCCGCGCGCCCGACTGCTTCTATATAGAAGAGGAGCTTCGGCGCACGCTGAAGATTCCGGTCTTTCACGACGACCAGCACGGCACTGCGATCATATCCGGCGCAGCACTGCTCAACGCGCTCGAGATCACCAACCGCGACATCGCCGATGTTCGATGCGTCTTCTCCGGTGCAGGCGCAGCCGCGATCTCGACTGCCGAGCATTATGTGCGACTCGGTGTGCAGCGTGAGAACATCCTGCTGTCTGATCGCCAGGGTGTGATCTACAAGGGCCGCGCTGGTGAGCTGGATCCGTACAAGGCTCGCTTCGCAAATGAAACAGCGGCGCGCACTATCGCCGACGCGCTCGTCGGCGCCGACGTCTTCGTCGGTCTTTCAGTGGCCGGCGCGGTGACCGGGGAAATGGTCGCCCAGATGGCGCCGAACCCGATCATTTTCGCGCTGGCGAATCCGGATCCTGAGATAACACCCGACGAGGTGCGCAGCGTACGAAGCGACGCGATCATCGCCACCGGGCGCAGCGACTACCCGAATCAGGTCAACAACGTCCTCGGTTTTCCGTTCATCTTCCGCGGCGCAATCGATGCGCGCGCTACCGAGGTGAACGAGGCCATGAAAATGGCCGCGACTCGCGCCCTCGCCCTCCTCGCCAAGGAAGACGTTCCGGAAAGTGTGTCGCGGCTCTATGGACTTGCATCGATAAAGTTCGGGCCCGAGTATCTGATCCCGTTCCCGTTCGATCCGAGGATCCTGCTGTGGGTTGCGCCCGCAGTGGCCTGGGCGGCTGTCGCAACCGGCGTCACGAAGGAGTTCATCGATCTGGACGAATACCGCGAGCAGCTCGAGGCCAGGCTGGGACGCGCGCGAGGGGTCATGCGTGGCATCATTAACCGCGCGGTTCGGGATCCGCGACGGGTCGTATTCCCGGAAGGTGAAGAGCCGAAGGTGATTCGCGCGGCGCAGGTTCTTGCCGACGAAGGTATCGCTGAACCAATTCTGCTCGGCAACCCCGATACGATCGCGAGAATTGCAAAAGAAAACGCGATTCCCCTCGTGGATATCTCCATAGAAGATCCCGCAACATCATCGCGCCGCGAGCAGTACGCCGATTATCTGTGGCGCCGCAGGCAGCGCAAGGGACTCAGCAAGGGCGAAGCACAGCAGCTCATTTACAAGGGCAACTACTTCGGCTCGGTAATGGTGGCTCTCGGCGACGCCGACGCGCTCGTCTCCGGCGTCAACATGCACTACCCCGAAACGATTCGTCCTGCGCTGCAGGTCATCGGCGTGCACCCGAAGGCCGAAGTAGTGAGCGGGCTCTACATGCTCGTGTTCGAGAAGCATGTTATCTTTTGTGGCGACACCACTGTCAACATCGATCCGACGGCCGAGCAGCTCGCGCAGATTGCGTACTCGGCAGGGCGGATCGTTCGCACTCTGGGGATAACACCGCGGATCGCGATGCTTTCGTTCTCCAACTTCGGGTCTGTGCGGCATCCCGAAGCGGAGAAGGTAGCGAAGGCGGTTCAGCTGCTCAGGCAGCGCGATCCGTCAATCGTGGTTGATGGAGAAATGCAGGCGGACACGGCGCTGGATCCTGAGCTTCTGAACTCGGCGTATCCGTTCAGCCTGCTGAGCGACCGCGCGAACGTTCTCATCTTTCCGAATCTCAGCGCCGGCAACATCGCTTACAAGCTGTTGAATCACCTCGGCGGGGCAACGGCGATCGGGCCGATTCTCGTCGGAATGAACCGTCCGGTGCATGTGCTCGAGCGCGGCGCTGACGTGCAGGATATTGTCAACATGGCCGCTGTCGCGGTGATGGACGCTCAGTCGCGAGGAGCGACAGCGCGCCCGCGACCGCTGCCTATCGAAGAAATAACTTCCTGAGGAATAGATCGGATGGCGACACAAACCGAACCCCGCAGCGCAGCCCTCGATCGCGAGAGCAGCGTCGGCCTCTCGAAGCAGGGGCTCGAGCCGTCGGGCACAGTTCACTGGAACCTGCTTGCGCCAGAGCTCATGCTGGCGGCAGCGCGCCGCAGCGAAGGAGAGTTCGCGGCGATGGGCCCGTTCGTGGCGGTCACGACGCCGCACACCGGCAGGTCGCCCAACGACAAGTTCGTGGTGAAGGAGCCGTCATCAGAGAAGGACGTCGACTGGGGCAAGATCAACCAGCCATATGATCCCGAGAAATACAATCGTCTTCTCGCCGATGTCCGCGAGTATTTGAACGAAAGAGAAGAGCTCTTCATCGAAGATCTCTATTGCGGCGCAGACCCGGCTTACCGCCTGTCAGTTAGATATGTGTCTCCCAACGCGTGGCACATGGCGTTCGTGCGGAACATGTTCATCCGCCCCGAAGTTACAGCACTCCCGACGTTCGACCCGAACTTCACGGTTCTTCACGCGCCGGAATTTCAGGCAGATCCGGCCATACACGGCACGCGGACGGGCACATTCATCGTTTTGAACATCGCCGAGCGCACGATCCTGATCGGGGGAACGCGCTACGCGGGCGAATTGAAGAAGTCGATGTTCACCGTCATGAACTATCTGCTCCCGAAGCAGGGCGTTCTCTCCATGCACTGCTCGGCAAACGTCGGGAATGACGGGGATTCGGCGCTTTTCTTCGGGCTCTCGGGCACTGGCAAGACAACGCTGTCTGCAGATCCGAAGCGTTCGCTCATCGGCGACGATGAACATGGCTGGTCGAAGGATGGAGTTTTCAACTTCGAGGGTGGTTGTTACGCGAAGGTGATCAACCTTTCCCCCGAGGGCGAGCCTGACATCTATCGCACGACGCAGATGTTCGGGACGATTCTCGAGAATGTCGTGCTCGATCCGGAGACCAAGCAGGTCAAATTCGACGATCAGTCGATCACCGAAAATACGCGGGCGTCGTATCCGCTTCATTACATCCCGAAGTGCATCACCGATGGCCGTGGTGGACATCCGCGCAACGTCGTGTTTCTCACTGCCGATGCTTTCGGCGTGCTGCCGCCTATCGCGCGTCTCACGCCTGAGCAGGCCATGTACTACTTCCTCTCAGGGTATACGGCAAAGGTCGCCGGGACAGAACGCGGTGTGACCGAGCCTCAGGCGACTTTCAGCGCCTGTTTTGGCGCTGTGTTCCTCGTCTGGCACCCGACGAAGTACGCGGAGATGCTTGGTGAGCTGCTGAAGACACACGGCTCGAATGTCTGGCTCGTCAACACCGGCTGGAGCGGCGGTGCGTACGGAACGGGCAAGCGCATGCAGCTCGCACACACGCGCTCGATGGTCGAGGCGGCGCTGTCGGGCGCGCTGGACGGAACGGAGATGCGCACGGACCCGGTCTTCGGGTTGTCTGTCCCTGCAGCCATTCCGAACGTTCCTGGAGAGATCCTCGATCCGCGGGGAACTTGGGCAGACGGAGCTGCATACGACGCACAGGCGAAGAAGCTGGCCGGCATGTTCCGCGATAATTTCGCGAAGTTCCCTGACGCTGATGCTGCGATCAGGGACGCTGGCCCGGGCGCCTGAAGCCATGGGTCGCGCTTGAAGTTCGAGATCCTGCGCGACCCGCTATGGAACAACATTCGTGTCGACGAGCTTGCTCTTTCGCTCATCGACACCGGGACCTTTCAACGGCTGCGAAACGTACGTCAGCTCGGGCTGGCGTACGTCGTGTATCCGGGCGCAACTCACTCCCGGTTCGAGCATGCGCTCGGCACCTACAATCTCGCGCGGCAGACGCTCGCACTGTTATGTGAAATCGACGAAAGCGCCGACATCGACCCTGTCGAACAATCCATCGTACGGTCAGCGGCCCTGCTTCACGACATCGGCCACTACCCCTTCTCGCACGCACTCGAAGAGATCGGCCAGCTGCACCACGAGGATGTCGCCCGGCCGCTGATCACGAGCGGCGAAATCGCGGCGATTCTCTCCGCCCACATCGGTCCGGATGCGCCGGAGCGCATCTTCGAGCTGATTCGGGGTGTGAGCACGAGCCCGCTGCAGGGGCTCATCTCAGGATCACTCGATCTCGACAAGATCGAGTATCTCAAGCGTGACGCGTTCATGTGCGGAGTGCCCTATGGCGAGATCGACGCTGACCGGCTGACCAACTCGATGCTGATCCTCCAGGATCCCGTGTCGATGAAGCAGGTTCTTGGTGTCAGGGAGAAAGGCCTTTCCGCTCTCGAGTCACTCCTGTTCGCGAAGTACCAGATGTACAGGAACGTGTATTGGCATCACGCCGTGCGCAGCGCGACAGCGATGTACAAGCGCATGGTAGACGATGCACTTCGCGGCGGAGTACTCGACCCTTCTCTGCTTCCGACGTATACCGATGAGGGGCTTCTCCACCATCTGGAGCACTCGCAGCCCGGTCCACTGCTCGATTCACTGCGAACGCGGCGACTTTACAAACGCGCCATCGAGTGGCCCGCGAGCAGACTCGACGATGGGTACGGGGACTGGATCGCTTCTGACTACGGCCGAGCGCGCGAGGCCGAGGACATGCTTGCCGATGAGCTGGGGATGAAGCGTGGCGAGGTATTGCTCGACTTCCCCGCCAAGACTGAAATGCTCGGATTGGACATCCCCGTATTGCGCCGGAATGGTGAAGTCGAACGACTGACGGGCGAAGGTTGGCCGGGAACAATAAACCTTCCGACTCTCTCCGCAGAACTTTACCGAAGCGCGCGATGGCTTCGGGTGTTCACCGCGAAGCGGACGACGATCACTTTCGAGGTCGTGGACCGCGTGATAGCGAGAACACGTCCGTGACCAACCCGCCGGAGAGGACGCTCGAGCAGAAATACCTCGACGATCTGGAGGTGCGGCGTCTCCGCAACGTGAGCCGATCCGTCGCCGGTCGCGTCATGCGTGAACATCCAACTCTCGTGCTCACTCTCGCATACTTCGGTCTCACGTTTGTCGGAATGATTCGCGATCTATGGTTCTATCGGTACTTCCGGATCAACATCCTGGACTATTCGGAGACTAGCGACTTCCTGCTTGCGGCGATCCGAAATCCGCTTGTTGTAATTCTGTCGATGGTTCCGATCGGCATGCTGCTCCTCGCCGCGAAGATCCGCGAGTACGCCATTGTGAAATCGCCGAAATACCGGGAGCGTGCGGCAAAGTCAGTCGCGCGGAAGTGGAACACACTTGGGGCTCGCGTGGTGGTTTATGCGTGGTTCGTCTTCATCTACGCGGTTCTTTTTGCACAGATCTACTCGATGAGGGAAGTAACGCGGATCAAGGCCGGCAAGGGACAGCGAGTCGCGCTTGCCCGGACTGACGGCATGACTTCCGGCCCGCTTCCGATATTCCTCGGATCGACGTCCAAGTTTTTCTTTCTCTACTACCCGGAACGGAAAGAGACTGAGATCGTTCCGATCGAGAATACGACGATGATCACTCTCGATTCACGCCGACGGGTGGAGAGAAGGGCTGACTCGGCTGCAGCGCGTAAGGGTGATACCGCGGCTCAACGAAGACTGCTAAG
>JAYUWU010000245.1:0-7357 GCA_043753365.1 Gemmatimonadaceae bacterium | reverse complement strand
CACCAGGAACAGCGGGATCATCCAGACCAACGAATATCGAATGCTCATTGCAAGAGAAGTTACACGGGAATACAAGAGCGGCGACCATCAGATCGCCGTGCTCAAGGGAGTGTCGTTCGAGATCCCCCAGGGCGGCTTCGTGGCAATCGTCGGACCTTCCGGCAGTGGAAAGACGACTTTGCTCGGCTTGCTCGCCGGACTCGATACACCAACACGCGGCAAGGTGATCCTTGACGGCCACGACCTCACCGCCATGAACGAGAACCAGCGCGCAAAGCTACGGGGAGAAAAAGTCGGTTTCGTGTTCCAGAGCTTTCAGCTCATTCCAACGCTGACCGCGCGCGAAAACGTTCAGGTTCCGCTCGAACTCCAGGGTGTCGAAGGGGCTGCGGAGCGCGCTGATGAACTGCTTCAGCGCGTCGGGCTGGCCGAGCGTGGACACCATTTTCCGATGCAGCTGTCAGGCGGAGAACAACAGCGCGTCGCGATCGCGCGTGCGTTCGCGAATGCACCGCGCATCCTCTTCGCGGATGAGCCCACAGGCAACCTGGATGCAAACACCGGCGTTCGCGTTTTCGATCTTCTCGAGTCGCTCAACCGCGAGCAGGGCTCGACTATCGTTCTGGTTACGCATGACGCGGTTCTCGCACAGCGTGCCGCGCGCACGATCCGGCTGGCTGATGGAGCAGTCGTAAGCGACACCGAGGCTGCGGCGTGACTGGTTCGGCACCGGAGTTCCAGCAGCGCGCATCACTCCGCCAGCTCGCAGGCTTGACCTGGCGGGAGTCGAGGAGCGCACGCAGGCGCCTCCTTCTCTACATGTCGGCAATCTCGCTCGGGGTCGCTGCACTCGTCGCAATCGACTCATTTGCAGCGAACGTGACGCGATCGATTCGCGAGCAATCGCGCGCACTTCTTGGCGGCGATATCTCGTTTACCTCGCGGCGTCCGTTCTCGCCGGAACAACAAGCCATCCTCGACTCGGTCAAGCAGCAGCACAATGCCGAGTTCTCGCGGATCGTCACGTTCCCGTCGATGGCGCTGATTCCGCGAAGCGGCGGAACACGCCTCGTACAGGTTCGTGCCGTCAGCTCCAACTATCCCCTCTACGGAGTCATCACGACTGAGCCGGCAGATCGGCTCGGCGCGTTGCAGTCAGGACCCAACGTTCTCGTCGATCCTTCCCTGCTCGTATCGCTCAGTGCGCGCGTTGGAGACACGCTTTCGCTCGGGCTTGGAAGATTTGTCATCGCCGGAGTGCTCAAGGACGTTCCAGGTTCGCCCGGTGTCGCGGAAATCATTGGGCCGAGAGTAATCATCCCCGAGCGGTACCTTCCCGAAACGCAGCTGCTTGTTTTCGGGAGCACCGCCGAATACGACATGCTTGCCCGGATTCCGTCTGGAGCGGATCCGCAGAAGATCGTGATCTCGCTCAGGCCGTCCCTCGAGCGCACGCAATTGCGCGCAGTATCCGCGACCCGAAGTGAAGAGAACACAACCGAGGCAATTCAGGAGCTGAGCGAGTTCATCGGAATCGTCGGTCTCGTTGCGCTGCTGCTCGGAGGAGTGGGCGTTGCCAGCGGCGTCCGGGCTTTCGTATCGAGGAAAATCGATACAGTTGCGATACTGCGCTGCCTCGGTGCATCGAGCGGGCAGGTGCTCGCGATGTATGTCGCGCAGGCTGCGGCGATGGGGCTCATCGGCGCGGTTGCAGGCGCCGTGCTCGGCGTGCTCGTGCAGTTCGGGTTGCCCTCGGTATTCGGAGATTTCCTTCCGGTCGACGTAAACGTCACGCTCGAGCCGCGCGCGATCATCACCGGAATTCTCGTCGGCGGATGGATCGCACTGATTTTTTCCCTGCGTCCCCTTCTCGCGCTGCGCAATGTCTCGCCGCTTCAGACACTCAGGCGGGATGCTGATTCAGAAATCCTGCGCATGCGCTGGAATGACATTCCGCGTGTACTCGTAAATGTCGCGCTCGTGGCAAGCGTCGTGGCGATAACGGTTTTCAGATCATCGGAAGTGCAGCAGGGACTGTGGATCAGCGCCGCGACGCTTGGCGTGCTCGGCATTCTGACGCTGAGCGCGATGTTCCTTTCGTGGATCGCCCGCAGGACATTACGGCAGCGCTGGCCGTACGTCGTGAGACAGGGTGTCGCAAACCTCTACCGTCCGGCGAACCAGACTCAGTCAGTCATCCTTTCGCTTGGCTTCGGCGCTTTCCTGATCACTACGCTTTACCTCGTCCAGTCGAACCTGCTAAACCGGTTCGAGATTACCGCAGCGGGTTCCGATGCGAATCTCGTGTTCTTCGACATTCAGGACGACCAGCTCCCTGGTGTCGATTCGCTTGTGCGCGGCAGGGGTCGTGTTCTTCAGACGGCTCCCGTCATAACGATGCGCATCGCTGCAATAAACGACAGGCGCTCGGAGGATATCGTCACGCAGGAGCGTCTGCGGCGCACCGCTGATTCTCTCGTGCGTGCGCGCGGTGGCGCGAATGCTGACTCCGTTAAGAAGGCAGCCGAAGCTCGGCGTCGCGGTGGTCCTGGGCAGCCCTCGGGACGTCCGTCATGGGCGTTGCGCCGCGAATACCGGTCGACATATCGCGATACCCTCACGTCCGGCGAGAAGGTCGTCGACGGAAAATGGTTCGGCGCGTCCGCGTTGAACAGCGACAGCGATACGGGAGAAGTTTCGCTCGAGACGGACGTTGCGGGTGAGCTCAACGTCAAGATCGGCGACGTCATAACGTGGAACGTGCAGGGGGTCGAGATCCCGACTCGCCTGACGAGTTTGAGAGAGGTCACCTGGGCGAGATTCGAGCCGAATTTTTTCGCGGTGTTTTCTCCTCCATCTATGCGCAATGCGCCCAGGCAGCACGTGATTCTTTCGAGCGTTGAAGGCAATCCCGTGGTGTCGGCACTGCAGCGCGACATCGTATTGCGGTACCCCAATGTCTCGAGCGTCGACCTTTCACTGATCAGGGACACGATCGAGCGAATTGTCACGAAGGTGTCGACGGCCGTGCGCTTCATGGCGCTCTTCAGCCTTGCAATGGGGATTCCCGTCCTTTTCAGCGCAGTTGCCGCAACGCGGCGCGACAGGATTCGAGAGGGAGTGCTTCTCAAGACTCTTGGCGCAAGCCGCGGCCAGATCATGCGCATTCTCCTGGCGGAGTACGCGCTGCTCGGGTTACTCGGTAGCCTGACGGGGATGGTACTCGCAATCGGCGGCGGCTGGGCCCTGACGCATTACGTGTTCGAGGCTGCATTCACCCCTGCGCTTGTCCCCGCATTCCTGATTGCGGGCGCGATGCTTGCGCTTACAATCGCAATCGGTCTGCTCGCAGGTCGTGATGTTTTCAGGGAGACCCCGATGTCGGCGTTGCGCGAGGCGTGACCCATGGGCCGATGTGCAGCCGCTTTCCGATGACACGTGCCTCAATAGTACCTGGCTCGCCCCGCCGCAGATGTTATTCTGTTTTTCCCTGACTCGTGCCGCTTGTGACCCTAGAGAATCGCTGGTCGTTAGACAAGATCTTCTTATTCGCTCTCCTTGCCGCGTGCGGTGATTCGACCGCTCCGCCACCGGTGCCGGCCGCGATTGTCGTGACACTGGGGCAGGACCAGGCTGCTCTGGCGGGTACCGTTGTCCCTGTTGCACCGGTAGTTCAGGTCCGCGATCAGTTCAACAATGGCGTGCCCGGGGTAGAAGTGAAATTTACTGTCGCCGAGGGCGGCGGTTCCCTGTCCGACTCGATCCGGGTAACGGATGCATCAGGGAATGCGACTGTGCCGGCGTGGCGCCTCGGAAAGAGCGCTGTCCCGCAGACCTTGCGCGCAACAGCCGGGGCATTCACGGTGACGATCTCGGCACGAATCATCTCCGACTACGGTATCGATCTGCGCTTCGTGGGCCCACCGATGCCGACGCCTGCGTCAGTGGCTTTTACTGACGCTGCCGCACGAATCAGGGGAAGCGTAACCGGGGACCTTCAGGACATCAACGCAGGCGTAGGACAGGATCTTACAGACTGCGGACTGCCGGGCGAAACCCTTTCGGGATTGATCGATGATATTGTCATCTACGCCTCGGTAGTCACCATTGACGGGCCAGGCAGGGTGCTCGCGCGCGCAGGACCGTGTTTTGTCAGGTCGGACGGACGTCAGACGATTGTGGGTGTGATGCAGTTCGACAGCGCCGACGTTCAGACGCTCATTAACCAGGCAAGACTACGCGATGTTATACAGCATGAGATGCTGCACGTCGTCGGAATCGGAACGTTGTGGGAGGAATACAGCCTCCTGTCTGGCGCAGGCACGCCCGACCCACGTTACATCGGCGCGCTCGGCGTGGCTGGGTGCATCGCTGTTGGAGGCGCGTCCGTTTGCCCCGGCACCGTGCCCGTTGAAGGAACCGGAGGTGCCGGGACTGCAGACAGCCACTGGAGAGAGAGCGTTTTCGGTGACGAGCTCATGACCGGATTCGTCGGACCTTCCAATCCGTTCAGCGTGATGAGCATTCAGTCACTCGGCGACATCGGATACGTCACCAATCCGAACGCCGCAGATTTCTACACAATTCCAGTCCAATCTTCGTCTTCTGTGCTCGGCGGATACGCGCTGCTGACTCCGGCGTGGGAAGAAGTGAAGAGGCCTGTTTTCACCATGGCTCGGGAGGGGCGCTTGTCACGCATCCCAAGACAATGAAAATAAAACTGCTCATCGCATTTCTATGCGTCGCTGGTTGCTCCCGTCAGGAGGCGGCGCCGGCCGATAGCTCACACGCGGTAGACAGCGCGGCAGCGGCAGACAGCACTCCCGGACCAACCGCGGAAGATTCGTCACGCGATAACATGTCCGAATATCCACCATCTGATGCCAGCGGGAATCTTACGGGCGAAACGCGTAAGAGCAGCGGGGGATTTGGCCAGGATCCGCCAAGAGGAACGATCGGCCGAGACAGCGCATATGGTCCGATCGGGACGATGGATGCCCACGGAAACCGCGATACGATAAGGCGATAGACAATGTCGACCAACTCTAAACTCGAGTTGGAACTGCTACTGCGTTCGAATCACCACGAAGTGAGCCCCGCTGAACGTCGCAGCGGTCGAAAGATCGGTGTTCGTCATCCTGAACAATCGCGCTGCCGCGCCTGCCGCTCTGGAGAACTGGAAGTAGTTCGCGGATGCGGATCTCGCCTGCAACGGGTTGGCCGAAAAGCTCGCAGTGGTGATAGGGGTGATCACGAGCGGATAGGTCCGCGTCGGTGAGTTCACCCGGGCAACGTTGCTCCGCATGTTGTAAGTGCGGTAAGTGTACTTTGCGGCGAGTCCCGGAATGTCTGCATCGTCAGCCGCGTTGGCAGTCATCCACCCCGTAGCCAGCGAATCGAATGAGACGTTGCCCGCCCGGCCAGTCAGGTTTACGACACCCGTATCAGGTCCCGCCACCAGAGACTTGATGAAAGACTTGACGTCGCCTGCCGGTGCGTGATGGTCAGCTGCATAACGAAGCAGTGACCACGCGGCACCGCGAACCGCAAGTGAGCTGTCGGCAAACTGACTCGTCGGCGCGTTAGGGCCGGGATTCTGCAGGTATCGCGCGAGGCGGGCAAAGTTCTGGAAGAAGAAGGCGTTGAAGTCGTTGACCTGCGTGCCGTTGTTCGTGAGCTGCTCGAACGTGTAGTTCCCCGTTTCATTCAGCCCCTTCAATACGCGGCCGTTCAGGTCTTCGGCAAAATGCGCTAACGCCTCGTCGAGCCATATGGCCTCCAGCTCGGTTGTCACCGGGTGCCGAATCCGCTCAGACGCGTTGATCATGTGCTGGAACTCGTGCGCAATGGTCCCGCGCGTCCCCTGCCGCACATCAGCAGTCGTTCGCTTGTTCCCGTTTATGGCGCCGTCAGGGTCCGGAGCAAGCAAATAGAAAAGCTCGGCCCTGTTGGTCTGCGGACAGCTGGAAGCGGGAAAAAGATCGCCCGCAAAGAAGAAGCCGCCTACGAAGCCGGTGGGATTCCCCGTCGGTGTGAGCCTGTTCACTTCAGGCGTATAAAGAATGATGATGCGCGAGTTCGCATCCAGGTCGAGCGGGGTGCCGAAGTAGTCGACATCGGTCGGATAGATGAGATTGTCGAACTCAGTGGCAATCTCCTGAAACTCCGTTGCACTGAATCCGCCTGACGGCGCCGCATCGTCAGTATAGATGATAGCTCTGGTGCTGATATTCCTTACGGTAGCGGTGATTGTCTTGAAGTCAGTGCACGATTTCGGCACCTTGAACTGCGTTTTTTCTCCGACAACGGCCGCGGCAGTGCTGACCGAATAGCGGGGTCCCTGCTGAAGTGAACCCGCGGAGTACGCTCGCTGAGCCGATGGGAGGTTCAGCTCCCTTCGTTCTATCGCCCGCAACCCCTTCTCAAAATCCGTCTGCAGGTCGAGCACGGGGTTCGCCTGGCTGATCGACAGTGACGACGCAATTCGTACCGGGCTCGCAAGGAGTGCCGTCGACGGAACCACGTCGCCCGTATCGGACCTCAGAGCGTACGAAGGCAGAGCGTCAGGAAGAGCGTTCGTATTTGCGGTGATGACGATGTATTGCGAAGCAGTCGCCTGCCTCGCGATCCTGATGCATCCCTTGCTCTCAAGCACGCTCAGCACTCTTACCTGACCGGACGCCAGATCCAGCACTACCGGCCCCTCAGCACAAACGGATGAAACAGCGACCACCTGAATTGGCGCGGTGCCGGTAACTCCATCGACGATTCCCTGGATTGTCGCATTGCCCGGCGCAACCCCGCGAATCACCCCGGCCGCAGTGACAGTCGCAATGCTCTGATTCAGGCTCGACCAGACGACTGACTTACCCGAGAGCGAATTGCCGTTCTGATCCTTAACCACTGCGCTGGCCTGCGCGGTTTCGCCGACCGCAATCACAGTCGGACTCGAAGAAACCAGCACTGTTGTCGTCACCGCAGGGTCGGTGATATCCGTGCCCTTGCAGGCGGCAACTAGCAACAATGCATACACGACGGCTGACTTACGCATTCTGGGGGCTGTTCCTGTCAATTGATGAGACCACTTCAGAAGGGACGACATTGTACTACACGGAACACGCTGGAACGGTCAAACCCCCGCTCTTTCTCGAACGCTACCTGCCCGGCACAGAACGAGCAAGCCGAAACATGTCTCGAGGCAGGGTTCGCGTTGACCTCGATCGCCGGAAGCGGCCAGATGGTGAGAGTAGGGCCGGCCTTCGCTGCCTGGCCGCTATTTCCGGGTACACATACACAGGCGATACTTGTTCGCAATCCGTGCCGCGGCGCGTCAAGGCAAATGCGTGACATGTCTCAT
>JAYUWU010000244.1:0-7362 GCA_043753365.1 Gemmatimonadaceae bacterium | reverse complement strand
CTGATGCAGCTGCATCACCGGCAGGCTTCGGGGCCACGCCGGCGATCAACGATTCGATGTCCTCGTCTGCACCAGCGATGACGGCCAGGAGCGTGCCGACAGGCGATGAGTCGCCTTCAGCTGCAATGCGTTTACGTACTATGCCATCGCCACGGGCAACCAGCTCCATCACCGCCTTGTCAGTTTCGACTTCGGCAAGGACGTCGCCCGACTTCACTGCGTCGCCTTCATTCTTGAGCCATTTCACGAGACGGCCCTCTTCCATCGTCGGAGAGAGCGCCTCCATTACAACCTTGGTGGCCATGAGTCGTTAGTCGAGGTACATGACTTTCTTGATCGCCGCTATCGCTTTCGGCGCATCTGCCTTCGCGGCCTTCTCGAGATTCTTCGCGTACGGCATCGGCACGTCAGCCTGGTGCACTCGAATGACGGGAGAATCGAGATCGTCGAAACATTCGCGTTGAATGAAGTCAACGACCTGCGCGCCAACGCCACACATCTCCCAACCTTCCTCCAGCACGACGGCACGATTGGTTTTCTGAACCGACTTCGCGATCGCCTCGACATCCATCGGCCTGATCGTTCGAAGGTCAACGATGTCCACCGAGATGTTTTCTTTCGCCAGCGTGTCTGCAACCTGCTGAGCGACGAGAACCATCTTGCCGTGCGTGATGATCGAGCAGTCGCTGCCTTCGCGCTTTAGATCGGCCTTTCCGATCTCGACGATGTGGTCACCATCGGGCACTTCGCCCTTGGTGTTGTACAGCATCTCGCCTTCAAGAAATACAACAGGGTTGTCGTCCCGGATCGCTGCCTTCAGAAGTCCCTTCGCGTCGGCAGGAGTACCGGGCGTCAGGACTTTCAGCCCCGGTATGTGTGCGAGCCAGCTTTCCCACGCCTGCGAATGTTGCGCTGAAAGCTGGAGGGCAGACCCGTTGGGTCCACGGAACACCATCGGCATGGGGAACTGGCCGCCCGACATGTACAGCATCTTCGCCGCGGCGTTCACAACCTGATCGAGCGCGAGCAGTGCGAAGTTCCATGTCATGAACTCGATGATCGGACGCAGCCCCACCATCGCCGACCCGACTCCTATTCCGGCAAAACCGAGCTCGGTAATTGGGGTGTCGACGATGCGCATCGGACCGAACTCGTCGAGTAACCCCTTCGAAACCTTGTAAGCGCCGTTGTACTGCGCGACTTCCTCCCCCATGAGGAAGACACGCTCGTCGCGCGATAGTTCTTCGCGAAGCGCCTGCGTAAGCGCTTCGCGGTAAGTGACGAGTGCCATTTTATCAGCTCGTTGTGTCTACGAGAACGTCGGTATACAGCTCCTCGAGCGGAGGCTCGGGGCTGGCATCGGCGAAATCCCATGCGTCCTGCACTATCACCTTCTGTTCTTCGTCCATCTTAGCGAACTCGCCTTCGGTCAGCTGCTCGTCGCGGCGCATCCGGTCGTGAAGCAGGAGGATCGGATCCTTCTTCATGCTTTCCTCGAGCTCTTCCTTCGACCTGTAGGTGCCGCTCGCGGCGTCGGACATCGAATGCCCCATGAAACGCGACGTGCGCATCTCGAGGAGCGTCGGTTTTTTCTCTGTGCGCGCGCGCTCGACTGCCCGGCCCATTGCATCACGTACCGCGAACACGTCCTGCGCATCGACAGACTCGCCGAGCACGCGATAACCCGCGGCGCGCACGGTGACGTCTTCATTGGCCGTCGAGCGCGAGATCTCCGTGCCCATGCCGTAGCGGTTGTTCTCGATGACAAAAACCACTGGCAGGTCCCACAGAGCGGCCATGTTCAGCGCCTCGTGGAACGCCCCGATGTTCACCGCGGCCTCACCGAAGAAACACACGCAGACCTGATCGCCGCGACGGTACTTGATCGCCCACGCAACACCGGCTGCCAGAGGAATGTGTCCGCCCACTATCCCGTGACCGCCAAGAAAATTCACGTTCTTGTCGAACATGTGCATCGAGCCGCCCTTGCCTCGCGAGCATCCGTCGATCCGCCCGAACAGCTCCGCCATCACCGCGCGCGGCGTCACTCCCCGGGCAATGGCCTGCCCGTGGTCGCGATACGACGTCACCACGTAATCGTCGGGGCGAAGAATCGACATCGTGCCAGAGGAGATTGCTTCCTGGCCGATGTACAGATGACAGAATCCGCCGATCTTGCCCAGAGCGTACGCCTCGGCGCAACGCTCCTCGAAGCGGCGCTGCAGCAGCATCGACCGCAGCAGGTCTTTTCGCATCTCGACATCGGCATCACCAGGCATCGGATCAGTGTTCTGTCCGTCCTCGGGTGCCGACGATTTGTCGTCTTTCTTCTTCGCCATTCTTTGTCCGGGTTTCTTGTCGAGCGATAACGTATCGGTCATACGCCCGCTGCCTGTACCTGCTCCCACGCGTGATAGCTCGATCGCACCAGTGGTCCGGACTCGACGTGACGGAATCCCATTTCCATTCCGATATCGTAGAGCCGGCGGAACTCGTCCGGCGTATAATACCGGTCGAGCGCGATGTGATTGTCAGATGGCCTCAGATACTGGCCGAGCGTGAGAATATCTACGTCAGCGTCACGCAGGTCGCGCATAACGGTCACTACTTCTTCTATGGTCTCGCCCATGCCGAGAATCATTCCTGTTTTTGTCGGGACGTCCGGTGCAATCCGCTTCGCAAGCCGGAAAATCTCCAGCACGCGCGCGTAACGGCCGCCCGGGCGCGCCTTCTTGTAGAGCCGCGGGACGGTCTCGGTATTGTGGTTGTAGATCTCCGGCCTTGCCTCGAGCACTGCGGTGATGCTGTCGACGTTTCCCTGAAAATCCGGAACCAGCACTTCCACTGAACAACCCGGAACGCGCGCGTGGATCTGCCTGATGGTTTCGGCAAAGATATATGCACCGAAATCAGGAAGGTCGTCGCGGTCGACCGACGTAATTACCGCGTGCTGGAGCTGCATCTGGGCGATCGCTTCCGCGACCCGGTCAGGCTCCGAGATGTCGTATTTTGGCGGACGCCCGTGGGCAACCGCGCAATACGCGCAATTGCGGGTACAGACATCCCCGAGGATCATGAAGGTGGCGGTGCCGTGCTCCCAGCATTCACCGACGTTGGGGCAGTGCGCCTCTTCACATACCGAGTGGAGGTCCAGCTCGCGCATCATCTGCTTGAGCCGCAAGTAGTTAGGTCCGCCTGGCGCCTTTACCTTCAGCCACGAAGGCTTCCGCTCGGGAAGCGGCTCAGCGCGATGCCGGCCCATTATCTGGTATAGCACGTCGCTCATGTGTCCGGGCAATCTAACCCGAAAACCGCGCCGGGTGAAACTGGCTAAGGTCGTGCGACACAGCCTCTTCCGTGATCAGCTCAGCTACGGTCTCGCCCGTCAGCGGGGCCATGAGAATCCCGTTACGGGAGTGTCCGCAGGCATAGATCACTCGTCGGTTCGCGGGGTCGGCACCCAAGATGGGAAGCATGTCGGGCGTTATGGGCCGCAACCCTGCCCAGGTTGCGTTGACAGGACTTACCGCCAGGGCAGGGGCGATTTCCTCCGCAGCAGAACGAACCTTCGCGAGGCCTTCCGGTGTCGTGTGGGCGTTGAAGCCAACGTTCTCCATCGTGCTCCCGGCGATGACGGTCCCTCCCGTTCTGGGAACGAGGTATCCGCGGGGGCCATAAGTCACGTGGCGAAGGCCTATTGCATCATATGAGACGAGTTGCCCCCTGGACGGCGTTACTGCCGCCATGTAGGAGGCGCCAGCGATTCGCGAAACCCACGCTCCCGCGGCAAGCACCACTGTACCCGCAGTTATCTCGTCACCCGACTGGAGGGTAACCGTCACCGATTCATGGTTGGCTGCGATAGCCTGTACGGCCCCGGTCAAGGGAGTGATCCGCGGTTCACGCCGCACCAGTTCCTCGAGTGCAGCGAGCAGAATGACGTTGTCGACGGACCCGTCATCAGGATTGAACACAGCGCCCAGGGTGTGGCCGAGGGTTGGCTCGAGTTCGCTCAGGGCGTCCCGGTCAATCCACCACGATTTGGTGGACGCGGTTTTCTGAAGTCCTTTGCTACCCCTCGATGTCAGTGCAACCTGAAGCACCCCAAGCGTGTTCAGCGGAACGCGAATCCCGGTGAGCTCTGCAAGTTCTTCGAGATACGCAGGGTAGAAGTCGCGCGCCGCCACGGCGAACTGATGCGCTGGCCCTGACGACTTTTCGACCGAGGGAGCGAGCATTCCGGCCGCCGCTGCCGATGCTTCGCCGCTCCGCGGATCTCCGACGAGCGTGACAGTGATTCCTCTACGGGCAATCGCGGTCGCAGCGCACAGGCCTATTATCCCAGCGCCGGCGATGACGACGTCCGGATTCTTCACGCCGGCGCGGGCAAATACATGCCGCCAGCGAGCGTGAAACCACGAGTGCCGGTGCAACGTAAGTTCATCATCCACCGTTCCGGAGAAATATCGATGCTTCGCACGATTCTCATGACAGGCATTATGGTGATGCTCGGCATCTTTGCGCTGGGCTTCGTCTTCAAGATTTTTGGCGGGCTCATTGGGCTCACTTTCATGCTGCTCGGGTTTGCGATCAAGGCGCTGATCGTAGGCGGTATCGCTTACTTCGCAATCCGCATCGCAAGTCCCGAAACCGCAAGGAAGCTGCGTGCGCGCTGGTCAGGCACGAGCATCGACAGGTATTGATCTGAATCACGGGGCACGCCTTTTTGAAGTTTAGGACCAGGCCTTCCCCGAGTCGCGCGAGAGCCTGTCCCGACCCGGCCAGCCCTGAACCAGATGCAGGCGATCTGCTCATGGCGCTATTTTTCGTGCATGAATCTTGAATCCCGTACACGCGTTCTCGTTACCGGAGGGGCGGGCTTTATCGGCAGTTGTCTGATTCGCCAGCTGAATCGTCGTGGTGTAGAGGAAATCGTCGTGGCAGACTTCCTGGGTCGGGATGAGAAATGGCGTAACCTCACGTCACTTGCTTTCGCTGACTACGTCGATGCCGGCGAGCTCCTGGACCTGTTGGAATCGGGGCGGCTTGGCGATTTCGACCTCGTGCTGCACATGGGAGCCTGCTCATCCACTACCGAACAGGATGTCGCGTACCTGATTCGGAACAATTATCAGTTCACTCGCCGTCTGGCCGAGTGGTGCATTGGCCGCTCCAGCCGCTTCGTCTATGCCTCCTCGGCGGCGACTTATGGGAGCGGCGAGGCGGGAATGGACGACAATTCGGAGCTTCCCTACCTGCGCCGTCTTCGTCCGCTCAATGCCTATGGCTACTCAAAGCACATGTTCGACATTTACGCCGCACGCACTGGCTTGCTCAGGCGCTGCATAGGCGTGAAATACTTCAACGTCTTTGGGCCAAACGAGCAGCATAAGGGCGATATGCGGAGCATGGTGAACAAGGCCCATGAACAGGTCATTGACTCAGGCTCTATCCGGCTTTTCAAGAGTTATCGCGACGATGTTTGCGACGGGCAACAGGAACGGGATTTCATCTATGTCACGGATGCTGTAGCGATGACGCTGCACCTCGCTGAGCGCAGCGACGCGTTTGGGCTGTTCAACGTCGGCTCTGGTCGATCTGAAACATGGCTGGAACTTGCCCAGGCTGTGTTCGCTGCGATGGAGCGCGAGCCGAGGATCGAGTTTGTCGAAATGCCGGAGAGCATGCGCGCCAGTTACCAGTACAGCACGCGAGCCGACATTGGACGCCTCCGGGGGGCGGGATACGATTCCCCGATAACACCGCTCGCGCCCGCGATCCACGATTACGTGACTCGTTATTTGTCGACGGGGCATCGGCTGGAACAAGTGGCCGGAATCGCCCGCTAGCGCCGGTGCGCCGCCTGGTCCTGAGGAGGAGTGTACGATGTCAGGTAAAGGTTGAGGGAGCCGAACGACAGTCGCGATTTCACCTGCAGAAGCTTGCGTGAAGTGTCGTCCGAGAGCCAGACCTCCGCCTGTCCCTTCTCGGAAAAAATTCCGGACGTCTTGATCACGGGCCGGATCACGATCGCGTTGAACGTCCCCGCGGGAACGGTGATTCGCTCTTTCCTGAGCACAGTCAAGCGCACTGGATTGCGGTCGGGCATGAAGTAGCGGTTGAAGTCGTAGGTCTCTCCGACCTTAAGTGGAATGGTTCGCACGAAGTAGAGAAACGCGCCTTCATCGAGCGGCTCGGTGACGGTTTTTTTCGTTTCCGTCTTCTGCCGGGTCCGTTCGATGTAGATCCCACGCTCGGGAATGATCTCGAAGCTCTGGGTTCGCCGGCGGGTGCCCTCCTCGATCTGCCTGATGAACATCAGGGAATGAAGGCTCTCCGTGTCGATCCAGCTCTGATATACATCGTTCACGCGATAGAAAAACGTGCCGCCCTGAACCGTGAACTGGGTGTGATATGCGCTCCGGCCTCGAACGCTTTCAACACCGACCATCTCGAGCGAACCGGTTCCGACGCGAACGGCTCCGAACCTGACTTCGAATTTCGCCTTCTCTCCGACACCGAACGGTACCGAAGCAAGGTCAGGCTTGATGCTGGGGAACGCAGCAGCCTCAGTCTGGGCATTCGCGCTTCGCTTCGCTGCTCCCGCGAAGATCGCTGCGGCCGAAATCGTGAGGATTACCGCACGCTTTGCAAATATCCTCATGTAGCTGCCGGTGCTTGCGCCGCCCCGCGATTCCCAGGGGTCTGCTTCTCGGTCTGTGCGGGAGGCGCAGGTGGCGCGATACGGCGTCCACGAACGGTGCGGCCAAAGCGGAAAATGTTCATCGCGTCAGCAAATGGCCTCACGCGGCTGGCGCGCGTGCGCAGGTCGTATCTCCGCTCGATCGTCACGCTCTCGACGCGACGCGCGACCGGCATCGTGTGGATCAGCAGCTCGACATTCGCGGACCAGCCGTCACTCGTGATCAGTGGCTTGTCGCCAAGCGATTTGAACAGGTCGCGAAGCAGCGAGATTCGGTAGAGCCTGAACGAAGAGTATGGATCAGCAACGCCCTGAATGGACACTGAAAACCTGAGAGCCCAGGGTGCGAGCTGCCGAAGACGGTGCACGGCCTGCGGCTCGCCTTGTGTTCCCCGATCAGCAAGCACAATATCGGCACCGCCTTCAAAGCGCTTAACAAGTTCAGGAAGGCTCTCCGGCTGGTCAGTGAAATCTCCCTGCATGACCACCATCGCATCGCGCCGTGGATATTTCGTGCGTCGTGAAGCCTCCCGGGCAAGAATCTCCAGAGCCTTCCCGTTTCCCTTGCGAGTCTCTCCCCGGATCACCGTCAGTGGCGCGACCTCGGCATACGGCGCGAGAATCTCCGACGTGCCGTCGCTGCTCGCGTCATCATATAC
>JAYUWU010000243.1:0-2904 GCA_043753365.1 Gemmatimonadaceae bacterium | reverse complement strand
CGTCGCACGCGGGGATCTCGAAAAAGCGGATGGTCCGCCTTCCAATAGATGGGGAGGGCGCCTGCACCCATGCTATTGTAGATCCGGAAGCGTGGATCACTCGCAATGCGCGGAATCTGGGTAGGTTCCCCCTGCGCGATGTCGACACCACCGCTCAGCAGCTCCGTCAGCGCTGCCCCGCCAACGAACTTGAGGATGAGGCGTTCAATTCGTGGCTTGCCCTTGTAATAACCGGGATTCGCCTCGAACTCGATCAATCTCTCAGGCAGGTAGCGGACGAACCGAAAGGGTCCGTTCCCCACTGGGTGCGTCCAGAAGTCCCACTCCCAGAACTTGCGCGGGTCGAGTGACGCGAGCAGGTGCTCAGGGTAGTAGACGAGGTCATCGATGTAGTACGGCTTTGCCGCCCGTATGCGCACCGTTGAGTCGTCGACGATCGTCGCGTTGAGCCCGGTGTACTCAGCGACGGCTGGATGTGCGAGGAGATCCAGCGTGAACTTCACATCCCGGGCGGTGACGGGTTTGCCGTCGTCCCATCTGACGTCTGTGCGCAAGTGGAAGGTCAGCTCCTTCCAGTCCGGCGAATGTTCCCAGTTCCGGGCCAGCCGGCCCTCGAATTCGCCCTTCTCGTCCAACGTCGCGAGTGGAAGGAACGTGAGGAAATCCAGGTCCCACGCATCAGGTTTCAGGACGCTCGCGTCGGGGACCGCCATCACTACAGTCGCGCCACGTTCGAGCGCCGGGTCACGTACGTCGCGACAGCCTGTGAGTGCGAGCAATACTCCCGCGGCGAGCGGAGCCAGCCCCGCTTGGCGCGATGACGCGATTTTCATCGATGTTCTTTCTCGATCCAGAGGAGCCGGACGGCTGTCATACGCGCGTAACGTGGGTTGCCGGGCGGGCCGAATCAAGCTCACTGTACGGGTTCCAGCCGAACCACGTTGTGGTCAGTCGCATGCGCACATGGCAGGGCGGGGGCGAAAAACCCATTTTTGTTCGGGGACGTGGGACAAAGCTTAGTCGCGCTCGACGTGCGCACCGACGGAGACCTGGCAAATGATCGCATGCATCCTGCGCAACCCGATCGCTCTTACGCTCTTGACGCTGGTCGCATGCACACCGCGCGGCGAGCGAGCAACCGCGGATCGAAGCAACCGCCTCACGATCGTGTGCGATCCAGCGCTTTGCGGCGGCCCGTTCGGCGATACCCGGATGCTCCTCTTTCTCCCGCTAACGACCGACGATGTGTACGACGGCGGTGAGCCCAAACCGATGCTGGCGGAGCGCTGGGAGCATTCAACGGACTACCGACAGTGGACCATATATCTGCGGCCTGGAGTCCGTTGGCACGATGGCCACCCTGTCACGGCGCGTGACATCGAGTTCACGATGCGACTGTGGGCGCATCCTGAGGTGCTGCACGCCAACCACGTGCCGTTCGACTCCGTGAGCGTACTCGACGATCTGACGCTGCGGATCAAGTACCGGAAGCCAAGCCGTGCTCCACTGGCGAGCGGTATTGTCTACTACCCGCGGCATGTGCTGGAGCGGCTGGACCCGAGAACCTATGCGGAGTGGGAATTCTGGAGGCAGCCGACGGTCGGAAACGGACCGTATCGGCTGGTCCGGCACGCCTGGGAATCGGCAATGGAACTGGAAGCGAACCCCGATTACTTCGCCGGCAAGCCCGCCATTGACCGCGTGACGGTCAAGTATGCCACTCCGATGCTTTCGCACCTCTTGAGCGGCGAGGTCGACGTGATAAGCGGGGTCGACCAGACCGCGATCCCCCAACTCGGGCGGGACACGCGATTTAAGGTTTACTATCAGGTCATTCCGGCTGCGCGTGTCCAGATCCTCTGGAATCAACGCCACGCGCCGCTGCGCCAGGCGGTCGTGCGGCGCGCCCTGACGATGGCGCTAGACCGGCGAGGGCTACATGGGACCCTGAACCTGCCGACCGAGCTGGCCTTGACCGAGGGCGTTTTTACTGCGCACCAGTACCGTCATGGAGATCTCATCGCGCCACTCCCGTACGACCCGAAAGCTGCGGAGTCGCTGCTCGAAGCGGAGGGTTGGCAGCTGGGGTCGGATGGGGTCCGTGAGCGTGAGGGAACCGCTTTACGTTTCTCTCTTCTCGTTTCCGCGGGAGGGTATCTTGGACAACCGGCACAGGCCGCGGTGTATATCCAGGCACAGCTCCGGCGAATTGGGGTCCGGGTAGACATCGAACCGCGCCAGGTCCACGCGGCCATCGAGCGAATACACACTGGAGATTTCCAAGCCGCCATCTGGTACACCGGCGTTTCCCAGGACATTGTTTTCTTCGGCCCTGACTCCCCACTCGGTTACTCCAATCCGCGCGCGTTCGAGCTGCTCAATTCCGCCAAGGTCGCCCCAAGAGTTGCGGAGCGTGATAGTCTCTACCGCGAGTTGGCGATCATCTTTCGGCAAGACATGCCCGCCACCTTTCTCTACCCGAAATCGGATGCCAACGCGACGCACGGCCGCGTCGGAGGTTTGGAGAGCCCATACCGGGGCGATCCATTCTGGTTTCTGTCCGATATGTGGCTGGATGGGCCCGAACACTCCCGATGAAAAGAAGTTAGCGCGCGACGCTGTTCCGGCATCACGGCACTGTAAGCGCCGCGTACGCCATGGCAATGAACGTACTGCGCACGACACCACCAATGGTGTCTTCGTTCTCGACCTGGATCATCAAAACTCCGATGAGACCGGTGCGCGGATCCACCCAGCCGAGGGTTCCTCGCAGACCGCCATGCAGGTACGCGCCGGGCGGGAGGAGGTACCCATCATATCGCCGCGGACCACGTGTAATGAACCAACCCAGGCCGGGTCGCTCCCAAGGATTGAAGCGGGGCAAGAAGGGGTCTGGAATTTCGT
>JAYUWU010000242.1:0-2913 GCA_043753365.1 Gemmatimonadaceae bacterium | reverse complement strand
TGGCTTCAGCAACCGGCTTCACGATTCCGATCGACGATTCAAAACTCACGATGCTCCGGGAAGAAAACTATATTCGTGGTGACTCGGAAAATGCGCTGGTAACTCGTCTTGGTCTGACACCTACCTCGCTGGCTGATGGACTCGCGCGACTGGCGGATGCATCACCCGAGCAACTCCTCAGCGACGGCGTGGATTCTTTGAAGCTCAAGCGCTTCTGGGCGGACATTGAAGGAGGGACGCTAGAGCCACAGGAGATTTTCCGGTCCTTCCGAGGCCGGTGCAACGAGTTCATGCCACTTGAATTCAACGCTGAGAATCGGCTGGAGCCAGGACTCCTCTGCGAGGGCGACACACTCACGGCTGCGCTACCACTGAGAGGAAACATTCAGATGCGAGTCGTGGAGATTGACGATCTGTCCATGACGTTCTCGACGCTGAAAGGGCATCCACTCGCCGGCATCGTTCGGTTCGTCGTGGAGCAGTCAGGGGCAACTACACGATTTGGAATCGAAACGTACAGTCGTTCAGCAGATCTTTTCGATGCGATCGCGATGAAAGCACTCGGTGGAGTGCTGCAGGACAGAAACTGGAAGACTGTCGTGGAGCGTGTCGTCGAGATTTCCGGAGGACGCGCGGAGAAGGGCGTGGAGCAAAGCTCGACAACCCTGTCCGGCGACGAGGCGGAACGTACCGAGTCCTGGATCGAGACAATGATCTTGAATCGAAAGCGCACCGAGAACATCGCCGCTATCTCTGCTTGAGGTGCTCGACAGACAAGGGTGTCTGTCCTACACACGCATGTAGCACGGACACTCTTGTCAGCCACGCGCCTCGCGCAGTCACTCTCCGAAATTGACAGAAGACGGGCGATACTGGCAGTGCTCTCCGCAACCAAGTCGATAGCGGTTTCTCGCAACCCATCGATAGATTCTGTCACCGAGAGTCCGGGCATAGGGAAGATCGAAGAGCCAGGAGAGGAGCCTGCCTTTCGGAAGCACGCTCAGTAGTTGCTCGATTGCCGCCCTTCCCTCCCAGCTCTTTCCGCCGGGCCCCACCATCTGAACGGCTTCAATAAAAGCCTTCGGCGGTATCCACGGATAGCGCGCCTGAACGCCCGGTGCCTGGAAAGGTACGAGCTCGAGCTGGTTACCTGTGTCCCACTTTCGCAGGAGTCCAACCAGACGCTTGCACATCTTGCAGACACCGTCGAAGACGACGGTATAAGGTCTACCCTGCTCGGTCGCAAGGACGTCACGTTCCGCGCCCTGCACAGTAAATCTGACGACCTCGACGGTCATGACCGTGCCGCGATCGTCATCGCGGGCCCCTGCTTGAAGGTGTGGTGGACCGGACAGAGCGCAGCGGCTCTCTCCGCTGCGGCCCACCGTTCCTTTGGAAGCTCGGGCCAGATGATCGTCAGCGCCATCTCTCCCACGCGGTGTGGGCCCTCGACAAAGTTCCATGCAACCTCAATCGCCAGACCGTCAGACTTGAGGTTCGCATGGGTCGCCCACGACGCCAGTACGCTGTGCGTACAGGTCGCCAGGCCGCTCGCAAGCATGTGGTAGGGAGAGTACGAGCGGTCATACGACGGAGCTTCAATCGTCAGGGGGCCGTCGGACCCTTCCAACCTGATCGACTCGTCGCCTGTCAACGTAATTTTCAATCGAAGATCCTTTTGGAGCGTATCGAGATCATGCTGGTGACAATTGATTGCACAGCGTCTTTATCGGTAGGGCCTCATAGAACAGGTATCCCTGAATCATGTCGCACTCGAGGTCGTCGAGGACCGCGAGCTGCTCCTGATCTTCCACACCCTCAGCGATGATTTTTAACTCGAGGGACCGCGCCATGGTCACAATCGCAGTGACGATCGTCAGGTCCTTGTGATCCGTTGCCAGATTTTCGACGAACGTCCCTGGAATCTTCAGACCGTCCACGGGAAAATATCGAAGCCAGGCCAGGGAAGAATGTCCTGTGCCGAAGTCATCGAGCCAGATCTCTATGCCCAGTTTCTGGAGCTTCCTGAAGAGCTTCATCGCTTTCTCCGGGTCCTCGATGGCGCTCGTCTCAGTCAGTTCCAGGTTGAGCATGGCCGGATTGAAGCCAGCCTTGTCCATGGATGAAGTGAGACGTTTGATGATCCCCGACTCGTAGAACTCTCTGGCTGATAAGTTGAGGTTGAGCCTCAAATCGGTCAACCCGGACTCGGTCCACTCGCGTGCGTCGGAAAAGGCACGACACATACTCCAGTCGTCGAGCTGGAAGATAGCGCATCCTTCCTCAGCTTCCGCCGCGACTTCTCCCGCCTTCCCAACGTGGTTGGCCGGTGTGCTCCATCGGAGAAGTGCTTCTGCCGCAACCGCACGTCCGCTGACGCGATCGACGATCGGCTGATAGTGGAGCTGGAAATCCTCGCCTTCGACCGCCTTCTCGATAGTCCTGGCACTCTTCATGAAGTCCTGCACTTCAAGATTGATACCTCGAATCAGTCCGGTCGGTGACTCCCAGCCTCCGTTGGCCATCAGTCCCCGACTTTCATCATCCTCCTGAAATCTCAAATTTTTTCGATACAGGGGGTAGGGAAAGAGGCTCGAGCGTCACTCCCATGGTGAGAAGCACCATGGAGAGACGATGGCCATGAAAGAGGAACCAACCGTGCGACCAGGAAGCATGCTGAATCCGGTGTCCGAGCCCATTCCGGCTGCGAGCCTTTCGCGTCTCACAAGTCGCGAGACGATCATTCTGAGCGAGTTGTTTCGAAATCGAACCAACCCCCAGATCGCCTCTACTCTCGGGATCAGTCGGGAGACGGTGAAGACCCATGTATCGCACATTCTCTGCAAGCTCGGCCTCCGCAGGCGCCGCGACCTCGCCCAAAGGCGAAGAGCGGCCACGTCCCGGCAGAGCTGA
>JAYUWU010000241.1:0-20928 GCA_043753365.1 Gemmatimonadaceae bacterium | reverse complement strand
GTCCTGGGTTCAACTCGTGAAACACGACGGCATGTGAGAAGTGCGGATTGTTTCCCCGCAGGCTCATCATCTTTTCTTCCTCAGTCATGTCGGCGGTCGGGTAAGAAACGATGATCGATTCACCGCCGAGGAAGAACGGTGCTACTCTCTGGCGCGCCGGGGACATCATTTCCATCCTCCAGTCCTCGCGGGCCAGCTGGGGAATCGTGATCCAGTCGTGCCGGTCGAAAAATGCTTCAGCCTGGAGCGCGAGATCGCGAATCAGCTCCGGCTGCTTTCCTGGATCCACGTATGTGTTCTTCACCTTTTCCATCGCCGCTTTCCAGTTGTCGCCGAAGCCCATCTCGCGCGACGCCTTCTTCATCTCGCTCAAGCTGAATGCGTACTCACGCTCGGCGATCTTGATGAGCTCGGCCGGAGTGTAGTCGATCATCTCGTGACGGAGATCTTCGGCGAGTCCTTCCGCGCCGATCGGGTCGCCGATGATCGGACCATCGTTGGCAGCGGCCTGGCCATCGCCAGGCTTGAATCCGACAACCTTCTCCCGAAGTGTTCGCGCGTAGCGAGTCAGCGATTCGTCGAGTTTCTTGTACGGATCCTTCATCCACCAGCTGAAGGCGGGATCGTAACCGTTGTAGTAGTCGTGCCAGCTCTTCGTGGCGCGACGAATTTCGTCGACGTTTCGTGCTGCGCGGTTGGCTATGGTGCGATCGACCGCACGCGTTCCCGCACGCGTTCCGGCGCGTGTTGATGATGGTACGTCAAGCGATGCGCGAAGGCTGTCCACCTGTCGCGTGACCGCGGCGAGGGTGCCGGCGGATGAGCGCGGGTCGATGGTGACCAGGTTGCGGCGCACATCCTGAAGCGCAAGCAGCCGATCGGCAAAGGGCACGAGTGACTGGGTCTCGCCGCGCTGCTTCTCGCGTCGGCTGAGGAGATCGCGCTGATGGCCGAGGGTGTTCGCAAGGAGGACGTAATCGATCTTTCCTTCCTGGCTCAGCCCGTCGAACTCCACGCCACGAAGCCGTGCATTCCAGCCTGCCAGGAAGTCTCGGGTTCGCGAGCGCTGTTCGGGTGAGTTCTCCGCATCGAAGCGCCGTGAAAGAGAGTTGTAGTCACGCGAGAGGCGCGTGACTACGTTGGCCAGCTCGCTCGTTGGGCGGCCAACCAGTTCCGTCAGGTTCGGCGCAAGTCCCATCGAATCAGGCCGGGGCGGGCGAGCCTGCACTTGCGCACTCACCGTGGTGGCGCAGAAGACGAATGCACCGGCGGCAATAACCAGACGTGTCATGTATCGACCTGTTGAGGGATCAATCGAGGTACGGATAGTCGGGGTCGGCCAGTCGCTCAGCCCGGCTGGTCGCTTCGGGGCCGGCAATTTCGCTGGCGAGCTTGATCAGTCCACTGCTGAGATGCTGACCGTAGCGAAGGACACTCGCCGCGCGCGACTTCCTCGCAAGAAGGAAAGCAAGGAAAGGTTTGTCAGCCTTGTCGATGTTGCATGCCGGGCATGCAAGGACGAGGTTGTCCCGCCTGTCGAACGCTGTTTTGCCTTTCCGTGGCGTGACGTGATCGAGCGTGATCAGACTCGCCTTGATCTTCCGCTCGCAGTAGGCGCAGATCGGTCCATGAGTTGCAAGCAGCCACTCGCGCGTGGCCATGTAGGCGTTCCGTGAGGTCGGGAGTGACGTGTGCTCCTGGGGCTTGCGTCCAGGACCGGCACGGCGTCGTCGCTTACGCGGGGGTGGTGACATTCATTACCAATTTACGGGGTGCCAATCGCCCTGTCAGGGCTAGCGATGACCGCTTTGTTCGGTTCCGCCTACTGCCACCGGAAAACTCTCGACGAAATGGCCGTGCAGATTACGAACACGACGACGAGCGCGAGAATGTCCCCTGTGTGTGCCGACCACGCGTCACCCCGCCAGATTCCCCGGAGCAGTGAAACCGAGTAGGTCAGTGGCAGCGCCTTCGCCACCGCCTGCAACGCGGGTGGCATTGCAGCAAGCGGCACGAAAAGACCGGAAAGCGCGAGCATCGGGTAAAGGATCACTGCTCCGATAGGCTGCGCGAACCTCGCGGTCGGAACGATGCTGGCGATGAGAAATCCTACCGCCAGGATGCTCCACGTCGAGAGCAGAAGCGCGAGCGCGAATGCCGCCAGCGGGATGTCAGCGCCCATCGGGTAGTAGCGCTTCCCTGCAAGAAGCGTCAGCGCAAGCGTAACTGCCGTCAGGAGCAGCTTCACCAGAACGTGCGCGGTCAATATCGTCGCAGGTCGCAGCGGTGTTGCACGCAATCGCTTGAGGATTCCTCCCTCGCGGTAGATCGAGATGATCGCGACCAGTGACAGTACAGCGTTGAGCGCGATGAGGATCGCAGCGAATACGGGCACGTCTACCTGGAACATGCTCCCCGACGCGACGCGGCTCGGTGGCATCAGCTTTGTCGCCACTCGACCAAGCAGGATGAATACGAGGACCGGCACGATGACTGTCCCGATCGCGCCCAGGGGCTCCCTGAAAAAAATCTTGATCTCGATCCAGGTGAGCCTGGCCAATCCGCGAAGCATCGCCTAATCCCGGATCGAGTGGCCGGTAACCTTGAGAAACACATCCTCGAGAGTCGGCATGACCGTGCGGAAATCGGTCACCCTTATGTGGTTCTCCGAAAGACACTTGATGACTTCCGTGACCAGGTCATCGCCGGTTCCGCGAATCGTGGTCCGGCCGTCGCTTGTGGTAACTTCGCCGACGCCTGGAATCGACCGGAACCGCTCGAGGGCAAGCGGATCTTCAGTGACCAGAATTACTGCGCGCTCGGGGCAATAGCGCCGGATCAGCGCTTCCGGAGTATCGATGTCGATGATTCGGCCGTGCTCGATGATCGCAACGCGATCGCACAAACGCTCGGCTTCCTCCATGAGATGTGTGGTGAGGAATACAGTCTTGCCGCGCTCGCGAATGCCGCGCACCAGGTCCCAGATTGCTCGCCGCGACTGAGGGTCGAGCCCTGTAGTGAGCTCATCGAGAAAGACGACCTCCGGATCGTTGATCAGCGCGAGCACTATGAAGAGGCGCTGCTTCTGTCCGCCTGAAAGTGTCATGAACCACGAATTTCGCTTTTCGGCGAGACCCAGCTGCTCGAGGAGTTTGTCGCCGTCTGACGATTTGCGTCCGTAAAGCTTGGCCCAGAGGTGAACTGCCTCTTTTACCTTGATGCGCTTCTGGAGCTGAGCCTCCTGAAGCTGAACGCCAATACGATCCTGGAGCTTGTAGATATCGCGGAAGGGGTCGAGGCCGAGTACTGATATCGACCCCCTGTCGGGCGTTCGCAGACCTTCGATGCATTCCATCGTCGTCGTCTTGCCGGCCCCGTTGGGACCAATGAGCCCGAATATCTCACCGTCGTATACCTCGAACGAGACATCGTCGACCGCGACAAACGATTTGTATGTCTTGCGGAATCCCGATACCTGGATGACTGGACTTCGCGTCGACCGCGTCGAGGGACTCAGGTTCCGGGCTGCTTCTGGTGCGCGAACCGGGCTGCGGAGCGCGCCTTTGCTTTTGTCGCTTCAGTCTCGCGATCGCGCGGCGGAGCATTGGTGAAAAGTGACGAGAGCAGGTGTCGCGCAGAGTGCGTGACTTCATCGACCGCACGATTGAATGCTTCTTCGTTCGCCTTCGATGGCTTGGTGAATCCGCTGAGCTTCCGAACGAACTGGATGGCCGATGCGCGGATCTCATCGTCGCTCGCCGGCGGGCTGAAGTTGTGAAGAGTCCTGATATTACGACACATCTGCATTTCCTCCTTGTTGTCTATGCGATCGTGCGCGGGATACGATACATCCTCGCCGCGAAAAACCCGCCAAGAAAGCCGCCAAGGTGCGCCTGCCAGCTGATGCCAGCCTGTCCCGGCATCATGCCGAACATCAGCCCTCCCCACATGATAGTCACGAGCACACCGAGGAGTATGCTTCCTGCGCTCCGCGCATACCAGCCGCTCAGAATGAGGAACCCCAGGTACCCGAAGATCACGCCGCTCGCGCCAACGTGAACAGAGCCCGGCGCGCCCACCAGCCACGCCATCAGTCCGGATCCGATCATTGAAACGACTGTAACCGTCGTGAAATGACGAGGATCCCTGAGCATGACGAGCCATCCGAGAATCACGAACGGGATGCTGTTAGCGAGAATGTGGGCCATGCTGCCGTGAAGAAACGGCGCGAACAGAATCCCGCGAAGCCCCAGTGTCGTCCGTGGTACGACGCCGAGCCACAGCAACGCGCCACCGGTAAGCCACGTAATCGCGAACACGATCCACATGAGCGCGAGCCCGCCGCCGAGTACCGTCGCCTGCCCTTTTAGTCTCATGAGACCGAATCGAGATCGAATTGCACTACCTGCCCCCTCCGCCTCCGCCGCCACCACCACCACCGGAGAATCCACCACCGCCGCCGCCCGAGCTGCTGCCCGGCGGACTCGAGGCTGACGAGATCGTCGAGTTGAGACCCGAGCTGACCGAGCTTGTGAAATCTCCCAAGCTCGAGATTCCGCCGCGACCACTGTACCACGACATATGCTGTGCTGCCTGCACAGCCGCCGCAGTTCCCGCCGCAGCTGTGAACTTCTCAGTCCACGCATCTTCAACATCCAGAGCGACAGCATACGGCAGCATCGCTTCGTATTGCTTCGCGTCGAGAACCGGCTCACCCGGACCACGAAGCCCGGCAAGCTCCTGACGTTCGGCGACACTCATATAAAGCTTGAGCCCTTCGATCTGGTCGAGCAGATCCCGGCCTTCAGGCGTCGGCGCGCGTACCAGCCACGCAAACGCTGCAACGCCGATCATCATCAGCGCTCCGAGAACGAAGATGAACGGAATGCCAAAGCCGCCTGAGGATACGAGCGCTGTGCCCGTTACCACTATCGCCGCCAGGGCCGCAAGCACGGTATTCTTCGTGTTGCGCCTGAAGTATCGCGGGTGATACTGCGTGTCCAGCGCTTTCTGGTGCTTCTGCCTTGCAGCCGAGACCGTCGTCGCATTCGTGTTCTTCAGAACCAGCGTTTCCTTGCCGCCAGCAAAGAGACCGTTCAGGAGGAGAGCTTGCGCGGGAGAAGGATCAGCGGCTGACTGTGAGACGGTACGCTCGAGCCGCCATTCATCCTTGAAGAGCTTGTCCTCACGGTGAATCCGCAAGTGGCCGCTGATCGCCAGCGCCAGCACGTCGGAAGTAAATGACCGCGTGTCATAACCCATGCGCTTCATGAACCGGAAGCCGGCAGCCGTGTGACCTTCACCCGGCTCGTAACGCGCGATGACGATTCCCTTCTTGGGATCGCGACCCACCCTTCGCCACTGCGTGAACATGTAGCCAAGCAGTGCTACAAGGCCGACGACCGAAACGAAAACGCCCCTGTTGTCCTTGAAGAAGAGCTTTGCCTTTTCCTCGTCAGTAGGTGGCGGCACGATCCCTTTCGGGAACGTCAACACAGTGGTGAAGCCCTCGTATGGCGATAGCGGCTGCGTGAGGCGATACACCGCGCCACCAGGCCCGGTCACCGCTTCATACCCACTGCCCTGTGAACCCTGGCTGCCAGTATATGCCTCTGCACTCAACTGTTCTGCCGGAACGCTCACGGGCAGCCGTACCTCTACTGATCCCTTCTCTATCGGGAAGACCCATCCCGTGCCGATCGCATTCCAATAGAGCTCGTCGTTGTTCTCGAAGAACCCGAGCTGGCGCGTGGTGCGATACCGGATGGTGAACACATAGTCGGCCGGAACGGGCAGGAAGTCGTCGTTGCCAGTATTGATGCGCACGCCGTTGTTCATGCGCTCGGTGAACCACGGCTCCATCACGCCGTCGCGCTCAACACCGAGCACTTCCAGATCCACTCTTACGCGATTGCCGAATCGGTCGCGATAACGAGTTGGAAAATCGCGATATATCCCGCGACGGACCTGATTGCCTTCAGCCCGAATGGCGATCTTTTCAGTGACCTCGATACTTCCGTCTCGCTGGATCTGCACCTGGCTGTCGTACGAGGTGATGCGCTCCTGCGCACCGAGCTGGGCCGCGGCAGCAAGCGCGAGCCCGGCAACCGCGATCAGCCTCATCGCGTCAGCTCGACAGCTATTGGTGCACGCTCGCTGTCTGCAGCGTGGAAGAATTCACTCTCGGCGAACCCGCCAGCGTTCGCGACGAGCATATCCGGAAATCTCTGTATCGACGTGTTGTAGTCGCGGACTGCCCCGTTGTAGAAACGCCGCGCGTATTGAAGGTGATCCTCGACCTCGACGAGATCTTTCTGGAGGCCCAGGAAGTTTTCGTTCGCCTTGAGGTCTGGATACGCCTCCTTCAGCGCGAAAAGCTGCATCAGCGACTTCTCGAGCGAATTTTCGACCTCGCCAAGCTTTGCCGGACTCGTGAGCGCGATTGCCTGCGCACGCAGTTCGGTCACCGCGGTCAGAACACCCCGCTCATGCCCCGCGTATCCCTTCACCGCCGCAACCAGCTGCGGTACCAGATCGTGCCGGCGCTTCAGCTGAACGTCGATATCCGCCCAGGCCGTCCTCACCTGATTGCGAAGATGCACCAGTCGATTGTACGAGAATGCCCCCCACACGATCAGGGCGATCCCGAGCAGAACCAATGCAATGAACAAAGTCTTGTCTCCCGATAGAGGGCTACGACCGCTAGGTCCGTCTGTCTGCCGAGCGATTCATGAAAACACCGGCGCCTGTCAGGACAGCTCCCCCTACGAAACAAACAACCATAAGGATTCCAGCTATGTCGTGACGGGTGCCGTAACGCGCCGCCAGCAGCTCGATAATCAGAATCGTGATGCCAAAGGAGAGTAGAATCGTACCAAAGCTTACGAGAATGCCGCTTGCGCCTGACCTCATTGATCCGCCTGATGGTAAGTGTGTGGCACTGAATCTACTCCGTCCCATCGTCTGCCAGCGATGCCGGCAGTATGCTCCGGGGTCCGAAGCGCTCCCGGACCCGGTCGACGGCACGCGCCAGCGTCCTGTCGCGCTCGGTCTCGGAATCCGTATTTGATGCCGTCTCGAAGAGCTTAAGCTGGTCGGCTTCCGGGTCCTGCCCGAGTGAAGACAAGGCTACGCCGATCAGTCGCGCGGGCACGCGCCGTCCGCTTCGAAGCTTCGCGAGAAGCTCGCGCGCGACCCGCAGCATGACGCGGTCGGCCACCACCGGCTCGACAAGCGTTCGGCGCGCAGACCTCGTCTGGAAATCGTTGTCCCTGATCTTTACGGTTATCGTTCGCGCTGCGAGGCCGTCGGAGCGCAGGTCAGACGCAACGCGGGTCAGCAGTGCGAGCAGCTCCCGCTGCAGCTCCTTGTCGTCGTTTATGTCCACCGCGAACGTCTCTTCCCGGCTCATGCTTTTGGCTTCCCCGCCGGAATCCACGATCGCGTTGCCGATACCGTGCACACGGTCCCAGAGCCAGTCGGCCTCGCGCTTGCCAAGCCAGCTCTGGAGCGTTGGCAGGTTGTATTGGAGCACGTCCGGAACCGTAGTCATTCCCAGTCCCGACAGTCTTTCCTGAAACTTCGGGCCGATGAGCGGGATCTCGGCCAATGAAAACGTCAGTAGAAACTCCTCTTCCAGGCCCTGCTCCACTATGTGGACGCCATTTGCGCCGCTATCCAGCTTCGGCTTGGCGCGCTCAACGGCCAGCTTCGCTATCAGCTTGTTGGTGCCGCCGCCAATAGAAATGGTGAGACCGGTTTCGCGATGTACCGCGTCCCGCATCCTGTGTGCGGTGACCGCGATGTGCTCGCCGTGGTAGACACCCTCGGTCCCGCCCATGTCGAGATACCACTCGTCGATGCTCGCTCCTTCCACTACCGGCGAGAAAAGCTCCAGCGTCTTCCGGATCTCACGGCTTTTCGTGCCGCACGCCTTCATTGGCACCGGGACACACATCGCATCCGGACATAATCTCAGGGCGCGCGCTATCGGCATTGCCGAGCGCACGCCGAACTTTCGCGTTTCGTACGATGCGGAGCAGACGACTCCCCGGCTTTCGCGCGAGCCCCCGACGATCAGGAGCGGTGCCTTGCCGGCTCCATCCGGATCGATCATCCGCGCAACGCCGACAAAAAATGCGTCGGCGTCAGCGAGGAGAATGCGTGGCGCGGTCATGCTTTAGAGTTGCAGCGGGTAATTACTGATGTCCAGCCGTTTCGCGCGGGAAGTCATTCTAAAGTATACTGGCGGATGATCGTCCATCTGGTCGACGGCACATACGAGCTGTTCAGGCACTTCTACGGTCTCCGCCGCTTCAACAAGGGGGAGGACAAACCGAACGGCGCAGTAATCGGTGTCCTCAACTCGGTTCTCCAGATGTTCGAGCAGGGCGCCACTCACCTTGGCGTTGCCACTGATCATGTAATCGAGTCATTTCGCAACGACCTGTGGCCGGGCTACAAGACCGGCGAAGGAATAGAGCGAGCGCTGTGGACGCAGTTTCAGCCGCTTGAAGATTCGCTCGAGGCCATGGGCGTCGCCGTATGGGCAATGGTCGAGCTCGAGGCTGACGACGCTCTTGCCTCAGCCGCCCATCTCGCCGCGTTAAATCCGGCCGTGCAGAAAGTTTCCATATGGACTCCCGACAAGGACCTCGCACAATCGGTTGTCGACGATCGCGTCGTACAGGTCGACCGGAAATCAGGCAAGATCCGGAATGCGGCCGAAGTGAAGGAGAAGTTCGGCGTCGACCCCCGCCTGATAGCCGACTATCTCGCGCTGGTCGGCGACGCGGCCGATGGTTATCCCGGAATTCCCGGCATCGGGAAGACCACCGCGGCCCGGTTGCTCAATGTTCACGGGCCGATCGAGGATTTCCCCGACAGTGTCATCAGCGGCCACCACGAGCTCGCATTGCTGTTCAAGAACCTCGCGACTCTCAGGACCGACGCCCCGCTATTCAGCGACGTCGAGGAAATCAGATGGAAGGGTCCGACTTCCGCATTCCCGGCGATGGTCGAAAAACTCGGCGATCCCAGACTCCTCGAGAGATGCACGAAGGCGGCGGCTGCGATCACGTGACGCAGAATCGCCGCACGCACCTCATAAATTTCCCCATGCTCCGAATCCTCCCGCTTCTCGCCTGCTCACTGCTGGCAGTGCCGGCCTTCGCACAGGCATCGCGGATCGCTCTCCCCGCGATTCCGGGATTTCACACGCTCAAGGGTGATCTCCATCTGCACACCGTTTTCTCCGACGGACACGTCTGGCCGTCGTTCAGGGTGTACGAGGCGAACAGGGATGGACTCGACTTCATCGCTCTCACCGATCACGTCGACTATGAGGGAAATCCGGAAGAGATCGAGCGGGACTACAACAGGGCGTTCGAGCTAGCGGTAGCAGCTGCGAAAGGCTCGCGTCTCATCGTACTCCGCGGCGGCGAAATTTCGCCACGGACCCCGCCGTATCACGCGAACGCGATTTTCCTTCAGAACGCCAATACACTCCCGACACCCTACATGTCGGAGACGAAAGGCTCGTTCGTCATGAAGGCAAGACCGTCGAACGCCGAGTTGATGGCACCTTTCATCGAAGCGAACAGACAGGGCGCTTTCATCATCTATAATCATCCCGCCTATCTATACGACTGGAACGAGACAACGATGGGCTCCGACCTGATGACACCGTTTCACAGATCGCTGCTCCGGCAGGGAATGCTGCACGGAGTCGAGGTCGTGAACAGCGGTCGCTACTACAAGAAGGCGCATCGCATCGCGATGGAGCACAACCTCACTCTGATCGCCGGGTCTGACGAACATTCGGACATCGCTAACACGCACAAGGGCAGTCACCGTCCGATGACGCTGGTCTTCTCGAAGGATTCGACAGCAGCCGGGATCCGCGAAGCGATGCTGGCGCGACGTACAGCGATCTACTTCAAGGACTTCATTATCGGGCGAAAGGCGGAGATCGAACCGTTCTTCAACTCGGCAATCACAGCAACCGTCGAGCAGTCGCGACGGCACAACGAGCCGTTACTGCTCTTGCATCTCGCAAACAGCTCGGACATCCCGTTCAACATCCGTGCATCGGGCAAATATGACGTCGACAACCTGCCGCTCGGCAGAATTACGCTTTCGCCGCGCGCGACGACGACAATTGCCATCCGTACCTTGTGGGATTTTCCACCGTCGGTGACGATTCAGATTCTCGTCGAGAACCTGATTACCGGACCCGACGAGATGCTCGACACGAGCCTCACTGTGAGACCCGACTGGAAACGATGACAGACACGATTGAAGCGCAATCAAGGGCGGGGCGCCGCGAGTGGCTTGGCCTGGCCGTCCTTGCGTTTCCCTGTTTCCTGCTCGCGATGGATTTCACGGTGCTGCATCTCGCAGTCCCGGCGCTCACGGCACAACTGGCGCCGAGCAGCACGCAGCTCCTGTGGATCGTCGACATCTACGGTTTCCTGATCGCTGGCTCACTGATAACGATGGGCACGCTTGGCGACACGATCGGTCGTCGCAAGCTCCTGCTGATCGGGGGTTCGACGTTCGGCATCGCATCTGTCGCAGCGGCATTCGCGACCAGCGCAGCGATGCTCATCTTCACGCGCGCGCTCCTCGGCGTCGCCGGGGCGACGTTGATGCCGTCAACCCTGGCGCTCATCCGGAACATGTTCCACGACGAACATCAGCGCAGAATTGCAATCGCCATCTGGATCAACAGCTTCGTGATAGGCGGTGCGATCGGCCCGCTGCTCGGCGGCATCATGCTCGAGCATTTCTGGTGGGGATCGGTTTTTCTCCTGAACGTTCCGGTGATGGCGATGCTGCTGATTCTCGGGCCGCTGCTTCTGCCCGAGTTCCGCGATTCAAGCGCGGGCCGGCTCGACCTTTTCAGCGCGGCGCTTTCCCTGTCGGCAATGCTTGCTCTGATATACGGAGTGAAGCGTCTGGCGGCGGATGGAGTCGGCATTGTGCCCGCCGTGGCGATTGCAGTGGGAATCGGCATCGCCACCGTGTTTGTGCTGCGGCAGCGCGGGCTTGCCGATCCGTTGATCGACATCGACCTGTTCCGTGTTCCGCCGTTCAGCGCGGCCGTCGTGACGCAACTTGTCGCCGCACTCTCGATGGGCGGCATATATCTGTTCGTCGCACAGTATCTCCAGCTCGTGCTCGGCCTTTCACCTCTTCAAGCTGGTGTTGCGCTGCTGCCGTCGAACGTAGCCGGTATCGGCGGAACAATGCTCGCGCCGTTTCTGGCTCGGAGATTCAAGATTCACCATCTGATAGGCGCCGGCATGTTGCTCGGTGCTGCGGGCATCGGCCTGCTCACACAGGTTGGGGAAGGCTCGGGCCTCGCTGCGATAATCGCCGGTTTCATCGTCATGTCGATCGGCTTCAGTGGAACGATGACCTTGACGACCGACGCGATCATGAGCGCTGCGCCTCCGGAGAGGGCCGGCGCCGCATCGGGAATCTCTGAAACCAGCGCTGAGCTCGGCATGGCACTCGGAGTTGCCGTGCTTGGCAGCATCGGCACGGCTTCGTACAGGTCGACCATGGAACGACAACTTCCGGTTGGCATTTCCAGTGAGGCTGCTGAAAGTGTTCGCGCAACCCTCGCCGAGGCGCTGGCGGTTACCGCACGGCTTCCGGAGCCGCTTGGCGACCAGGTTGACACCATTGCGAAGGCCTCCTTCACGGACTCACTGGCGCTCGTTTCCGGAATCAGTGCTGTGATGGTCATTGCGACATCCATCGTGATTCTGATACTCTTGCGTCGGGTCGACACCAGCTCCGTCGACGAGACCAATCGGCGGACGCCGGCCACGGCGTGAGCGTATCGCCGCTTCCCTGAACGGAACTCAATGCGAATTGCGATCGTTGGCGGACCGGGAGTCGGCAAGAGCACGCTGGTGAGGCAGCTCGGAGACCTTTACCACAACGGCTCGTATGGCGAAGGCGAAAAGGGCGTGTGGGAGCCACGCGTGCTGATGGACATCGAGGCGGGCCTGAATCCCGTTGGTGTCACCGCGTATTTCGGCGAGCTCTACGACGCGAACTATCGCGATGCTGCCGGTCATGACAGCCCTGGCCGGACGATTTTTATCGAGGGTGCGCGGATAACGCTCGAGGCGCACATCGTTGAATATCCGGACGACTCACACGACCTGCTGCGCGACGTGCTGAAAATCGGCGACATGTGGGCTCCCGACTGTACGATCGTTCTGACATCCGGCAGTGACACGATCGAAAAGCACATTAAGCGCCGGCAGCGTGCTTACGAGCAGGTCGATAACATGGTGCGACGGTTTCGCCTCATCGATGCGGAGTTTCGCCGCCTTGCGCCGCTGTATCCCAACTCGATCGTTATCGATCGCGACGGGATCGAGTTTCACGAGCGCGAAGGGCTCGAGCAGGTGATCGATGCTGCAGGTCTCCCGCCGTTCAACGAGATCCCGTATCAGCAGATGTAGTTGGAAACCCATGGGATTTGCGGATCGTGCGGATTTCGCGGATGAGGCGGATAAAGCGCACGTGAGCGATAGCGGGATCAGAGCTCGCTTTCCGAGGACTGCCCTTTCTGGACTTTAATCCAGAACTGTCAAGCTTTGCTCCCCGAACGGGCTTGTGCCAGTTCATTATCTCTCCATACAAATCCGCGGAATCCGCCAAATCAGCTAAATCCGCACCCCCCATGGGTTACTAATTAGCTCACCTTGATCGCGCGCCATTTCCCCTGATTGAAACGCAGCACGCTCAACAGGCAGCGAGTCGCGTGGCCGGCGAGAATGGCAAGCCATATGTCGAGCGGATCGAGTGTGCTCACGCTCCGAATCACGAAACACGCTCCAAGCGGCACGATGATCTGTGAGATGACAGAGATATAGAACGGGCTCTTCGTGTCTCCGGTGCCCTGAAGTCCGCCGGTATACGCGAGCGCGACTGCAACCAGCAATCCCGACAGGCTGAGAACACGAAGGAGCTGAACGGCAATCTCGACTACCGCAGGGTCAGTCATGCCGAACACGATCAGGAGCTGGCGTGGGAAGAACAGGAAAAAGAAACCAATGAACGCAGCACCAGCCAGCGCTATTCTCGCTGCGACGTGCACTGCCTGATTTGCGCGCTCGGGATGACCGGCCCCAAGATTCTGTCCGGCAACAGCCGCCGCGGCACCAAGAAGTCCGACCGACGTCCACGTGACGAGCGAAAACAGCTGCGAGTATGAGATTGCAAACGCAGCCTGAGCCGCAGCACTCTGGGCCAGTGACCCGATGAACGCCAGCATGAATACTCCGCCCACGTTCATCGCGATTCCCTGAAATCCCGTAGGCAGGCCGAACTTGAAGAGCGACTTGATGATGGTCCAGTCAGGTGCAAACCCGTGCTTTCGCGGAAAGGTCACGACCCAGCCCCCGTGCCACAGCTTCCAGAGCGAATAGATCGCGAGGATGTTTGACGCGATCACAGTCCCCCACGCGGCACCAGCAGTTCCCATCGCGGGGATGGGACCGAGCCCTCTGATCAGCACGACGTTGAGGCCGATGTTCATTATCGTCATTGCGACGCCCATGATCATCGGTGTGCGGGCATCGCCCGCCGATCTCAGCGCGCCGCCAAGCATGAAGAACACCAGCATACCACTGGAGAAAACCATCATGATGCGAAAATAAGGAAGTGCTTCCGCCTGCACTGCCGGTGCGGCATTGACGAGATTCAACAGCCACGGCGCCGCGAAATAGCCTACCGGCGCCATGATGAACACCGCGATGCCGGTCGCGGTGAGGAAGGCCTGGTACACCGTGCGATCGGCTTTGTCTTCATCACCTGCGCCGACGAAACGCGCGACGAGCACGCTCATGCCGGTGAACACTGACATGATGAAGACGATGACCACGATCCATATCTGCGTCGCAACGCCGATTCCGGCATTAGCGTTGAAGCCTACATAGTGCCCCACCATTGCGTGATCGACGATCCCCTGCAATCCACCGAAGATGTTGGTGAGCATCGTGGGCCATGCGATCTTCCAGACCGCGGGGAGGAGCGGTCCTTCGACGATAGACCTGTCATACCGCGTACTGCGCTCGGGTACCACTGTGGCTGCCGCAGGTTGTGCCGGGGAAACTGCAGGCCCGGCCGTTGGTATCGTCATGCGGTGAATCTATGGATGGAAGCCGGAGATTCCACTTAGAACCTTACAGCCGGGAGGGGTAACACATCATATGAAACTTCTTGTCATACGACACGCAATCGCGCAGGATCGAGATGAATTTGCCGAAAGTGGAGGCTCTGACGCGCAGCGTCCGCTTACAAGTGAAGGCATCGCAAAGATGGAAATGGCGGCGAAAGGGCTGAAGAACACGATCGAGAAGATCGACGTACTTGCAACCAGCCCGCTGACCCGCGCTGCCGAGACTGCCGAGATAATCAGCAGGGAATTCGGGATGGGCGGGGCCGAGGTCATCCAGGCGCTGCAACCCGGCGCTACGGTTGAGGAGTTCGAGCAATGGGGATCGAGCCACGCGGGGCGGGATGTCGTTGCTGTCGTCGGGCACGAGCCGCACCTGAGCTCGCTGGTGACGTGGCTCGTTGCGGGCCGCGGGAATTCCGCCGTCGAATTGAAGAAGGGCGGCGCATGCCTCGTCGAGTTCGACCTGGCGCCCCGCGCAGCAAGAGGAATTCTCAAGTGGCTCCTGACGCCGCGGCAGCTCCGTCGTCTCGCCTGACACGCACATAACGTTGCCGGGGTCGCAGAAGAATCATCACCGCACCGACGAGCTTACACGCCCTATCCGGCTGAAGCCGCGCGAGATTCTCGCTGGGTCGATCCTCACGGCAATCATGTTCGCTGTTGTGGGATATTCGATCGGCCGCAGCACTGACAAAGGTGCCCGCGACATGACGCCGTCCCGGCTTGCCCTTTCGGTTCCCGCCATCGGTGGGAATGCGCCGGCATCACTGACACGCCAGATCGCGATGACTGCGGACGGCTCCGCAGTCGTTTTCATCACCAGCTCGGAGTCGGGAGGCAATGCGCTGGCCTTGCAACGCCTCGACGAGGACGCCGCGCGATTGATCGGTGGCGCGCCGGCGGAGCTGGGGTCTGACGTTGTGTCAAGAGACGGAGGCGCGGCGAAAAACAGCAGCCTCTTCTCTCGCTTGCGCCGGGATGATCGGGAAGATCCGGGAGAGGCAGCAATGGGTGGTGCGCGGTTTCAGCAGATGCTTCCGGACGCGCGAAATGCTCTCGCTGTTCGCGCTCCCGGCGGCACGGCAGCGGGAACCGCCGTCGTGCGGGATACGGAAGCCGGAACCGAGAAACGAATTCTCGATGACCAGGTCGTCGAGATGCGCTACGCTGCCGGCAATGTCGTCTACGCGCGGGGGGACGGTACGCTCTGGGCGGCGCCATTCGATCTGGAGAAGCTCGAAACTACAGATCCACCCGTGCGCATTGGACAGGGAGTTTCGCTCACTGGCAGTGGCATCGCGCAGTTTGCAGTCGCGCGCAACGGCAACGTCGCCTATGTAGCCGAAGAACCGCGCTGGCTCGTGCTGGTCGACAGGAATGGCAGGCTCCGCAATGCGACGACCGAACGCGCGAGTTATCGGTCACCCCGGTTTTCACCTGACGGCCGAAGCGTAGCTGTCGACTTCACCGGCGCAGACGGACGTGACATATGGATTCTCTCGCGCGAGTCGAGGACGCTCGCCCGGGCAACATTTACACGCGATGCGCATGATGCGGAGTGGACGCCCGATGGCAGTCGCATCACGTTCACTTCCTTCAGCACAGGTTCGCTGGGAGTGTTCAGCGCAGTTCCTGGAAACACTTCGAGGCCGGATTCATTAATCGCTTCGCCGAAACTGGTCTACACCGGACGCTGGCTGCGCGACGGAAGCGGCCTGCTGACAGTTGCCGAGAATCTCGAGGCCGGATCGAGGCTCGATGTTGCATTCGTCGCGAATGAAGGACGTGGTCCGCTGGAGCCAGTTATCGTCGACGGTTCGAGCGCACAACAAGCTTCGGTCTCACCAGACGGTCGCTGGCTGGCATACGTATCGAACCGCACGGGAATCGATCAGGTCTATGTCAGGCCATGGCGGCGGGACGGCAGCGACGTCGCAGTGTCGCGCAGCGGTGGAACCGAACCAGTGTGGAGTCCGGATGGACGCGAGCTCTTCTACCGCGGAAGCAACGGCCGGTATCCGATACTCATCGCAGCTTCGGTCTCCACCGGGCCGGACTTCAGCATCGCCGATCGTGTCGCGCTGTTTCCAATCGGAGACATCGCCGCAGCAACGCCACAGTCGAACTACGACGTATCACCCGACGGAAAGACCTTTGTGATGGTAAGACTCGCGCAATCGAGCCGCATCACTGTTCTGCAGAATCTGCCGGGACTGATGGAGCGCGCGAAACAGCGAGGGATAGAGTGATCCAAACCGACGGGGGCTTCGCCTGCGTTTAGCCATTAGGAACACTGGCTGATAGTTGTCAGAATCAGCCAGCTGATTCAAAATATTGAAAGAAATAGCTAATCAGCTATGAGCTAAGTATTGCCAACAGCTAAGAGCAGGCGTAGCCCGCGTCGTTCTCCAACTATGCCAATAGCTCCCGCACTCGCTCTGCGTATTGTCGACTGCTTCGCAATCTCACTCCACTGCGAAGATCGACGATATGTCCTGTGTCAGAGACGCTGATCGACGTAATACGGTCGACAGCGACTATGGCGGAACGATGTATCCGCACGAAGTCGCGCGGATCGAGCTCGTCTTCAGCTTCTTTCATCGTCCCGCGCCATAAATGAGTCCTGTCACCTGAATGAAGCTGCAGGTAATTGTCGGCGGCATCGATCCAGTCAACCTGATCGACAGGGACGAAGTGATGCGCGTTCCCCCTTCGCACCACAAATCGCGTCCGATGACCGCGAGCCTTGTCCGCCTCGGCCGCGCTGGCGATCACCGCCTTGCGCGCGGCGTCGGACACGTCGATGAGCCGAACTTTGGCACGCTCGACGGCAGCAGCAAACCGCGCTCTGGCCACCGGCTTTGGCAGATAGTCGATCGCACCGACCTCGAATGCTTTCATCGCGTAATGTTCGTACGCAGTGATGAACACGATTCCCGGGACACAATCTTCATTGAGGGCGGACACCACGCCAAAGCCGCTGAGCTCGGGCATCTCTACGTCAATGAACACGAGATCCGGTTCGAGCGACGTGATCAAGTCGAGCGCCTGAAGCCCGTTCACGCCCTCGCCCACAAGCACGAGATCCGCCGAGTCCCGCACCAGCGAGCTCACTCGCTCGAGAGCGAGCGGTTCGTCGTCGACTGTTACAACACGCAGGCGTGTCATACCGATGCAACACCTGACAATCGGCCGGCCCGAATCTCGACACGCGCGATCGTCCCGCCCGGCACTGAGAGAAGCTCGAACGACTGGTCGCTGCCGAACGCAGCGCGCAGCCTCTCGCGGGTGTTGCTCAAGCCGATCCCCTCTTTCGTTTCATTTCCGGCGCGGACACCGCCGCCATCATCTTCAACCTCGAGCCGGATCGCCGCCGAGTCCCCGTATGCCCTGACGGTGACGCTGCCGCCTTCGATCTTCGAGCCAATCCCATGCGCAATTGCATTCTCGACCAGCGGCTGAAGAACGAAGAGCGGCACTGAAGCCTCCTCCAGGTCCCGGGGCACATCGATCTCATACATGAGCCTGTCTCCGAACCTGAGCTTTGCAATCTCGAGGTACGTGCGGGCATACCTGATTTCGTCGGAGAGCGGAACTACGACCCGGTCGCGGTCGCGAAGCACGTCACGAAGCAGGTCCGCGAGCTTGCCGAGCATTTCGTCAGCAGCGTCGGGATCGCGGTGAATCAGTGTGGAGATGCCCTGCAGCGTGTTGAAGAGAAAATGCGGTTGAAGCTGCGACGTCAGCGCGACCAGGCGCTGCGCTGCCATTCCTGAGCGAAGCCGCTCCTGCTCCACTGCGAGATTTACTGCGCGACGCCTCGACTCGACGGCAACCACTATTCCCGAAAGCGCAATCCATGGCAGGAGATTCTGACGCAAGGCCTGTGGCAGGTAGTCTGGGAAATCCGGGCGCGACGGTGCTCCACGGTATGTAATGGTGAAGTCGACCCATGACGTGAGAACTACCAGTGCCGCGATCCCGATTACTACTGAACCGACCGTAAAAGCCCACGATCGTGATAAACCATCGACCCGGCGGGCGATCCAGAGGAACAGCGGCAGGGCCAGGAACACCGCATACCAGACGACTGAGCCGACACCAAGCATCCACAGCAGTGTCGGGAAATCGGGCGATGAAAGGACGCGCGGAAAGACGCGCCCCGCTCCACCTGGCCCGACGGGCATTGGAAGCCGCGCATACATGCCCGCCGCGACAGCCAACGCCAGCACGACTGTCCAGCCAAAGGCGGGCAGCAGCCACTGCGGACGTGAGCGTTGTCGTTCGTTCTGCATCCATGCGAACGGTGAGGCACCGGGCGCGGGCGCGCAACCGCGATTCGCCTGACCTGTCCCTGATTTCCGTGGGTTGGTCCCTTGCCGCATGTCGCGCTTTGCCGAATTGCGCGATCGTCGCCGTGCATCCTCAACCGGAAACCATATGCGCGCGCCGATCTGTTCCACCGCAGTCGTTTCGATGTTCCTCATATGCGCAACAAGCGCCGCATGCCAGCGGACGGCAGGTCCTCCGCCCGAGTCGCCGACTGTCGCCACGACTGGTGGCGGCGATCTTCAGACATTCGAAATGTCGTCTGCAATTCTCGGCGAGACCAGACGAGTGCACGTCGCGCTGCCTGCCTCGTTCGCGAACACTTCGCAGGAAAGGCGCTACCCCGTGGTGGTGGTCGTCGACGGAGAAGCGCTGACTTCAATGTTGGGGACTGTCACCGCGCACCTGAGCCGCCACGGGCAATTCCCCGAATCAATCATCGTTGGAATCGAGAACACAGATCGGCTGCGCGACCTTACGCCGCCCGGACTATCAGTGAGTGGAAGCGGCCTTGACGAAGGAGGTGACCGGTTCATCGACTTCATTGAGCGCGAGCTGCTACCGCATATCGAAAAGCAATTCAGGGGCGCTGCCCCGCGTACATTCGTCGGTCACTCATCAGGCGGCATTCTCGGAACATATCTCGCGGCCACCCGATCCAGCTTTTCTGCGATAGTGGCGATCGATACCCCCATGCACCTGGGTGACGGGTGGCTCTTCGACAAGCTGATGAGTCGCGCTACGAGACGCGATGCACCACTTCGATACGTCTCACTCGAGACAAGGTTCGGGTGGAATGACCAGCAGTGGAAAAAGTTCGCGGAGGCCGTGCCGCCGAGCTGGAGAATCTTTCGCCAGAAGCTCGAGAACGAATCGCACGAGTCGATGACAATGCTTGCCTCCTATATCGGATTGCGCGAAGCATTCAGGGACTACTCGATGCAGGTTGCCCCGGTCGCACCGACCACCAGTATCCTGGCCTACTATGAGCAAGTGGGCGCGTCGCTGGGATCGCCCGTTATCCCACCGCGAAGGCTACTCGCGAACGTTGTCGAAGACCTGCTTGCTGAAAGCCGGGGGGCTGCGGCACGTCAGGCTTTCAACACTCTCGTGTCAGGGTATGGTCCACCGGCGAACTCGCCTGCACTGGCTGCTCAGATAAGCGACGTGGAGCGTCGGCCACCGCCCACTGTGACGGTGGAGAGTCTCCTCGCGACTCCATTCAGCAGCGCTGATGAAGCGCGCCGCTTCGTCGGAGATTGGGTCGGTGATCACTGGATGAACCCCGAAGAGCCGCGCACCGGCCGTCAGACTCTGAAGATCCGCATCGTCGACGGCAGAGTCGTCGGCGAAACGGTCACCAGGCTTCCCCATGGCGAAGTGATGATCCAGAAGTGGACTTACTTCCGCGTGACGCCCCGCGGTTTCACCTTCGGCTTCATGAACGGCATGCGACCCCGCGGGATGCTGATGCACGAAAGCACGGTCGAGGGCGACGAAGTAATGGGCATCAGCACATTCGGGGGTATCGACTTCGTCATGCCGGACGGAACCCGCCCGCCTCCGATCTACTTCGCGTTCAAGCGGGTCCCCTGATACTCAGGGTTTCGCTCCAGCGCGCAACAGTGCATTGTATGCCCCACTATGGAACCCAAATACATACTGCTGGGGACGCTCGTCGCCCTGACAGTCACCTATCTGAGCATCTGGTTTACGGTCGCGCGCAACCGGCGTGCGAGCGGAATTCACGGCGTCGACGAACCGCTCGCCCCGAATGGGAAACACCTCGGGATCGGATTCGTCACGAACTTCCTTGATACGCTCGGTATCGGCTCGTTCGCGACCAGCACCGCTGCCTTCAGGCACTGGAAGCTCGTTCCAGACCAGAAACTTCCCGGAACGCTCAATGTCGGACACACAATCAATGCGGTGGTTCAAGCCCTGCTTTTCATCGCCGGCGTAGCCGTCGACTTCAGGACGCTGATACTGATGATCGCGGCAGCATGCGCCGGCGCATGGCTCGGCGCAGGATTCGTCGCGGGACTCTCGAAACGAAAAGTCCAGCTCGGGATGGGCACCGCGCTTCTCTTCGCATCGATCATCGTGCTTGCGCAGCTGTTCAACCTCGCACCAGGCGGCGAAGCACTCGCCCTCAACGGAAAGCTTCTTGCCCTCGGCCTCATCGGCAATTTCATGCTGGGCGCCCTGATGACGCTGGGAGTTGGGCTCTACGCGCCATGCATGGTGCTGGTGAGCATCCTCGGCATGAACCCGATTGCAGCGTTTCCCATCATGATGGGATCGTGTGCGTTCCTCATGCCGGTCGCGAGCATTCAGTTCATCCGGCGCAATGCGTACAGCCTGAGGGCGGCTCTCGGACTCGCCATCGGCGG
>JAYUWU010000240.1:0-21055 GCA_043753365.1 Gemmatimonadaceae bacterium | reverse complement strand
CGCTCGAGATAGAGTCGATCGCGGCGGGAGGCGACGGGGTTGCCCGTGACGGCGGTCTTGTCGTATTTGTGCCGAGGACCGCTCCGGGTGAGCTGGTTACGGCGCGCGTGAGCGGGCGGGGCACATTTGCGCGCGGCGCGCTTCGGACCGTGACCAGGGCATCCGACGAACGAATCGAGCCGCCGTGCATTCACTACACCCGCGACAAGTGCGGCGGGTGTCAGATCCAGCACATGAGTTATTCGTCGCAGCTCCGGTCGAAGCAGCGGATAGTCCGGGATGCAATCGAGCGAATAGGGAAGCGTCAGGTCACCGTCTCCGAGGTTGTCGAAAGCCCGTCGGAATGGCGCTACCGGTCGAAGCTGACTCTGGCGATGCAGAAACTGAGTAGCGGTGAATGGATTGCTGGCCTCCATCCATATGACAGCCCGGCCCGCATATTTGCCCTCGCCGACTGTCCGATCACCGACAGGCAGGTCGTGGCAACGTGGAAAGAGATCCTTGGCCATAGCTCGCTTTTTCCGGTTGTGCAATCGTTGCGCGGGAGCGTGAGATTGACCGGCGACGGTCCCGTGTTCGTGATGACCGGCGCGATGCGATGGAGCAGTGCCGTGGCTCTGTTCGAGGCCGTGGCCTCATTGGCTGCGCTGTGGTGGGAGAATGACGAGGGCGCGCGGAGGATCGTTGGTGACAGGCGGCCATCGCGGTCGCTTCAGCCGCCTTCTGCCTCGTTTGCGCAGGTCAATCCATCACTTGCGGTGAATCTCCGAAGTCATTTAATGGCAGTGGTTTCAGCGTATTCACCTAAGACAGTAGTTGATGCATACTCAGGATCCGGTGAAACCGCGGTCGCATTCGCAAAAATGGGCGCGAGAGTGACGGCGATCGAGCTGGATAGCGATGCGGCGAGGTGGTGCGCACTGCACCTTCCCGAAGGCTCGGTCTCGATCCGCGGACGGGTCGAACAGGCGCTCCCGAATGCCTTGCCTGCCGATGCGGTCATACTCAATCCGCCGCGGGCCGGCGCAGACGCAGCCGTGACCGAAGTGCTTCAGAATGTCTCAGTCAAACCCAGAGTGATTGCGTATGTGAGCTGCAATCCAGCAACCCTGGCGCGGGATGTTTCGCGGCTGCCAGGATACCGGATAGAATCGATAGTGCCGTTCGATATGTTCCCCCAGACTGCGCATGTCGAAACCGTCTGCGAGCTCGTCCCGGTGGCCGCGTGAGGTACATCGTCGAGCTCAACGGTGACCAGCGCGAGGTGGACATCGATGGCGAAACGGTGACCCTCGAGGGCGAGGCGACGACAGCTCACCTGGAGGATGTGCCGGGTACGCCTGTCCGGCTGGTAACCATCGGCAACGAGGTGCACCGGGTAGTTGTGAGGAGAGGTGCAACGCGGGGAGAGTACACGTTGTGGGTCGACGGCTGGCGATTCGAAGGCGACGCGCTGGATGAGCGTACCCGGGCGATACGTGCGGTCACTGCGGCTGTGTCCGGTCCGAAGGGCCCGGCTCCGGTTGTGGCACCCATGCCAGGATTGATCGTCAGGGTGAGCGTCGCGGTGGGAGATACCGTGCACGCCGGGCAGGGCGTGGTTGTAATGGAAGCGATGAAGATGGAAAACGAGTTGCGCGCATCGGCGACCGGTCGCGTGAAGTCCGTCACCGCAGTGCCGGGTACTCCTGTTGAGAAGGGGACGGTCCTCATTGAGCTCGAAGGGGTCGAATAGACATTGAGTCCGCAGTCCGCACTCGCCTCTCGTGCCGTTGACTTAACCCGGTGGTATCCGTAAGTTTAGAGGCTGTCCCAAATCGACAACAATCAGCAGTTCCCGGCACCCTCGATCGAGCCACGGGCGAGCGTGCGGGCTTTATGCACGACTGACTTTTCTCTCTATGAAGACTTACAGCGCAACTCCTGCCGATATCAAGCACGACTGGTACGTCGTCGACGCCGAGGGCATGGTGCTCGGCCGTCTCGCGGCGGAAGTCGCCAAGATCATTCGCGGCAAGCACAAGCCGATGTATACCCCGCACATGGACACGGGTGACAACGTCATCGTGATCAATGCGTCCAAGGTCAAGGTGACCGGTAAAAAGGGCGAGCAGAAACGCTACTTTCATCACACCGGCTACATGGGGCACGAACGCTTCACCCCTTACGCTGCGATGCTCGAGAAGCATCCCGAGCGCGTGATCGAAAAGGCGGTATACGGCATGCTCCCCAAGACGGCACTCGGGCGGCAGTCGCTCCGCCGCAAGCTCCGTGTTTTTGCAACTGACAAGCACTCCCACGCTGCACAGCAGCCGAAGGTGCTCGACCTCAACAAGAAGAGTGAGACGAAGTAATGGCTGAAAGTCCCACCACGCACACCATTGGAAGGCGCAAGGAAGCGCGCTGCCGCCTGTACCTCAAGCCCGGCTCGGGCAAGTGGCAGGTCAATGGCCGCACGCTCGGCGACTATTTCCCGCGCTCAGCGCACGTCGCCGCGATCCAGCAGCCTTTCACGGCGACCGACACGCTCGGGCGCTTTGACATCATGGCCCGCGTGGAAGGTGGCGGACTGACGGGACAGGCAGGCGCTCTTCGTCTCGCCGTTGCTCGTGCCCTCGTCAAGCTCGATGAGACACACCGCCGCAAGCTCCGCGATCTGGGACTCCTAACGCGCGATGCACGCGCAGTCGAGCGCAAGAAGCCAGGCCGTCCGAAGGCTCGCAAGAAGTTCCAGTTCTCCAAGCGTTAAAGGACCACTCACTGAATGTCTGAGCCAAACCTCGATCAGCTGCTAGCCGCCGGAGTTCACTTCGGCCACCAGACCCGTCGCTGGAACCCGAAGATGCGCCGTTTCATCTTTGCGGAGCGCAACGGTATCCACATTATCGATCTCCAGAAGACGCTTCGTCAGCTCGAAGTCGCAAAGGCACTGGCGCGTAACGTCATCCTGCGTGGAGAGAACGTCCTGTTCGTCTGCACCAAGAGACAGCTCGTCAACATCGTCAAGGATGAGGCAGACCGCGCAGGCGCGATGCACATCACCGAGCGCTGGCTGGGCGGACTCCTCACGAATTTCCAGACCGTCAAGAAGCAGGTCCGCAAGCTCAAGGAGCTCGAGGCCGGCAGCGAGGCAGGCGGAGATTTCGAGAACTACACCAAGAAAGAGCAGCTCATGATGAGCCGCCAGCGCGACAAGCTCTCGAAGAACCTGAGCGGCATCAAGAACCTGGGCCGTCTGCCGGGACTGATGTTCGTCATCGATTCGAAGAAGGAACGCATCGCAGTCGCAGAAGCGAACAAGCTCGGTATTCCGATCATTGCACTCGTCGATACGAATGCAGATCCTGACCTGATCACGGTTCCCATCGCCGGTAACGACGACGCGATCAAGTCAGTAGAGCTCGTGACCCGCGCGATCGCTGAAGCGATTCTCGAGGCGCGCCGCGAGGCACCGATTCGGACCGAAGAAGACGAGACTGAGTCGTACACGTACAGCTCCGATCGTGGCGCTGAACCAGAAGGCGAAGGCGACCGCAAGCGCAAGCGTCGGCCGCGTCGTCGCCGGGCGAAGCCTGAGGCGATTGCAGCCCGACTGAAGGGCGGCGAGGGCGGCAGTGCTGAAGATGGAGCGGATCCTGAAGGGGCGGCGGATTCTGATGGCGGTGGCGAGGAAGTTGGTCGTGCTGACAACAACCCCGCAGCAGATGCAGCCGGTGAGTCAGGAGTAAACGCCGAGAACTCGGAAGGTTAACTTCCTGCTGCCCGCGGGCAGAATGCCGCCGGCCTCAGGTCGGCGGCATTTTTATGAAACGAAACTCAACAACTACGGATTTCATTTAAGATGTTTACAGCAAAAGACGTAATGGCGCTCCGCCAGCGCACTGGCGCGGGGATGATGGAAGCGAAGCGGGCGCTCGAGGAAGCGGGCGGCGACATGGACAAGGCGGCCGAGGCACTTCGGGTAAAGGGAATCGCAAAGGCAGACAAGCGCTCAGGCAAGCAGACGTCCGAAGGCGTGATGGGCAGCTACATCCATCACAATGGAAAGGTCGGCGTTCTCGTGGAAGTGAACTGCGAGACCGACTTTGTCGCGCGCACCGACGACTTCAAGAATCTCGCGAAGGAGATTGCGTTGCACATTGCGAGCGCCGCACCGGTCGCTGTCGACAAGGACGGAGTGCCAGCGGAAGCCGTTGCGAGCGAGCGTCGCATTGCTGAAGAGCAGGCAAAGGCGAGCGGCAAGCCGGCCAACATCATCGAGCGCATGGTCGAGGGGAAAGTCGACAAGTTTCTCGAGCAGAACTGTCTGCTCTACCAGGGGTGGATTCGCGAGCCCGGTAAGACGATCGGCGAACTGATCAAGGAAGTATCAGCGAAAGTCGGCGAGAACATTCAGGTCCGACGTTTCGTCCGTTACCAGATGGGCGAGGAGTAGAAGACATTGGCCACGCCGGCATATTCGAGAGTACTTCTCAAGATTTCCGGCGAGGCGCTCGCCGGCGGCAAGGGCGTCGGATTCGATTTCGACACCCTCGCCCGCATCGCCGGCGAGATCAAGCAGGTTGTCGACCTCGGCGGTCAGATCGGAATGGTCATCGGCGGCGGCAACATCGTGCGCGGGGCGCAGTTCGCCCACCACGGCATGGATCGCGTCGGCGGCGACTACATGGGCATGCTGGGTACAGTAATCAATGCGCTCGCCGTGCAGGACGTCCTCGAGCGCAACGGGATCGAGACCCGTGTGATGACTGCCATCAATATGGAAGAGATCGCCGAGCCTTTCATTCGCCGGCGGGCGCTGCGGCACTTCGAGAAAGGCCGCGTGGTGATCTTTGCTGCAGGCACCGGCAACCCGTATTTCTCGACAGATACAGCGGCTGCGTTGCGCGCGATTCAGACGAAGTCGCAGGTCATCATCAAGGCGACGAGCGTTGATGGCGTGTATTCTGCTGATCCCAAGAAGGATCCGACTGCAACGCTTTACAGTGACATCAGCTATCGCGACGTCATGCTGAAGGAGCTTGGCGTGATGGACCAGACGGCGATCGCGCTTTGCAGGGAAAACAAGCTTCCCGTAATCGTACTGAACATCAACACACCTGGAGCCATTGCACGAGCCGTCAGCGGTGAGCGCATTGGGACATTGGTTCAATGAGCACTATTCCGCAGATCTTGAAGGATTCACGCGCGTCGATGGACAAGTCGCTCGAGAGCTCGAAGCGCGAGCTGGCGTCGATCCGTACCGGCAAGGCCTCGACGAGCCTTCTCGATACCGTCAGAGTCGAAGCCTACGGGCAGACGATGCTGCTCAACCAGGTGGCGAGTGTTTCCGTTCCCGAGCCGCGCATGCTGACCGTGACGCCATGGGACAAGGGTCAGATCCAGGCGATCGAGAAAGCGATTCGCGATTCCGACCTCGGCCTGAACCCGCAGACCCAAAGCGGCATCATTCGTGTGCCGCTGCCAATGCTCAACGAGGAGCGTCGCAAGGAGCTGGTCAAGGTCGTTCACAAGCTTGCCGAAGAGGCTCGCATCGGGATTCGCCACGCACGCACCGAAGGCCGCGACAAGCTCAAGAAGCTCGAGCACACGAGCGAAGACGATGTGAAGCATGCGGAAAAGGAACTGCAGAAGCTGCACGACGATTTCATCTCGAAGATCGACGACCTCCTGAAGGGAAAAGAAGCAGAAATAATGGAAGTCTGAGCTCGTGTCAGAGCTTACGAGGCGTCTCCTGCTCGCTCTCGTCGGCATCCCGCTGACGCTCGGGCTGATCTACGCAGGCGGATGGATATTCGTCGCCGCGCTTGGCGGCGTCGCTGCGATTGGCGCATGGGAACTGTTTCGCATGGCCCGGGCGGCAGGACACGAGCCGCTGGATTTGGCCGGAATCGTCATCGCCGCGTGCATCCCGCTGCTGGTTCACGCGAGTTATCTCGAGGTGTTCCACTTCACGCTGACCATGGCAATGCTCGTCTTCATGGCATTGCTGGCGAGCGTAATCTGGCTTCGCGGCACGACACGCAAGCCGCTCGTCTCATTCGCGCTCACCGTGGTCGGCGTGATATATCCATCGCTCGTCACCTACATGTACCCGCTCCGCAATCATGACTATGCGATCGGCGCGCTTGCCGGGACGGTGCTCGTGATGTTTCCAATCTTCGTCACGTGGTCGACAGATACAGGTGCATACATGTTCGGACGACTGTTCGGACGTAGAAAGCTCATTCCATCTGTAAGCCCCGCGAAGACGCTCGAGGGCGCGCTCGGAGGACTGCTCGTAGCTGTTCTGTTCGCGTGGCTCTATGTGACATTCCTGCTCCAGCCGTTTTCGCAGCTGTCGGTTCTTCCGCTTGGCATCGTGGTATTCGGCTTGACGATTGCCGTCACCGCGCAACTGGGAGACCTCGTCGAGTCGCTCCTCAAGCGCGATGCCGGCGTCAAGGACTCTTCAAAGCTGCTTCCCGGTCACGGTGGGTTCCTGGACAGGTTCGACAGCCTGCTGTTCGTCCTGCCGGTCGCATATCTCCTTCTCGGGCACTTGCTGGTTCCGTCACCAGGATGACGCCGCGCGGCGTTGCCATACTCGGGTCCACCGGATCAATAGGCACGACTGCTCTCAAGGTTCTGTCGCGACATCCCGAGGCCTTCAGGGTGACTGCTCTCACGGCGCACAGCAATGCAACACTGCTGGCCGAGCAGGAGGTGCAGTTTGCGCCGGAGTTTGTCGGACTTGTTAACAGTGGCGAATCAGGACGCGAAGGCTGGCACAGCGGCGCCCAATGCCTCGTCGATGCTTCCACCCGCGATGACACGGAAATTGTAATCAACGCGGTGGTTGGTGCAGTCGGGCTCGACGCAACTCTTGCTGCACTGCGAGCGGGTAAACGCGTTGCACTCGCGAACAAGGAGACGCTGGTTGTCGCGGGCGCTCTCGTTGCAGATGCTGCAAAGGAAGGCGGCGGGGAGATCGTGCCAGTCGACAGCGAGCACAGCGCGATCCTTCAGTGTATGGCAAGTCGCCCGTTCTCAGAGATCAAACGTGTAATTCTTACAGCCTCGGGAGGACCATTCCGCGAGTGGAGCGCTGGCCGCATCGAGGCCGCGACTCTCGAGGATGCGCTCAATCATCCTACCTGGACGATGGGGCGTAAAATCACAATCGACAGTGCGACGCTTGCCAACAAGGCGCTCGAAGTGATAGAGGCTCATTTTCTTTTTGGCTTGCCGTATGACAAGATTGAAGTCGTCGTGCATCCTCAGAGCATCGTGCACTCGTTCGTCGAGCTTGTCGACGGGAGCGTAGTGGCACAGATGAGCGTGCCGAGTATGGAGCTTCCCGTGCTGTATGCGCTGACGCATCCTGAACGAGTGGCTGACGACGGTGTACCACCGTTCGATCCGGTTTCATTTTCACCGTTCACTTTCGAAGCTGTGGATCACGCGAGGTTTCCGGCGCTAAGGCTCGGCATCGAGGCGGGGAAACGCGGCGGTGCAGCACCAGCTGTTTTCAACGCGGCCAACGAACAGGCGGTCGCTCTGTTTCTTGCGGGCGCGATAAGGTTTGGCGACATATCACATGCGATCGACAGCTCTCTCCAGTCTCATGGGGGAATGGCCGGCGCAACGCGCGAGGAGCTGCTTGATGCGGATTCCATCGCGCGAGAGCACGTACTGAGGCTTTTCTGATGCTGTCAATTCTGGCACCCATATTTGTTTTTGGAATCGTCGTCTTCGTCCACGAGCTCGGGCATTTTCTCGCGGCGAAGGCAGTCGGCGTGTATACGCCGCGTTTTTCCATCGGATTCGGCAAGGCGCTGTGGAAAAGGAGATACGGCGAGACCGAGTACGTGCTCGCGATGCTCCCGCTCGGCGGCTACGTCCGCATGGCGTCAAAGGACGATGAGGCAACTGCGTTCATGGAGGGCGGATCTGAAAACGCCGTGACCGAGCTGGCCACCAAAGGTGAGCCGATGGATCCCGACGCGATGATTCCGTTCGGCCCGAAGCCGATTCCGCCTGATCGATGGTTCGAATCGAAACCGCTTGCTGCGCGACTCATGATCCTGCTGGCGGGTGTGACGATGAACATCATCCTGTCGCTGGTGGTGATGACCGGGATGTTTGCGCACTACGGCAACCCGTATCTGACGACCAGGGCTGACTCACTCCTCGCGGACCGCCCAGGTGCGATGGCGGGGATGATGACCGGCGACAGCGTCGTCTCGATCGATGGCGTTGCGGTCGACTGGGAAGGGCTCGTCACGAAGGTGAGCGCGTCACCGGGAGTGCCGCTCAGGTTCGGCATCCTGCGCGACGGGCAGGTGCGAGAGTTCACCGTGACACCAACCGCTGATACGATCACGAACCCGTCGACAGGAAAAGTCGACAAAGTTGGACGTATCGGAATCGTACCTGTTCAGCAGTCCAGGCCTGTTGGTCCGATTGAAGCCGTGTCATCGGGGTGGACCGCGACGTGGCGAATGGCGGGAATGGTCGTGGACGCGCTCGAGGGACTGGCGACGCGTCGCGTTGCTGCATCTGAGTTGGGCGGCCCCATAATGATCGCGCAGGCGTCAGTTCAGGCCGCGCGGGGCGGTGGCGAGCAACTGTTCTTTCTGATCGCGCTGATCAGCACGAATCTGGCTGTGTTCAATCTTCTCCCGATTCCAATCCTCGACGGGGGCCAGATTGTGATCGCGCTGCTCGAGGGGATCAAGGGCAAGGCGTTCAGTATTCGTACGCGAGAGTACATACTTCGCGCGGGTCTGGCGGCCGTCCTGCTTTTGTTTGCTCTCGTCACGTACAACGATCTTCGACGGCTTCTCGAGAGCGTAATGCAGCGGCTGGGGTGACTTGTGCACTCCGTACTGCGAACTAACTCCGTACTGCGAACTAACTCCGTACTGCGAACCAGCGCATTCGCAGTTGTACGGACGACGCAGTCAGCACGCAGTACGCAGTTAGCACGCAGTACGCAGTTAGCACGCAGTACGCAGTTAGCACGCAGTACGCAGTTAGCACGCAGTACGCAGTGCCCCAATGATTGAATCCTCCTCCCCCCTTCGGTAAGTTTCACAGTTATGCCTTTTCCGGGACTGGATGATCGGGTCGCCGCGATTCGCCAGCAAATCGCAGCGGCTGCGGCCAGGGGAGGGCACGGGCAGTCGGTCACGATTGTCGCGGTCACGAAGACTCATGGACCAGACGCCGTGGCCGCTGCTTTCGCGGCTGGCATAGGCGATGTGGGGGAGAACAGGGTCCAGGAAGCGCTGCGGAAGATGCCAGAAGTCGAAGCGGCTGTGCGATGGCACCTGATCGGGCATCTGCAACGCAACAAGTTGCGGTCTCTCGAAAACTTCACACTCTTTCACGCTCTCGACAGCTTGCGGCTTGCCGATGCGATCGATCGCTATGGTCAGGAACGCGGACGACCGGTTGATGTTCTCGTTCAGGTGAACCCTGAACGTGAGGCGACCAAGGGCGGCTTCGACATGCAGGATGTCCGAGCCGAAGCATCGCGTCTCTCAAGTCTCAAAGGGCTGCGGGTAACCGGTGCGATGACTGTCGCGCGTTTCTCCGCAGATGAGGCAGAGCTTCGCGAGACGTTCGCAGCAGTGAGAGAAGCAAGGCGAATCCTGTCGGAAGAGGGTCATCCGGCCACTGAGCTGTCGATGGGCATGTCGGGGGATTTCGAGATCGCAGTGGAAGAGGGCGCGACGATGGTCCGCCTCGGGTCAATTCTGTTTGGAGCGCGTGATCAATGATCGACGAAAGCTTTCACCTTACATCGCTCGACGTGCGCCGATTCGATTTCGGCCGCTCGCTTCGCGGGTATAACCCCGCGAAAGTAGAGACATTTCGCGACCAGGTGGCCGAGGAGATGGACAGGCTCGGGCGGATCAATCAGGATCTCGATTCAAAGGCACGCAGCTTTCACGAACAGCTGCGCGCATTCCGGGAACGCGACAAGGCATTGAACGATGCGCTGATCACGGCGCAGCAGCTTCGTGCAGAGGTTCGCGATCAGGCGGAGCGTGAGGCTCAGCTCCTGATCAAGGAAGCGCAGGCGGAAAGCCAGCGAATCGTCGAGACAGCGAAATCAGAGGTGAGGCGAATGGAGCAGGAGCTCGACTCACTCGATCGGTCGCGTCGAACTTATCTGGCTCAGATGCGCGCGCTCCTCGCTCGCCAGCTCTCGGAAGTCGAAGCATCAGAGAGTGGAAGATCTGCCGCGTTATCAGGAGATGAAGCGAAGTGACCAGTTCTGGTGCACCGAGACAGTTCCGCCTGCTGCCTTCGGAGACTTCCGCTGACGTGATAGAGCGCGAGGTGCTCGCGCGGTGGAATGAAGATGGAGTTTTCGCGCGCTCCGAGGAGGCTGCGGCGGGGCGCCCGAGCTACGTGTTTTTCGAGGGCCCGCCGACTGCAAATGGCCGCCCGGGAATTCATCACGTTTTCTCACGGACGATCAAGGATCTCTTCTGCAGGCACCGCGCGATGAAGGGTTACCTGGTGTCGCGAAAGGCCGGCTGGGATACGCACGGCCTCCCCGTCGAGATCGAGGTTGAGAAGCAGCTCGGCATAAGCGGCAAGCAGCAGATCGAAGAGATCGGCGTCGAGGAGTTCAACCGGCTGTGCCGTGAAAGTGTCTGGAAGTACCGTGGCGACTGGGAAAAGATGAGCGAGCGGATCGGCTTCTGGCTCGACTACAGCGACCCGTACGTCACCTACAGCAACAACTATGTAGAGAGCGTCTGGTGGGCGCTCAAGACGCTATACGACAAAGACCTGCTCTATCGCGGTCACAAGATCCTGCCGTACTGCGCGCGATGCGGAACTGCGCTCTCGAGTCACGAGGTGGCGCAGGGTTACCGCGACGTCAAAGATCCAAGCGTGTATGTCGCGCTCGACCTGGAATCCCATGGCGATGGGAAACGGCGCAGGATCCTGGTGTGGACCACGACGCCGTGGACGCTTGTGTCCAACGTCGCGCTCGCTGTCCATCCGGAGCTCGAGTACGTCGAGCTCACGAAGCGGAAGGGTGACGGCGCCGAATCAATTATCCTTGCAGCTTCTCGCGCTGCGGCTGTCCTGGGCTTGGACTACAGCGATCGCTGGGAGCCAGTTGACACGATGAAAGGCGCCGAGCTTGTCGGTAGCCGGTATGCGCGGCCGCTCGACTGGGTGACGTTCGACAAGGGCGAGCACGAGATCATCGTCGGCGAGGAATTCGTCTCAGCCGACGACGGCACCGGGGTCGTGCACATGGCGCCCGCTTTCGGCGCGGACGATTACGCCGCCGGCCAGCGGCACAAGCTCGCGTTTCTCCAGCCCGTTGATCAGCGCGGGGAATTCCCTGCAGATATGCCGGTCGTCGGTGGCATGTTCGTGAAGAAGGCTGACGAAAAGGTCATCGATGAGCTCAGGCGTCGTGGCGTTCTGTGGAAAAGCTCCATGCTCGAGCACTCGTATCCGCATTGCTGGCGCTGTGACACTCCGCTGCTCTATTACGCGCGCACGTCGTGGTTCATTCGCACGACCGCATACAAGGATGCCATGCTCACGCGGAATGCGCGCGTCGACTGGCATCCACCGGAGATTGGCGAGGGAAGGTTTGGTGAGTGGCTGGTCAACAACATCGACTGGGCGATCTCCCGCGACAGGTACTGGGGCACGCCCCTGCCGCTCTGGATCTGTGATCGCAACAACACGCACGTTGATGCGATCGGCAGTTTTACCGAACTGACGACGCGCGCCGGCGCGGATGTCGGCGAAGGATTTGACCCGCATAAGCCATACATCGACGCTCATACGTGGGGCTGCACGCGGTGCGACGGCACCATGCGACGCGTCCCCGAAGTGATCGACACCTGGTTCGATTCGGGCTCGATGCCTTTCGCGCAGTGGCATTATCCGTTCGAGAACAAGGACAAGCTCGAGCAGAATTATCCTGCCGATTTCATAGCCGAGGGTGTCGACCAGACACGCGGCTGGTTCTACTCGCTGCTCGCGATCGCGACAGGCCTCGGCGACGCGCTGCCGCGCAACACACTTGCTGACAAAGCGTCGACTGGCGAGGCGGTAAAGACTGCGCCGTATGCTTCTGTCGTCGTCAACGACCAGGTGCTCGATGCTGAAGGCGCCAAGATGTCGAAGAGCCGGGGCAACGTCGTAGACCCGTGGATCGTGCTCGAGAAATATGGAGCGGATGCAGTCAGGCTGTTCTTCATCGAGTCGAGTCAGGTCTGGGTGCCGCGGAAGTTCGAGGAGGCGATGATCAGGGAGCGGGCAGGCCGCTTTCTGCTCACGCTCAAGAACGTCTACAGCGGAATCTTCGCGCTCTACGCCAACTTCGGTTGGGAGCCGTCTGCCGCCGACCCCGGCGTTGCCGCTCGTCCACCCATCGATCGCTGGATATTGTCGCGCCTGTCAACAGTTGAGCGCGACGTTGACGCTGCGCTCGAGCGGTATGATCCCACCACCGCCGCGCGACTGGTGATGACCTTCCTGATCGACGATGTATCCAACTGGTACGTGCGTCTGAATCGCCACCGGTTTTACGATGTCGATACCGACGACAACCGGGCGGCTTTCGCGACGCTCCGCGAAGTCCTGCTGGTCACGTGCAGGCTGCTCGCTCCTTTTGCTCCATTTCTGAGCGACTGGATCCACCATGAAATCACAGGTGAATCTGTTCACCTGGCTCCATACGTACGGGCCGATGCAAATGTGCGGGATAACTCGCTGGAAGAGGCTATGGAGCACATTCGAGCGCTGGCCAATCTCGGACGGGCGGCCCGTGAAGATGCGGGTGTCAAGGTGCGCCAGCCGCTCGGAAAAATGGTCTGCGTTGTACCAGACAGACACGCAAACCGCAAGGGTTCCGATACAGATTTACTTGTTCCGCTGCTGGCAGGTGAATTGAACGTAAAAGAGGTTAGCTTCCTCTCTTCCGCGGACGACCTGGTTTCGCTCGAAGCCAAGCCGAACTTCAGGTCCCTGGGTAAGAAGTTCGGGAAAGAAACGCCGCTTGCAGCTAAGGCCGTGGCGGCTCTCGGAAGTGAAGCATTGATGGCGTTCGAAAGGGGCGAGCCGCTTGCCGTGTCGGTGGGCAACGAATCGCATTTGCTGGACCATGAAGATGTCGCGATCATCCGGCGGGCATCCGGCGACATGATCGTTAAGGAAGATGCGGGGTATTTCGCTGCAATAGATCCAATCGTGACGCCGGAACTCCGTATGGAAGGCCTGGCCCGCGAGGTTGTAAGCCGCATCCAGCGGATGCGTAAGGAATCCGGTTTTGCGGTCAGTGACAGGATAAGTGTTGCGATCGCGGGACATGACGAGCTGGAAGAAGCGGTGCGCACGCACAGCGCGCGCATCGCTGACGAAGTACTTGCCCGTGAGATCACGGTGGGTGATGACGCTGGAAAATTCAACGCGATGGCAGCTGCCGATATCGATGGTCGGGAAGCGCGCATCGCATTAGAGAGGGCAGTATAGATGGCACCGACAACAGCCGCGAAGAAGCCGAAGTCAATGACGAAGAAAAACCTCGACCACTTCGAGAAGCGACTTCTCGAGGAGCGCCGGCGTGTGGTCAAGGAGCTGGGGCACTACGACGAGGCCTTCGGGTCTACGCCGCAGGGCAACGACGGCAACCTGAGCTCATACTCCTTTCACATGGCCGATCAGGGCACCGATGCCATGGAGCGCGAGAAGGCATTTCTCTTCGCCAGCCAGGAGGGACGGTTTCTCTGGCATCTCGATGAAGCGCTGCGCCGGCTCTATCGCTCGCCTGAGTCGTTCGGCAAGTGTCACAACTGCGGCATGGACATCGCCTACGAGCGTCTCGACGCGCTTCCACACGCGCGTTATTGCATAGACTGCAAGCAGCGTGAAGAAGATGCGAAGCGGCAGAGCTAATACCCCGCTTTTCTGGTCGGTTCTGTCGACGGTAGTACTCGCCGACATAATCACCAAGGCGATTGCCGTCTATTCGCTCGTGCCTCAGCGCGTTCCTCACGAGGTAATCGGAGACACGCTGAGATTCACGCTCGTCTACAATCCGGGCGCAGCCTTCGGGCTGCACCTTGGGTCGTATTCGCGCTGGATATTCACGGTGCTGACGATAGGCGCGCTCGTGATACTCGGCAGACTCTACCGCGCAACGCGCGACGGTGACCTCGTGCGCACGCTCGCAATTGCGCTCGTTTGCTCGGGGGCGGTCGGCAATCTCATCGATCGCCTTCGGTCCGCTCGCGGCGTCGTCGACTTCATCGACGTAGGCATCGGTGACTCGCGGTGGCCCACGTTCAACATCGCCGACATGGCGGTAAGCACTGGCGCTTTCCTGCTCGCGTGGGTGCTGTGGGGCGAGGAAGACGAAGCGAAGGCGGCTGCGGCAGGACCGGCTCCGGCAACTACCGGAAGCCAGGAAATCTGAGCGCCGGCGAGCGGCATGAATTTCTGATCGAGGCGGACGGCAACGTTCGCCTCGATCTGCTTGTAGCCGATCGTGTATCGTTGTCGCGCACGCAGTCGGCGACGCTCATTGCCAACGGCAGCGTCACCGTCAACGGAAAAAAGGAAAAGGCCAGTTACAAGCCGATCCCCGGCGACCGGGTCGTTGTGGATGAGCCGCCGCTTGCCGGGCGCGAGATCAGCGGCGAGGCGATAGACGTGCAGGTAGTGTTCGAGGACGATGCAATGCTGGTTGTGAACAAGCCGGCTGGAATGGTCGTTCACCCGGCGCCCGGCAACTGGTCGGGGACCCTCGTCAACGCGCTGCTCGGTCGTGGCGGTGAGCTGTCACCTGGCACAGCCCCGGATCGTGCGGGAATCGTTCATCGCCTCGACAAGGAGACTTCCGGCCTCCTGATTGTGGCAAAGTCCGAGAGAGCGCACCGGATACTCGGTTCCGCGATCGCGGCCCGGCGCGTCAAGCGACGGTACGCGGTGATGATCTGGGGGCACCTCGAAAGCGACGAAATAACCGTAGACAAACCCCTCGCGAGAGATCCGCGAGACCGAAAGCGCATTGCAATCGTCAGTAACGGCAGGCAGGCGAAGACGGATTTCTTCCGGCTAGCCCGCTTTGGACCGGGAGACCTGTTGCGTGCGCATTTGCATACTGGTCGAACTCATCAGATTCGCGTTCACCTCGCCTCCATCGGGCACCCAGTGATGGGTGACGACGTTTACGGTGGTGGTGGCAACAGGCGGATCGCTGGGCTCGCACCAAAAAGGCATTTTCTCCACGCGGCGTGGCTCCAGTTCGCTCATCCACTCACTGGCGCGCCGATGGACATCCGATCACCCTTGCCCGACGATCTGAAGGCCTCTCTCCGAGCAGTCGGAGAAGGTGAAGCCGTTGCGCAGGCAGAGGATCCTCTCGCCGCGCTCGGCTTCTATGATTAGCGACTCTACAACTTTGCCTGACCCCGTAGCACCCGCAGCCGCGCCTCCGCGGCCGATGCGTCGCGTGCTCGTATTCGCGGTCGCCGGGCGCACGCGCTGCGCCGATATCGCCGATGTCAGGGAAATAGTTCCGATTACGGCTACCACTCGTCTTCCAGGTGCGCCCCATCATGTGCGGGGGCTCATCAACCTGCGCGGCAGCCTGGTGACTGTGATGGATGCCTCGCTTTGTCTCTATGGCGTTCCGGCAATCGGCGCCGAAGCGAGCATCCTGCTCGTCGAGCGCGGAGGCCGGGTTGCGGGCGTAATTGTCGACAATGTGTTCGACATGCAGCTGATCGCTGAAGATGAATTGCTGGGAGGCGCGCTCATTGATCTGCGCGCGATGGTGGAAACGGCTCTCGCCTGAGGAGGCATGGGGTGAACAACACAGTATTGGTGTGCGACGACGCAGTGTTCATGCGCACGATGATCGGGGACATACTGACGCAGGCCGGGCTCGAGGTCGTTGGTGAGGCCGATTCCGGAGCGCAGGCTGTCGAAAAATACAAGTCGCTCAAGCCGGACCTGGTGACGATGGACATCATCATGCCGGAAATGGGCGGCATCGAGGCTGTCCGGGAGATCACGCGGTTCGATCCGCAGGCGAGGGTTCTGATGTGCAGCGCGATGGGACAGCAGGCGCTGGTTGCAGAGGCGATTCAGGCGGGAGCCAAGGACTTCGTGGTGAAGCCTTTCCAGCCCAGTCGCGTGCTGGAGGCGGTTCAGCGAGTGCTTGGCTAAGTGAACACGAAACGCTACGCGGATCTCTTCCGCGCCGAATCGAGGGAAAGGCTGGCAGAGATGAATACGTCTCTGCTTGCGCTCGAGCGCGGCGAGGGAGGCGAACGGGTAGCGGAGTTATTCCGCGCAGTGCACACGGTGAAGGGAATGGCGGCGGCGATGGGCTACGCTGACGTTCGTGATCTCTCGCACTCGCTCGAGGCGCTCCTCGACCAGATGAGGCGCGGTGCGCTCGACGTAACGCCGAAAATCATCGAGACGCTCTTCGACGCTGTGGACACTCTTGAATCGGCGATAGTCGCTGTGTCGCAGGCGCACCCGGAGCCTGTTGACGTCCTGGGCGCGATCGAGATGCTCGAGAGTGTGGCAGCATTAGCTGCGGAGTCGCCGGGTGCCAACCCGACGATGGAGTGGCCAATAATGAGCGGAGCGCCACCCGCCGCTCTCGCGCCTAAGCCACAAAGCGACGCCCAGAGTTCCACTCACAGGCTGACCCCGGCACTCTCGGGTCCGGCGTTCAACGTGGCGATGACAGCCACCGAGAAACAGCACCGTTTCGTTCGCGTCGATGCAGCGCGACTCGACGCGCTGATGAATCTCATCGGTGAGCTCGTGATCGCACGAGGCCGGCTTCAGGAGGTCGCGAGAAAGGCTGGAAATCCCGCGATGTCGGAAGCGGTTCTCCAGGCTTCACGCCTAATCGGAAGCCTTCAGACCGAAATCACGACTGCCCGGATGGTCCCCGTTGGCCAGGCATTCGAGCGCTTCGAGCGGATGGTTCGTGACACTGCGCAATCGCTCGGGAAAAAGGTGTCCTTCGAGATACTTGGCTCGGAGATCGAGGTGGACAAGTCGGTACTCGACGAGATTGGTGATCCCGTCATGCATTTGCTGCGGAACTCGCTCGACCATGGCGTCGAGTCACCGTCTGAGCGCCGTGCGGCCGGCAAACCATTAGTCGCAAAGCTGACGCTTTCGGCATCGCGCGAGCGGTCATCAGTGGTTGTCCGCGTAAGTGACGACGGCCGGGGCATCGATGTGACTCGGGTCCTGGAGCGCGCGCGTGCAAATGGCCTCGTCGAGGATGACTGTGGAAACCTGAGCGACGCGGAGATTCTTTCCCTGATTGCACGGCCGGGATTCTCGACGACGTCAAGGGTGACGGATATCTCGGGTCGGGGAGTTGGTCTCGATGTCGTTGCGACCAAGGTGCGGTCACTCGGTGGATCGGTGGAGCTGTCGACGGACGCCGGCGCGGGAACGGAGATCCGTCTCGAGCTTCCAATGACACTCGCGATCATTCACGCACTGCTCGCCAGGAGCGAAGACGAGATCTACGCGCTCCCGATTACCCACGTCGTCGAGACTCTCGTGCTCGAGCCGGACATGATCGGGTTCGAGGACGACAGGGAAGTTCTTCTCGTGCGGGGTGTGGCAATTCCGGCTGTGCGATTGCGCGACCGCGTCGGTCATCCGCCCCGTTCCGGATTCAAGGGACATGCAGTGGTTCTTGAGCTGCCCGATGGCCGAATGAGCCTTCTCGTCGACGAATTCATCGGACAGCAGGAAGTAGTGGTCAAGAATTTCGACGCCGCGCGTGGGATGCCACACCTCTTCAACGGCGCGACGATACTCACCAACGGTTCCCCTGCGCTCATTCTGGACGCGCAGGGAATTCTTCAGCCAACGTGACAATGCAGAGCATGGACACCTCGCAGGCAATCGTTTCGCCCAACGTCACTCCCTCGCTCAGCGCAGAGCGAATGGATGCCCTCAAGGAGGTCGCAAACATCGGGGCAGGGCATGCGGCCACCGCGCTCTCGCTCATGACAGGCGCGCGAATCATGATCGATGTTCCGACGGTCAACGTCGCGCCGCTGGACGAGCTGATTCCCGGCATCGCTGACAGTGATTCGCAGATTGTCAGTGTCGTCATGGACATGTCCGGCTCACTGCAGGGCCACACGCTGCTCGCCTTGCCTCTGGCCACGGGCCGCCGGCTCGCCGATCTCATGCTCCGCCGCGAGCGTCGGCCGGGCGGAACGCTCGACCTGCTGGAGGAGTCTGCTCTCAAGGAGGCAGGCAACATACTCGGAGGCGCATACATGACCGCGCTGAGCGAGTTTCTGGGAATGTCGCTCATGCCTTCGCCACCGCGACTCATGGTCGGAACTACCGAGGCCGTCATGGCGGCGCATAAGGAACAGGCGTCGGAAGCGGCAGCCGCTTGCTGCGTGGAGACAGAGTTTTCATTCGAGGAAATCGGCGAGCGCTTCCGTGGGTTTTTCCTGCTGCTACCCGACACGAAGTCGTTCGACGCGATCTTTCACGCAGTCAACGTGAAGTAATGACTGCCGCAGCCGCAGCCATGCCGAGCACAAGGGAGGCGGAGATTCTCCGCTCCCTTGCTCGCCGCGTGGATCCCTCCGACCCCGGGTCACAGAACAACCTCGGCGTGTTGTATTATCGTCGCGGCCTGTTCGATGAGGCCACAGCAGCGTTCTCACGCGCGCTCGCGCTCGACGAGCGCATGCGCGTGGCGCGGCGTAACCTGGAGATAGCGTACGGTGAAGCAGGGCTGCTCGAGCGCCGCGTAACTGAACTCGCGGCACGCCTCGCCGAATCTCCAGATGACCTCGGCTTGCTCGTCGAGAGCGGAATTGCCGAGAAAACCGCCGGCAACCTGGACCTGGCCGAGCGCCGTTTCAGGCGAGCCATTGCTCGCGATCCTGACAGTTCTGTCCTGCATTTCTTTCTTGCCGAGATCTCTTACAACCGCGGATTGGGTGAAGAGGCGCTGCGTTTTCTGCGCCGTTCGATCGACCTTAACCCGGCGAACCCGGACGCTCATTACCTCGCCGGTTTCATACTCGGTGATCTCGGGCGAGTGGATGAGGCGCGCGAGGCAAACCGACGCGCCGTCGCCCTGAACCCTTCGCTGACACGCGCGCAGGCAAATCTCTCGCTCGAAACACGAACGTCGGCTGAAGCGGAAGCAGCTGTATCGGATTCGCCAGAGGCTGCGCGCACGGGAAATCCGCACCTGACACTCGCGCTCGCCCTGCGACTCAAGGGCTACCACGAAGAAGCGTTGCGCGAGTGCCGCGCCGCCATTGACGGTGGCGAGGATCCACATGCAGCGTACGACGCGCTCGGGAGTGTTCACCTGATGTTGTCTCAGCCGGAAAAAGCACTGGATGCGTATGAGCGCTGCATTGCGATATCGGAGGACAACCAGCGCGTCTGGAACCAGCGCGGAATCGCACTGTACCTCCTTGGGCGTACGGAGGAAGCAGAGGTGAGTTTTCGCCGCTGCCTCGCAGCGGGAAAGTCATATCCGCCGGCTCACAACAATCTCGGTGCGCTTCTGTGGGATGCTGGTGAAGTTCGCGAGGCCACAAATTCGTTCCGCCGTGCGGCGCGGAGCAGCACGCCAGCGTTGAGCGCAAGGCTGAATCTCGCGCTCGCGCTTTTTCGACAGGGTCATTTCCAGCTTGCGCTCGATGCCTATCGCAGCGTGCTCCGCGATGAGCCGGAGAATGCGGTTGCCTGGAACGGTGTTGCGCGAGCGCTTCTCGAGTTCGGTGAGTTCGCTCAAGCGCGGGACGCCTGTCTTCGAGCGATCCAATCCGATCCCACTTTGGCGTGGGCACATCGAAATCTCGGCTTCGCGTTCTCCGGACTCGGCGAGCGCGAGTCTGCTGCCGAATGTGCAGCGCACGCAGCGCGCATCGATCCCCGTGAAACCCCGCAGACGATGGCCCTGGAAATGGATGCCTCCGAGTCTTCGTCGGCGATTCCGGACATCAGTATCGCTGCCGCAGCGATACCGGACTATACGCTCGCTGCCGACTACATCTCGAAGGGCCTTTACGACAGGGCGCTAGGAGAGATTCGACGTGCTATGGCACGCGGTGCTGACGAGAGAGAGGGAATGGTCCTGCTCGGCAAGTGCTTCGCTGCGCGAGGCGACTACGAAGTTGCGGAAAAGGAATTCGTCGCTGTTCTCGGAGCCCTTCCGGCGGATGACACCGCGGCACTCGAGCTCGCGGGAGTCTATCGCGCCATGGGCCGGCCTGCTGACGCGCTGCGGCGGGTTGTGGGCCTTCTCAGGCAGAACGTCTATCACTTCGCCGCGCTTGTGCTGCTCGGCGAGTCGCTGCTCGACCTGAAGCGGTCGCGGGATGCTGGCAGAGCGTTCGCGAGAATTCTCAAGTTCGACCCGAATCACATGGTTGCCCGTAAGTACAGCAAACTGGCTTCTATGGAGACCCGCTGATGGCGATCGAAGGCCCGCTCCAGGACATCGGCATCCACGATGTGTTTCAGCTGCTCGATCTTGCGAGAAAAAGCGGGCGGCTCACGGTGATGTCGGCTGCCCGCGGCAACGAGGGCAGGGTGTACTTCGACAAGGGCGCGGTCGTTCATGCGACTATGATCGACAACCCGCATACTCTTGGCGCGCTTCTCAAGGCGGCGGGGAAGGTCACCGATCGCGAGCTCGATCGCGCATCGCGGGCGCAGGAAGTTGGGGACAGTCGTCTCCTCGGGGAGATACTCATCGCCCAGGGCGCTGTTACCCGGAGGGATGTCGACCGCTTCATGCGCCAGCAGATCGAGACGGTGGTGTTCGACATCTTCTCGTGGAAAGAAGGGACGTTCAGCTTCGCCGACGACCGTGACGAGAGGGTGGTGGTTGATGCGGTTGTCAGCGTTTCAACTGAGTCGCTGCTCATGGAGGGCGCGCGTCGCATCGACGAGTGGTCGAGAATGAGTGACCGCATCCCCAATGCCGAAGTTGTGCCGCGCCTGGCTCAGCCTCGTGAGACTGACGCTTATATCGACCTCC
>JAYUWU010000239.1:0-2933 GCA_043753365.1 Gemmatimonadaceae bacterium | reverse complement strand
TCCCGTGTCCGCTCCGACGGGCTGGACGCGGTCGGTCATCACGGCTGCAGCGATACTCATCCTGGTACTCGGAATTCTCCCCAACTCAATCGTGCGCTGGACGGAGCGAAGCGTCAGCACCCCGCCGGTAAGCAGCACACCCTCATCCCCGGTCACGAACGCCTCACTGGTCAGGTAGTCACTTGCTGTCACGTACCATCTTTCGCGAGTACGACATTCGCGGCATCACCGAAAAGGATCTTACCCCGGAAGTGGCGGGCCTGGTGGCCCGTTCTTATGCGACGTTTTTGAAACGGAAGGGAGTTTCCGGCGAGATCGTAATCGGCAGAGATAACCGTCCGAGCGGCGTTGCACTGCACGCTGAATTCGTTCGGGGACTACTCGAGAGCGGCCTCGACGTTGTCGACATTGGCATAGTTCCAACACCCCTCGTGTATTGGGCCCAACACCGCCTCGGCGTTGTCGGCGGCATTCAGATCACCGGATCGCACAACCCACCTGAGTTCAATGGCTTCAAGCTCGGCCTTGGAAACCATTCGATATACGGCGCAGACATTCAGACGCTTTACGAGATCGCCACGGCTGGCGACTTTCAGTCAGGCAAGGGGACGCTGCGGCACGAAGACATTATCACGCAGTACGTCGACGACGTCGGTGAGCGCATCGGCAGGATCTCACGGCCGGTGAAGTGTGTAGTCGATTGCGGCAACGGCGCTGGAGCCGTTCTGGCGAAGCAGCTGTTCGACCGGCTCGGCATAGAGCCTCGCATACTCTTTGGCGAAAGCGACGGCACGTTTCCCAATCACCATCCTGATCCAACAGTTCCGGAAAACCTCGAGGACCTCATTTCCGCTGTGGCCGAGGACAAAGCGGAAATTGGAATTGCGTTCGATGGTGATGCTGACCGGATCGGCCTCGTGGACGAAGATGGCGAGATCATCTGGGGCGACCACATCCTCATCATTTATGCGCGTGATGTCCTGGCACGGACGGGGAAGGGGCAGTCGATCATATTCGACGTGAAGTGCTCGCAGGCTTTGCCAGAGGAGGTCGAGAAAGCCGGCGGCAAGCCTGTGATGTGGAAGACAGGGCATTCGCTGATCGAGGAAAAGATGCACGAGACGCACGCGCCGATTGCGGGCGAGATGTCCGGGCACATGTTCTTTGCCGAAGGCTGGTACGGCTTCGACGACGCGATGTATGGCGCAGCGCGACTGCTGCGTATCGTCGCTGACAGCGGGCAAACCGTAAAGCAGATGATGGCAGATGTACCGAAGTTCATCTCGACGCCGGAGATCCGCGTCGAGTGCGGCGACGACGTCAAGTTCGGTATCGTCGAGGACGCGCGGAAACACTTCGCGTCACTTCATGACGTCATCGATGTCGACGGTGTCCGGGTCCTTTACGGTGACGGGTGGGGTCTCATCAGGGCGTCGAATACCCAGCCGGTGCTCGTGATGCGATTCGAGGCGCGGTCGCAGCAGGATCTCGATGCCATCAGGTCGGAGATGGAAGGCTGGCTGCGCCAACAGGGCGTGGCAGTCTGACATGACGCCGCGGCGGCGGCTTGCCACAGGGCTCGCCGTTGCCGCGGCAGTGCTGATCGTCGGGCGCGGCGGCGCCCTCCTGTTTTCTGACTACGCCTGGTATCTCGCCCTCGACGCCACTCCAATCTGGCGTGAACGGCTCCGCGACACTTTCACACTGCATTTCCTGTCGGCAGTACTCGCAGCGCTGTTTGCGTTCGCGAACCTTGCGGCGGTACGACGAAGCGTCGTCTCGCTCGCACTCCCCAGGAGGGTCGGAAACGTTGAATTCGGCGAAGCGGTTCCGCGCAAGGTGCTCGACCGCGCAGCGTTCGTTCTGTCGGCAGCCGTCGCACTCGTCATGTCCCTGGTCGTCCCTGAATGGCAGAAGCTTGCGCTGGTGCGACTCGGTGTCCGCTTTGGAGAGATGGACCCGTTTTTCCAGCGCGACCTCGCCTTCTACACGTCGTGGATTCCCCTCGAGACTGCAGCATACGCATGGTCAATGACACTGCTCGCAGTTGTGGGCGTGCTGGTGATCGCGCTGTACGCGCTGACACCCAGCCTCCGGTGGCATCGCGGAGCGTTTCACGTCTCCGTGCGGGTACGCCGGCATCTAGCGGTACTGGCATCTCTGTTTCTCCTTACGATGGCGTGGAGCTACAGGCTCGACGGGTATGAGCTCCTGATGCAGGGAAGCGGCGCGGATGGAATGTTTTCGTACGTCGACCACCAGTGGCTCATACCGGCGTACCTGTCGCTCTCCGTCGGAACCCTGGCTGGTGCTGCGCTCGTATTCCTGAGCGGCTGGACGGGTCAGGTGCGCGCCGGATTTTTCACAGTGAGCGCAGTTCTGATATTTGCAGTTGCACTCGACCTGATTCTTCCGTCGGTTGTTCGCCGGCTTGCGAGCGCCGAAGTAGCGAATGCCCATCAAGCGCCTTATGCGGCAACACGCGCTGCGTTCACTGCGCGCGCTTATGGCATGCCGCGGAACAACACCACTCCACCCGCAGAAGTACGCAGGTTCGCATCCGCGGCAGATTCAATCCGGATGGCGCGTGTGGCGGCAACTGCAAGCGACAGCGTGCTTGTCTATCCAGGCGCATCGGGCGCCGCGCTGGTCAAGCGCGGCCGGAATGTCGGGGCGCCAATGATCGGCGGCGGATTGCGCCGGCTGGCCCACGCATGGTCCGAACAGCGGCTCGACCTGTTATGGACTCCGCTCGAAGTCGATACGAAAATCGTTAGAAGACGCGACGTTCGCGAGAGAGTTAGCGCCCTCATGCCACTGTTCAGTCACGGAAGCGAAGTTGCGCCCGCCTACATCGGCGACAGTCTCGTGTGGGTGCTCGAGCTTTACTCGGCCTCATCCACTTATCCGTTGAGCCGCCATCATGACGTTGC
>JAYUWU010000238.1:0-7477 GCA_043753365.1 Gemmatimonadaceae bacterium | reverse complement strand
GGGGTGATTATCTCGTTGGCGAGACCGTACTCATCGGGTGCGCCGAGTGGGTTGTTCCAGACGCTGATGTTGCGCTGGACCTGCGGTAAGTTCACTGCAAACATCGGCAGCATTGCAAGGGCGGCAAGTCCAAGCACACGTGCTGGCCGATATCGCCTGGAAAGTGCAATCAGGATCCAGACGACGAATGGCGCGAGGTAGAGCACATTTACAGCTTTTGCGAGTATCGCAATTCCTGCAGCGCTGCCAATTGCGAGCGCGTCGGCCCACGTCGCCGCGTCGGCACCTGTCCGGCGAATACGAAGCAGGAGTGCAACGGTGACGCACAGCCAGAACGAGGCGAAGATGTCGACCTGCACGCCGCTGGCCTGTGTTACTGCAATTGGCAGTGTGATGGCGAACAGCGCGGCGAACCACTGGCCGTGTCGTCCGGCGCCGAGCTCGCGCGCTATGACTGTTACGGCCGGCAGGAGCCCGACGAAAGACAGCCATTGAATCAGCGGCGCGATCATGTCGGTGCCTGAGATCAACCTCAGGTTTACGAGGAAATATTCATGACCGGCCCCGATCCATAACTGTCTGTCGATGTGCGTGGGGTACGGCCGAAGCGATGCGTTCTGAATCCAGTGCAGCACGCGGGGCAGGTGATACGTCGTCGCGTCGGGGTGTTTCGGGGGGGTGATCAGTCCGAGGACCAGCGTGACGGCGAGAATCGTTATCAGCGCGATTGGCTCGGGCCGGAGCGCTCGCTCGCGAAAATTGACTCGACTGAGGGGTTGCGGATAGAGCGAAGGCGACTGTGGCCGTAACCTCCTGGCGAGCAGGATTACAACTGCTGCTATCGATATCCACGCGGCGATTACCGGGCCACGCTCGAGGAGATAGAAGAAGCTGAGCGCTTCAGTCAGCGCGACAGTGAGGAGCCCGAAAAAGGGGATGGCCTTGAGCAGCTCGTCACGGCGGTCCATCCAGCGCCTCCTTCATTAGGTACTCGGAACTGGGCGGGCAAACTGGAAACTTGTTGGCAAACTCCAAACTGGCCGTCAAACGCAGAACTCAAAACTCTAACTTGAAACTCGCGACTCGAGGAGTTGCGAGTCGCGAGTTGTAGTCGTGAGTGTTGAGTTTCCTACCAGTTTCGCGCTTGCAGACCGAGTTCCGAGTGTGAAACGACTATGCCCGCCGGATACTCTCGGAACCGCGAACCGGCTCTTCCTCATGAGTGGCACCATGAGGATGGAAGTCGGGAACGAGCGTCTGGAGCAGCTTCCTGATCTCGTCTTCAGGCCTGCCCGAATCGGTCGCGCCGGTGAGCGCCGAGATGCGACGCGTCACACCATCTGCAAGCAGTCCATTGCGCGCGCGAAGGACCTTCGGGTGATCGGTCGGAAGAACGTTCTCGGCAGTGAAGAACATCTCCTCGTAGAGCTTCTCGCCGGGGCGAACGCCGGTGAACTTGATCTCGATGTCTGCACCGACCTCGAGGCCCGAGAGGCGAATGAGGTCGGTCGCGATGTCTACAACGCGGATCTGCTCGCCCATGTCGAGCACGAACACCTCACCACCGCGGCCGAGCGCGCCGGCCTGAAGCACGAGCTGCACGGCTTCGGGGATCGTCATGAAGTAACGTCGCATTTCGGGGTGCGTCACCGTCACCGGGCCGCCTGCGCGAATCTGTCGCAGGAACGTCGGGACGACTGATCCGCGTGAGCCGAGCACGTTGCCGAAACGCACTGACACGAAGTTCCGATGATGTTTCGTCGCAGCGTGTTGCACGAGCTGTTCTGCAATTCTCTTCGTCGCGCCCATGACGCTCGTCGGGCGCACTGCCTTGTCAGTCGAGATGAGAACGAAATGCTGCACGTTCGAGTCGATCGCCGCGTCGACGACGTTGCGGGTGCCGGAGACGTTGTTCGTCACCGCCTCGAGAACGTTGTCCTCCATGAGCGGCACATGCTTGTGTGCGGCTGCGTGGAACACAGCGTGAGGCCGGAACTCCTGGAAGATGTGCTGAATCCGCGCGCGATCGCGCACGTCGGCGATCACCGGGATGATCTTTACATCGGGGAAGGAGAGTGACAGCTCCTGGAAGATGTCGAAGATCGAGTTCTCGCCGTGTCCCAGGAGAACAAGTCGCGATGGGGCGAGGCGCGCGAGCTGCCTGCAGAGCTCGCTTCCGATCGATCCGCCAGCGCCCGTGATGAGCACAGTCTCGCTCGTCGCCAGCTCGGCGACTGCTGCGAGGTCTGTCTCGACTGCGTCGCGGCGAAGAAGATCCTGGATCTCGACTTCACGAAGACCAGTCGCGTTGCCCTGGCGTGAGATGATCTCGGGGAGCGATGGAACGGTGCGCGTCGGTATGCCACACGACAGCGCCGCGCGAACTACCTGTCTGATGACGGTGCCGGGTGCCGAAGGCATCGCGATGATGATTTCAGCGACGCCGTATCGCTCGACGATTTCAGGGATGTGCGCCAGCGGTCCGAATACGGGAAGGCCGGCGAGCATGTGGCCGTGCTTGGTCGCGTCCGAGTCGACGAAGCCGATCGGCTCGAGCCCGAGCTGCTGTGATGATGCGAAGAGCTCCTTCACGACGAGCTTGCCCGCGTCGCCGGCTCCGGCGATCAGGACACGCTTGCCCTTGTCATCCTTGCGGCGGCGGGTGTAGCCGGCGCGGCCGATCCTCGCCATGAGGCGTGGTAGTCCAATGAGGGCGCCTGTGAGGAACGTATCAATGAATACGACCGAGAACGGGACGCGGGTTGGGGTCAGGCCTGAAAGAGGCAGGACGACCAGTCCGATCACGGCGCATGCCGCGCCGCCGCCCATGGCGGCAACAATTATCGGGTTGAGCTCCCCAACGCTGGCGTGCCGCCAGAGCCGGCGGTACATCCCCGCCAGAAAGAAAATGAAGAGGCGGAGGGGGACAGATATGACGAGGTAGAGAATGACGAGCCGGGCATTCTGGCTGATCCACTGCCAGTCCTCGAAGCGCACGAGAAACGCTATGAGGGTCGCCGCGATGACCGAAAAGGTGTCCGCGACGAAAAGGTGCCTGTTTCTAATTCGCTTGAGCGTCAAAAGGGCTTTCTTAGGTCAGGTTATTCAATGTTCGAAAACGGGCCTTATTGCAGTCTCCGCAAAGGATGCGAATGGCAAGGCTCGTGCCCTTTCCAATCTACCCAATAAGGACTCCGGCACAATCCGGATGTCACATATTGGTGCGGACTTACGGGGCAGGGCAGTGTAGCCTAATAGATTGACTGACGCCATACCTGATGTGACATTTGTCAGGCTGAACATTCGCAACCAAACCCGCTCGCGAACCGCCCCCGGCAAGCCCCTGGGAAGCACCGCGGGCATCGCCGCACATTTACCGAATCTCATGAAAACTGCCCTTATTACGGGCGTGACCGGCCAGGACGGCGCCTACCTCGCGAGACTGCTGCTCGCGAAAGGCTACATGGTCCACGGCCTGAAGCGGCGCGCGTCGTTGTTCAACACTCAGCGCGTGGACCACATCTACTCAGAGCCGCAGGACGTCAAATCACGGTTCGTGCTTCATTATGGAGACCTGACCGACTCGACAAACCTGATCCGGATAATCCAGGAGTGTCAGCCCGACGAGATCTACAACCTGGCAGCCCAGAGCCACGTTCAGGTTTCGTTCGAAACACCCGAGTACACCGGCAATTCCGACGCGCTGGGAACTCTTCGGCTTCTCGAAGCCCTCCGCATCCTGGGAATGATGGACCGGGTCCGCTTCTATCAGGCGTCTACTTCCGAGATGTACGGCAAGGTGCAGGCAATTCCGCAGTCGGAGACTACACCGTTTTATCCCCGGTCGCCTTATGCGGTGGCGAAACTTTATGGACACTGGATCACCGTCAACTATCGCGAGGCCTATGGCGTTCACGCGTCGTCGGGCATCCTGTTCAATCACGAATCCCCGATTCGCGGCGAGACGTTCGTAACGCGCAAGATCACGATGGCTGTCGCGCGCATCCGCGAGGGACAGCAGGACAAGTTGTTTCTTGGCAACCTCGACGCTGAGCGGGACTGGGGTTTTGCAGGCGACTACGTCGAGGGAATGTGGAAGATGCTGCAGCATCCCTCCGCCGATGACTACGTGCTTGCGACTGGAGAGAAGCACACGGTTCGCGAGTTCTGCCAGCTCGCGTTCGGACGAGTTGGAATCGAGCTCGAGTTCCGCGGGAGCGGAGTCGATGAGATCGGCGTCGATACGGCAACGGGACGCGAAGTTCTCGCGATCGATCCGCGGTACTTCCGCCCGACGGAAGTCGACCTGCTTCTCGGTGATGCAAGCAAGGCCAGGCGTGTGCTCGGCTGGACGCCGCGCGTGACGTTCAACGAGCTAGTCGAGATGATGGTCGATGCAGATCTCGCGTCGGTGCAGTCAGGCGTGCCCTACACGATCGAATCGTCATATGCTGCGCTGCACGCACTGACCAAGTGAGCTCATCTCTGCGTCGTGCTTTTGTTGCAGGCCACCGGGGGCTCGTTGGCTCGGCGATAGTGCGCGCGCTGCGCAACGCAGGTTACCCCGAGCCGATCGTTCGTACACGCTCTGAGCTCGACCTGATGGATCAGGCTCTTGTCGCGAAGTTTTTTCGCGAGGAGAAGCCGGAGGTCGTGTTCTTTGCGGCGGCAAAGGTCGGAGGAATCACCGCTAACAACACCTGGCGCTGGGATTTCCTGTATGAGAATCTCGTAATCCAGTCGAACGTGCTCGGCTCCGCACTGGACACCGGGACCGATCGTGTCGTGTTCCTGGGCAGCTCGTGCATATATCCGCGGCTCTCGCCGCAGCCGATCAAGGAGGAGTATCTCCTTACGAGCGAGCTCGAGCCGACGAACGAACCTTACGCGATCGCTAAGATTGCCGGTGTGAAGCTGGTCGAGTCCGCGAACAGGCAGTTCGGGAAGAAGTGGGTGTCACTGATGCCGACAAACCTTTACGGACCGCACGACAACTTTGACCTGACGAGCTCGCACGTTCTGCCCGCGCTCATTCGCAAGTTCCACGAAGCGAAGGTTGAGCGCGCTGCGGGAAAGGATTCAGTCGTTACGCTGTGGGGTCATGGGACCGCGATGCGGGAGTTTCTTCATGTGGATGACGCAGCTAGTGCGTGCCTCGTGATGATGGAGTCAGGCGCTACCGGATTGTTCAACGTAGGATCCGGTTCCGACGTGACCATCAAGGAGCTCGCGGCGGTCATAGCTGAAGTTGTCGGATATGACGGCCCGGTCGAATGGGACACGTCGAAACCTGACGGAACCCCGCGTAAGCTGATGGACTCGTCGCTCATTCGCGGCCAGGGATGGCAGCCGCGGATTTCGCTTGCCGATGGGATCGCGTCAACGTACAAGTGGTACCTCGAGGAAGTCGTCACGCGCGACGATTCCCGGCTGGGTGCAGCTCTTCTTTCATCAGGTTCATGACGATCCCAAGGCAGACCGAGCCGACCCCGCAGGGCGGGCCCCGCGAGATATACGTTCCGGGTGAGATGCCGAAGGAAATCTCGGCAGTGAGTTTCGTCAACGTGCTGTTGAGGCATCGCATAATGATCCTCATCGTGACGCTGGGCTTCGGTTTCTACGCCGGTTACAAGAGCATTTCATCGGCGAAGGGATACACTGCACAGGCCTCGTTCATGCCGAAGGGAGCACGTGGCTCAGGCCAGCTTGGTGGGATAGCCGCGCAGTTCGGTATCAACCTGTCGGGCGGCGACGCGATGAACTCGCCGCAGCTTTACACTGACCTGATGGAGACACGAACGGTTCTGTGGCCCGTTGCGCAGAAGACATATCGCGTGACCAGGCTCGACAGCGGCGTGGTCGAAGGTGATCTCGTAAAGATCTACAACATTCAGGGCCGGCCGAATGTGCGCGAGTTGCGCGCAGTGAATTCATTGCGCAGCGCAGTTCACTCCACGGTGATCGCGAAGACGGGTGTCATCGAGATGACCGTGACCACGGGGTTTCCCGAGCTGTCGTTGCAGATCGCGACGAACGTTCTCGACCAGCTGAACGAATATAATGTTTCGAATCGCCAGCAATCCGCTTCAGCGGAGCGCGAGTTCGTAGACAAGCAGGTACTCGAGAAGGGCATGCAGCTGCGCATGGCGGAGGCGGACCTGGAGCGGTTTCTCGAGGGGAACCGGCAGTACAGAGCGTCTCCCCAGTTGATGCTGGAGTACGGCAGGCTTCAGCGGATCCTGGATATGCGCAACGAGCTTTATGTCAGAATGCTCGAGGCGTCCGAAAATGCGCGCATCGAGGAAGTTCGCAATCTCCCGGTCATCAGCATCATCGAGGCTCCTCAGCTTCCGATCGAGCCCAATGCCCGCGGCGGAGTCAGGCGCACCGCTATCGGACTTCTTACCGGGTTCGTCCTCGCCGTGCTCTTCTCGTTCGTTCGCGACAAGTTCGCGAGGTCGCGCGATACTGATTCCGACGAAGTGATCGAGTTCGCCGCGTTGAGGCGCGAGGCACTTGGCGACCTCACGCACCCGTGGCGCCCGCTAACGCGGGCGATCGGCGCGCGACGACGGGCGTGACGGCCTCGACAACGGTTCCCGGCCAGACCCCGCAGCCAGAAGCTGAACGCCGCCCGACCGTAAGAATCGAACCGACCAGCGGATGGTCGGCGCTCAACCTGCGCGAGCTGTGGACGTATCGCGACCTGCTGATGATCCTTGCCGGCCGCGACGTGAAGCTCCGCTACAAGCAGACCGGCCTCGGCGTCACATGGGTGATCCTCCAGCCGCTCGTCGCGGCGGCGATCTTCACTATTATGTTCGGGCGTTTTGCAAAGCTGCCGAGCGACGGGCATCCGTACATTGTTTTCGTTTTCAGCGGTGTGCTGATCTGGAATTACTTCGCCGCGGTCCTGCAGCGCGCTGGGAACAGTCTGATCACCGATGCGCGGCTCATCACGAAGGTTTATTTCCCGCGTCTCGCTATTCCGCTGGCAAGCACGTTCTCGGCATTGATCGATCTTATGGTCGCGCTGACTGTTCTGGCTGTGTTGATGGTTGTCTATGGGATCATGCCGACATGGCGGATCCTTGCCCTTCCGTTTTTCATCCTTCTTGCCGCTGTGACTGCGACCGGGGTGAGTCTCTGGTTGTCTGCATTGAACGTGAAGTACAGGGATTTCGTCCACGCGATGCCGTTCCTGCTTCAGGTGTGGATGTTCGCGAGTCCTGTTGCCTATGCGACATCGATCGTTCCTGAGAAATGGAGACTGCTGTACAGTCTGAATCCGGCTGTTGCGTTCATCGAAGGGGTGCGGTGGTCGGTGCTTGGGACCAGCTCGATCCGGCCCGAGATGGTTTTGCTTACCGTTGTTGTTTCGCTCACCGTCTTTGTTGCAGGGGCGTTTTTCTTTCGGCGGGTCGAGCGTGGATTCGCTGATACGGTATGATGGGGATCGTCGATGGGACTGGAGATG
>JAYUWU010000237.1:0-21229 GCA_043753365.1 Gemmatimonadaceae bacterium | reverse complement strand
TGGCCTTCTTCGTGTCGGGGCCTTTCTGCGGCTCCTGCCCACGACGCGCTGACGGCTGGCCATTCAGAGAGATCAACCGCAGCGCCTCGGCGAACTCGGCAGCCGTAGGGAAGCGGTCCACCGGAGTCCGCGACAGCGCGCGGGTGACCGCGCGGTCGACTTCCTCAGGCACGTCACGCGCCGTTCGCACTTTCGGAATCTCGGAAACGAACCGCTTGGCGATGATCGCCTGCGCCGTAGGACCGGTGAATGGAGGCTCTCCGCTCAACATCTCATAGAGCACGCAGCCCAGACTGTATAGATCACTGCGGCCATCCACTTCTGTTCCGCCACTCGCCTGCTCCGGGCTCATGTAAGCCGGAGTGCCAACGACCATTCCGGTTTGCGTGATGGAAGCCCTGGCGCTCAACGCTTTGCCGATGCCAAAATCGGCTACCATGGCGTTCCCTTCATGGAGAAGAATGTTCTCCGGCTTGATGTCGCGGTGCACGATACCCTGACTGTGCGCGAAGGCGAGCGCTCCCGCAACCTGCCTTGCGATCTCGAGAGCGTGGTCGACAGCGAGGTGTTTTTCTCGATCCATTCGTTGACGCAATGATTCGCCCTCCACAAACGGCATTGCGTAGAACAGCAGTCCGTCAGCGGCGCCGGAATCGAAGAGCGGGAGGATGTGCGGGTGGATCAGCCCCGCGGCGATCTCGATCTCGCGGAGGAAGCGCTCGTGGCCAAGCGCCTGCGCCAGATCTGGCGAGAGCACTTTGAGGGCGACGCGTCGTCCGTGTCGCAGGTCCCGCGCGGCGTAAACGATCGCCATGCCACCACGACCGACTTCCCCTTCGACGGCGTAACGTCCCGCCAGCAGGTCCTGGAGCCGATCCTCAAGTTCACTCATATACCGTCAATCCGCCGGGCTCCTGAGTTATCGCCCGGCGGAGCCAATGGGCTGCCGGGACTATCCTGCGTCAACGGCACCCGAGCGCGTCCACCAAGATGCGGTATGGCAATACTGAAACAGCGCGCCGTTCGTCGATGTACATGTCGGTCGAAGGCAGGTTCTAACTACGCTCCGTGAGACGGTCGACGCCCAGCGAAACACCCGGCAAAGAATAGCACCATCGGCGTGGATGCTGATAGTGGGTTCAAACCGAGTCGCCCCGCCTTGTTAAATCATGCCTGCAATGCGTGCATCGTGGGGGCTTTTGCTATGTGGAGTCGGGGGTGAGTTTGACGGTAAGCTCTCCAGAGTTAAGGCGCTCCAGCTCAGCTGAGCAGACCGTGCATCGCCCCATCTCAAACCTCAAAGCTCAATTTCGGTGCCCAGCTCGCAAACGCGTTCTGGTGGCAGGCGAAAAAATTTCGTAGCGCGCCTGGCGTTCCTGGAGAGAAGAGTAAAGAGCCTCTCGCGCCAAAGCGCCATCCCCGGACGTTCAGTTGCGAGAAGAGTCTCTCGTCCAAGAAAGAATGTGGTTTCACTTACAGTGACATCCAGTCCTCGCGTCCGCATTTCATCGAGAACAAGGGGCACCTCCGCATCCTCCGCGAAACCATGATGCGACACTACACGGAAGACATTTGGAGCAAGAGTCTCGACGTGCAATCGGTTCTCATCCGCGACGTAGGCAGAAGCCTCGGTTCGCAGCGCCATTATGATCACGCGCTCGTGAAGCACCTTGTTGTGCCTGAGGTTCTGCAGCATTGCGTGAGGAGCCGCGTCCGTGCTCCTGACCAGGTAGACAGCCGTACCGGGCACGCGCAATGGCGGCTTCGCCTCGAGATCGGTGAGGAAGCTCGTAATCGGCACGGTACGCTCGGCAATCCGCTCGGCAAGAATGCTTCGTCCCGTGTTCCATGTGGTCATCACGGCAAACACAACGGCTGCGATCACAAGGGGGAACCAGCCCCCACTCGGAATCTTGAGCAAGCTCGCGCCCCAGAAACCAAGATCGACAAACAGGAACACGGCGACCATGCCCACGAGTGCGGGCAAACTCCATTTCCAGCGAGTCCGCGCAACGACCGCAAAAAGGATCGTCGTGAATACCATGTCTGTCGTCACTGCAACGCCATATGCCGCGGCGAGATTGCTCGAAGAGCGAAAGCCGATGACAAGCCCGATACACGCCGCCATGAGCACCCAGTTCAGAGCAGGAATGTAGATCTGCCCGATGTGTGATTCAGAGGTATGCGTGATCCCGAGACGAGGCAGATACCCGAGCTGCACTGCCTGGCGCGTGAGTGAAAAGGCTCCCGATATAACGGCTTGCGACGCGATGACTGTGGCGAGCGTGGTCAGAGCTACCAGCGGTATCGTCGCCCAGTTGGGCACGAGGTGGAAGAATGGGTGCTCGGCTGCCGAGGGGTCTCGCAGCACCAAAGCTCCCTGACCGAAATAGTTGAGCAGCAGAGCGGGAAGCACGAAGCAGAACCATGAGAGCCGTATCGGTTTGATGCCGAAGTGACCCATGTCGGCGTACAACGCTTCACCACCCGTGACGACCAGAAATACCGACCCGAGCACGACAAATCCCTGCCAGCCGTTCTCAGCGAAGAAACGAAACGCGTAGGTCGGGTTCACAGCTGCGAGGACTGACAGGTTCTGGGCAAGCTGCATTGCCCCGAGGACTCCGAGCGTCGCGAACCACACCAGCATGACCGGTCCGAATATCGAGCCAATTCGTGCAGTGCCCCGGCTCTGGACGGCGAACAGGCCGATCAGAATCGCGATAGTGAGCGGGATTACATAGGGACGAAATACGGGTGTCACGATTTCCAGTCCCTCGACTGCGCTCAGAACCGAGATTGCTGGCGTGATCATGCTGTCGCCATAAAGGAGCGAGGCCCCGAACAGTCCGACCATCACGAGCACCCGATGACGCCGGCGTGCGCGAGCGGATGCTGGAGTCACAAGCGCAGTGAGCGCGATCATGCCACCCTCGCCGCAGTTGTCTGCTCTCATCACGAAGAGCAGATATTTGACGGAAATGACGATGATCAGCGCCCAGAAGATGAGGGACAAGAGCCCGAGCACGTTCGCCTCGGTCGCAGCTACACCATGTGACCCGTGAAGGGACTCTCGCATGGCGTAGATAGGGCTCGTTCCGATGTCGCCGTAGACGACGCCGAGGGCAGCGAGTGAAAGCGCCGCCATCGCCTTCCGTGTTGATGGCGTTCCTTCAGCTGGCTGGTCAACAGGACTGCTGGCGGTGCTCATGATCGAAGTTTTGGTGTCAGCATGGATTTCCGCCCCTGCGTTATGGTTGTGCCACTCTCTCCAGGCCCTAGGGGCCATAAATTCTAATAGAACGGCCATCAGGTCTCACTGAAGAAGCTCGCCGTGTGGATCCGGCAGCGGTTGAAGCTGGACCATGCGCGCTCCTTGCCAAAGGCCGCGTTCAGCTCTTGATCGGTTGTTATTACTTGAACGATGGTTTTTTCACAGCGATAAAAAAAATGCCCGGAACAAAGATGCTCCGGGCATTTCTATTGTGCGTGGACCCCAATCGTTACTTCTTCGGCACGTGGATCATGATATTCCCACCGCCAAGTCCCATGTCGGTCTGGTTGTCGTACACGACTTCATTCGTGTTCGAATCCCAGATTTTGATCCGGAAAGTATCCACAGTAGCCGGATTCGTATCCTTGTCGCCATCACCGGCCCACAGCATGAATGTGTAGTTGCCGGATCCGTTGATGCTACCGCTGCCCTTGAACTGTGCGTTGGTGCCAACCTGGTTTACGATCAGCCAGTCGTAGCTGGCGCTGTGGAAGTTTATGCCGGCAGAATTGAAGACGAATTCAGTCTGTCCGGTCGGAAGAGTCTTGCCCTTCACGTACTTCGACACGAATCCGAATGTGGCCTTGCCGACCGGATCTATCAGCGTCGGAACTGTAAGCCGATGATCGTCGACTGCCAGGGTAGTTCCGGTTACGTGAGGGAACCATGCGTAGCGGTTGCCACCTACGACAGAAGGAATCAGGTCCGCTGGATCTGACCGCGTCTCTGTAAACAGGACGGTTCCGCTGGCGTTAACCAGCTGCAGGTCGACGGCCAGTATTCCACCCTGATCGCGGAACGTGTGACGAAGTGTGTACCAACCGGCTGTGGTCACCTCGTAATGATTGATCGTCTCGAGGTCCTGCCGCGGTGCGAAGTTTGTGTTGTTCGAACCCGCCACGAGCAATTTTCCAGCTGAAATGTCTTTCGCTACATGGAAAATGAAATCCCGCCGATGTCCGCCGCCCGCTGCGCTCGACGCTACGGAGTAATCGAACCCGATTCCATTTGCCCAGCCCGGATCGAGATAGACAGCGATGCTCGCGATCCACGTGCCCGGCCATGTTCCACGGTAAGCGTCGAATCGTGAGAATGGCCCGTAGAGGCCTTCGACACCGTTGACAGTGGCGTGACTGGATCCGTTAGCTGACGTGATGCCACCGGTTCCTGAAGGCACACGTTCAATGTCGCCATATCCTGCCCAGCCTGCGATGTCGTTGTCGAACCAGCCGTCCGTGCCGACTTCGAAGCCCTGATTCCAGACAAGTGTCGGCACAATCTTCGAGGCTGCGCCGGATGGAGACTGAATCCAGCCGCCACCGGTGACGAAGCCAGCAGCTGGGTCGTACACGACGAGTGAAACGCAAACAGGTACGCTCGTGAATCCATCCGCGTCCGTACCGCGAACGCACAGATCGTAGATCGCGGCATTTGCGGGCGCCGTGACATTTGCGGTAACTTGCTCGCTTGATTCGTCAAAGCTTCCATCGCTCGATGTCATTTCGGTCCATGTGACGTCATCGATCGAGTATTGCGCCGATGTGATGTTCGAAGCGCCGGTAGTCAGGTCGGAGATGTCGCCAGAAAGCGCAAAATGCGAGCTGACGGCAACCGGGTTTGGGGTTGCAAGAACATTCGAGACGATCGGCGGTGTGGCGTCCGGCTCGAAGTTCACTGTAGCAACTGATCCATCGGTCAATACGATTTGGAGTCCATCGACTTTGCCAATGAAGCCTGCTGCCCATCCGCTTGCTGTCTGGATCGAGAAGGACAGAATTGTTCGCGTCGAGTAAGCCTGGCCTGAAAGCGCATTACCTAGTAACAACGTCGACCAGTCAGGGTCGGAATAGGATCCGAATGTTGCGCCGGGCGCGCCCTGCGTCGATTCGAAGAATCGAAGCTTGTTCGTGAGTCCGTCGGTGCTCCATTGAATCCAGGTATTCGCAGTTTCTGTCAGACTCGAAGAGAAATATGGTTCCGCGCCGATTCGGTCGCCGTACCAGGTCGGCGTGCTTACATCACTCAAGTAAGGCTTCGTGTAGATGTTGAGGAACCAGTCAGCTGCACTGGCCGTGTGAGTTGTGCCTTTCTTAGTCCAGTAGCTGATGCTTGCAACATCGCCGAGGGAGACTTCGCGTCCACCGAAAAGACTTTCAGGCGTGAAGTACATGTCGGTCTTGGCAGTCCCGTTCGATGCGAGGCTTCCCGATCCGAACGATGGGGCTGCGTCAAGTATTACGCCGTTAACATTGTTGGCGTCGTACACAGTTGACGTTGGAGTGACAACAATGTTGGTGGTGGTAGCAGAGCCCGTGAGCAAGCTTGGGCTACGACCCTCCGTGGACATGGTCGTGGGGCTGATCGCGTCGGAGCATGCACTCAGTGCGACTAGCCCGGCGGCGATGAGTACTCTTTTCAAGTTCTTCTCCGAAAAAGGGTGACGCGGGTCGGTGGATTCAGTTGATGGCCACCTCCAGCGAACGCACGTGCGTTTTCGACGCGTGTTCTTCGACTGCACAAAACAACGCTGGACATTCGTTTATTAGGTGGTTCAGCATTGTCCGGGAAATGCCGATATGTCGTCCGGGTAACCCCGAGATGTCGTCCGGATGACCCCGCGATGCAGCCAGATACTCCTTTGGGTGCCAAAGCCATGAATCCGGTAACAGGCCAGGAAGCCACCCGTTTTTCGCCGTGCTACAGGTTGTGTTGATGCACGCTTGACGTACGTTCCTGCCATGAAATTCCCCATTTGGTTTGCGCTCATCGCTTCGGCCTGTGTTTCCGCATCGCCCCGGACCCCCGCGTACGATCTGGTTGTCGCGAACGGACGGGTGATCGATGCTGAGTCAGGCCTCGACGCAATACGCAACGTCGGAATCCGGGCCGGCCGCGTGGAGGCGATTTCGGGAACCCCGCTCAGCGGCACTCGCATGATCGACGCAACGGGACTAGTCGTCGCGCCGGGGTTCATCGATCTCCATGAGCACGGACAGACAGAGGAGGCCTACAGGCTGATGGTCCGCGACGGCGTGACATCGGCCATGGAGCTGGAAGTCGGAACTGGAGATGTCGCAAAATGGTATGCGGCGCGCGACAGCGGACAGATAATCAACTATGGCGTCAGTGTCGGACACATCAAGGCACGGATGGAAGTGCTGAAGGATCCGAGCACCGAATTGTTGCCCGCCGGCATTGGCGGCTCCGGCTCTGCGTCCGAAGCGCAGATCACTGAGATGGAAGGAATACTGCGGAAGGGGCTCGCGGCGGGCGCTGTTGCAGTCGGGTTTGGGAGCGCGTATACGCCAGGCGCAACGATGGATGAAATACAGCGGATGCTCCGTGTTGCGGCAGGGGGCAAAGCGTCGGCGCACATCCACATGAGGAGCGGCGTCGCAGGACTTGATTCCACCATCGCCGCCGCATTTGCCGCGAAGGCGAAGCTCCATATCGTTCACGTGAACTCGAGTGGTGACACGAGCCTCGAAGCTTTTCTCAGGCACATCCAGGCTGCACGCGACCGCGGCCAGGACGTCACCACCGAAGCTTATCCGTACGGCGCGGGAATGACCGAGATTAAATCCGCTCTCTTCGACGATTGGCAGACATGGCCGGACTCAAGGTTTGCCCTTCACCAGCTCGTGTCGACGGGCGAGCGGCTCACGCGGAAGACGTTCGAGGATGCGCGCCGGACAGGAGGCACTGTCATCATCCATGGCCGGAGCGAAGAGCAGACGCGTGCCGCGATCGCGAGCCCGATGACAATGATTGCAAGCGACGGTTTCATCGAACACGGCCGCGGCCATCCGCGCACGTCGGGCACGTTTTCAAAGGTCCTTGGAAAATATGTGCGCGAGGAGCACGCACTTTCACTTCCTGAGGCAATTCGCAAGATGACGCTGATGCCTGCAGAGCGACTCGAGGCACGCGTGCCGGCGATGGCCGCTAAGGGCCGCGTTCGCATCGGTGCCGATGCCGACCTGACGATCTTCGATGCGGATATGGTGATCGATAGATCGACGTACGAGGATGCGACGATTCCCGCCGCCGGAATTCCCTACGTGATAGTTGGTGGTCAGGTCGTCGTCGATAGCGGCCACGTGACAAAGGCGCGTCCGGGGAGAGCGATCCGGGCACCCGCGGGTTCCTCGCCAGGCATTTCCCGGGCGCCTTGACGCCCGAGGGTCATACTGGAAGTGCGGGCCGGCCCCGTTCGACGGCTCCGGCCCGCACAACCCTGACTACAGACTCAGCGCTTGCGGCTCCCGGCGAAGCGGTACTGCATTGCTACCGAGTCAGGCTTGGAGGCCAGCGTCATCGCACCGGTCCCCGTCACATCGTCGCCGTTCACTCGACCAACCCACGTATCGATCACTTTTCCACCCTTGACGGCAGGGTCCGAGTACGGCTTGCTGACACCAACCGCGCTGTCTGCGGCCAAAGTGTACCCGTATTCGACCATTGCGCTGGAGCCCTCGACGGTGTTCTTGCACGATCCGGCCGCGCAGACCGACGTCCACCTGCCCACCACCGAATCCGATCCCATCAGCATGGTCGTGCCTGTCCATGTGCCGACCATATCGGCCTCGGTCAGCGCCGGAGCCATTGCCGGCGGTGCCATTGCCGCGTCAGCCATTGCTGTGTCTGCCGGCGGTGCGTCGGTTTTCGCACAAGCCACTGCAAGTACCAGAACCGGAAGCAACATCCACGTTCGACGCATGATATCCTCTCGCTTGGCGGTTGAAGATTGTATGGGTGGATTTCACCGCAAAAAAGCGGGTCCGTTGCGCCGAAAATACGCCCTGCCTGTCATTGCGGCCAGTGGCACGGCAAGCGGCCATTGTTTCATTGCCATCCTCGGTACCTTTCCCCAAGTTGTTGCGACTGCATCCGCGCAGACCAGGCCGATCATCCTCACGAGGGAATTCCGGGAAAAATGGCGACATGTCCGTCGATGGTGTTATGAGTCGGCGACCTGATGATCTTCCGGAAGCGATTCCACACCAGTCGGATGATCGCGACGAGTCGCAAGGTGTCCGAGCCGGTCGTCGTGAGTCGCTTGATTCGCTCATGCCGCTCGTATACGTGCACCTTCGGAACATCGCGAGACACCACCTGGCGATGCGGGAGGGCGGAGCGACCCTGTCGACGACGGGTCTCGTCCACGAGGCCTACCTCAAGCTTGTCGACCAATCCAGGATCGCGTGGAGTGACCGGGCACACTTTTTCGCACTCGCTTCAGTAGCGATGCGGCACGTACTCGTGGACCGCGCAAGGGCGCGCCTCGCGGACAAGCGAGAAGGGGTTTTCTTTCAGGTAACGTTCGACAACGAACTGGTTGCTGGAGACTCACAACCTGAAGCGCTGCTCGAAATAAACGACGCTCTCGATCGACTCGCAGCCGTCGAGCCACGCCTGGCAAAGACCGTTGAATGCCGGTTTTTCGGTGGACTCAGCGAAGAGGAAACAGCGACTGCGCTCGGCGTCACGACACGCACAGTGCAGCGTGACTGGGCCAAGGCGCGCATGCTGCTTCGACGCGCACTCTCGGCGTGACCGACGGCGAATCGTCCCCGGACCAGCAGCGCGACCCGGACTCCCTGCTGCCGCCCAACTGGGCAGAGCTCGTACCGCTCATCGACATTGTGCTCGATGAGCCAATCGAGCGGCGCGGTGTGTTACTCGACCAGCTCAGTGACGGCAACATTGCAAGACGCGAAGAGCTGAAGCGCCTCGTGGAGGACTGCGAGCGCGAATCGCCGCTGCTCAACCGCCCGGCAATTGAAGGGTTCGCAGCGTTGTTCGACGAAGTAGAGGAGCCTTCGCTCACCGGGATTTTCGGCGGACGATACCGGATCGAGCGAGAGGCAGGGCGCGGCGGCATGGCGCGTGTTTTTCTCGCGCGTGACGTGAAGCACGACCGCGATGTGGCAGTGAAAGTCATTCGGCACGATGTAGCTGCATCTCTGGGAAGCGGACGATTTCTGCAGGAGATCGCCATCGCCGCGAGACTTAGACATCCAAACATCGTTCCGATGTACGATTCGGGCGAGGCCGACGGGGTTCTCTATTTCGTAATGCCCTTCGAGGAAGGGCCGTCCCTGCGGGCCCGGATCACGCAAGACCCATCGATACCTGCGACCGAGCGAATCAGCATCCTTCGGGACATCGCACGAGCGCTTGCGTACGCACATGAGCGGGGCGTGGTCCATCGTGACATCAAGCCCGACAATGTGCTGCTGTCAGGTGGCGCAGCGGTCGTCTCCGACTTCGGAATTGCAAAGGCAGTCAGCGCCGCGCAGGCGGAATCGTCTGGCGGGACGATCACGCAGGCCGGTGCGCGAATCGGCACGCCTGCGTATATGGCGCCAGAGCAGGCTGTTGGCGATCCAACGACCGATCACAGGGCAGACATCTATTCGTTCGGATGCGTTGCATACGAGTTGTTCGCAGGGAAGCCACCGTTTGAAGGTGCCACGGCACATGAGTTGGTTGCAGCGCACGTCGGAACCGTACCGGTTTCGATTCTCGCGGTATCACCCACAGTTCCGCAGCACGTGGCCGCGCTCATCATGCGGTGTCTCCAGAAACGTCCAGCAGACCGGCCGCAGACCGCGCAGGAGCTTCTGAGAGATCTCGATTCGGAGCAGACGGCACCGGTTGAACGACCAGAGAATCGCCGCATAAGGCCGACGGCAAGAACAATTGCAATGATCGCCCTCGGCATCGGACTGATAGGAGGCGCCGGTTTTCTGGTGATGAAGCGAACGAGTTTGACGTCCAATACTTCGCGTGACCTCACGGTTGCGGTTCTCCCGCTCTCTTTTACCGGTGACTCTGCGGAGCGAGACCTTGGCTTCGGCCTTAGCGATGAGATCGCAACGGCTCTCGTGAGCGAGCCAGGTGTTCGCGTGATGAGTCGGCGGGGCGCCGCGGCATCGTACGACAATCGCGATGTGGATCCCGCGAGACTGGGCCGGGAGCTGGGTGTCCAGTTCCTCGTCATGGGCTCGCTTCGCGTGAGTAACGGCAAGCTGACTGTACTCGCGAGACTCGTTCAAGCCGACGACGGGGCGATGTTGTGGGCCCACCAGTTCGAGCGGAGCCTCGGTGAACTTGGCGCGGTCCGCGCAGAGATTGCGCGATCAGTTGGGGACTCATTGCGCAGGAAATCCGGATTTGCGATGTCCGCAAATCGCAAGCGACCAGGGCGCGCCGTCGGGCCGGAGCCCTACCGCCTTTACGTCCTCGCTCAAACCGCGCTGAACCGCCGCGGCCAGAGTATTCAGGCGAGCGCCGACATGTTCCGGCATGCGACCGAACTGGATACGCTTTATGCGGAAGCGTACTCCGGACTGAGCCTCGCGCTGGCACTGGCGCCACACTTCCAGCCTGTTTCATCCACGCAAGTCGCGGCAGACGCAATCAGCGCTGCCCGGCGTGCTCTTCGCCTCGATCCTTCGCTGGCACAGCCACATGTTGCCCTCGGCATCGTGCGAGCTCACGCCTACCAGTGGGATAGCGCCGCATTCGAGTTTCAGACGGCCATAGCGCTTCGCAATGCTGGCGATGTAGAGCCCCTCGTGCAATACGGTCGCTTCCTGCTTTTCCGCGGACAGATAGATGAAGGCCTGCGGCAGTTTCTTATCGCTCGAAACACCGAGCCGGCGTCCGCACTTGTCAGAAGCTGGGTTTCGTACGCGTATTACCTGGGGGGTCAGATGGACAGCGCTCTCGTTGAGAGCCAACGCGCCTTTCAGAGCGATTCCACGAACATGACCACTTTAGTGCTCGGCTCACTCGTCCTCCTCAAGGCCGGTGACGTAAGCAGGGTGCGCGACTATTTGAGAAGGCTGAATCGATACCATCATATCGCGTTTTACCTGCTGAGTGCGACCGGTGACACGGCGATGTCCAGGATGCGGCTCAGCGAGCTGGACCAGCAGCAGCACTCTGCGCCGTGGCTTCTAGAAGTTTCTCGCGCATTCAGCTTCCTGGGCGCCGGCGACACCGCTCAGGCAATCAGTGCCTTCGAGCGGGCGACGGACGCCCACGACATCTGGCCATCTCAGGAGGCGATAGACGATCCGATTTTCGCTCCGATCCGTTCGAGCCTCAGATTTCAGCGACTGGTCAAACGGGTTGGCCTCCGATAGCTGCGCACCGCTTCACTCGAGGCCGCGTCTCTGGAGCGCGAGCCGTGCCGCCGAACGACCGAGGGCCAATCCGTCATCCCCATCGAACCGGTAGTGGAGTCCGCCGATGATGCGTGACATGCTGGCCTCCTGCGAGACTTCGTCGAGAAAAGCTCGCTCACTCGGAAAAGCGTCGCTCAGGACAGCCTGAAAAGCACCCGACTCGCACGAGTGTGCTGACGGATATGACGGATGGTTCGGGAGCCCAACGGCGAGTGTGATGCCTGGGTCGGCCTGGGTCGGCCTGATAAACCAGTATGCGAACTTGGTGTCGAAGCACGCAATGATTGCGTCGAAAGCCGCCGTGTTCGCATAGGCGAGAATTCGCGCCGCCTCGATCTCCGAGCGATGGTATTTCTCGATAAGATCAGACGCCACGCTATTGAAGACGACCCCTGAGAACGGAACCCAGAACAGCGAGGTCGCAATCTGCGCTGCGGTTCTGTTGTCGGAGAACGCCCGAACTTCCGATAACGCGGACAGGAAATCAGTGGAGCCGAACGCCGGCGGTGGCGGCAAGCGCAACTCACTTCCAGACGTCAGAAAGAACGGTCGCGCACCCAACCCACCTCTGACGATCGGTGCCCCACTGCTCACCCAGTATCCGGAGCCTGTCGGCGGCGTCCCGGGGGATGTAGCACCGAAATTGTCGGACGCGACCAATGCAAGAACTGCAGTCCCGATAGCGGTGCCAATTGCCTCTCCCGCAGCGAAGTCCTTGTTGTGCTCCCCGCCTCTTGAAGAAGCCGCTCTCTGCGCAGCGAGCTCGGCATCGATCGACGACGCCTCGGTGGCATAGAACTGCTTCAGAACGACTACCGACGCCGCCGCTACTGCGCCTGCGGGTGACGGCCGGCTGGTGCCGTGTTTTGCATCGTCAGCGGCGAGCGCCGCCTTGTACTGCGCAAGCGCAAGGTACGCATTCACTCGGCCGGCATTTCCGCCGCGCGCTCGAAACAACGCGATCGCCTTTCGATTCCATCGCACAGTCGACGTCTGTGGTCCCGCGTCGCTCGAACTTGCGAGCGGTCCTATCGGACTATCGCCACTCGTGATCGCAGTCGGAGCCTGATCGCACGCGGTGAGCAGCGCCAAGGCAATGGTCAGTGCAAGTCTGGGTCTCATCGAATCTCTCCTTCGAGTCGGGGTAGTGAGGCCAGTTCTCTGGCCTCACCGAAGGAACGAGGAATTGTTTCGAATCCCGACATGGCTTCCGAAATGCTAGCGAAGCCGGAGGCCGGAGAGGGGAACCGTACACTCCAGCGAGTCGCCCTCTCTCCCTCCAGTGTAAGTCGTGGGAAAGTCGCCCGCCGTTACGCTCGCAGCCGCGTTTAGGCGGACAGTGCCGCCGTTTTCGCGAACAAGCAGCTCGACGGAAGCGACGCCGGGTGAAATGCGGCGTCCGTCAGCATGGTAGATGGTGAGCTCGAAGTCGCCGTACGCTTCTTGGAACAGCTCGATCGCAGCTCCGGGTGCAACCTTCATCGTTGCCCTGCATTCCCACGTGCCGAGTTCCGGGATGGTGACTGCAACGCTGAGAACCTCTCCCCCGTTCGATATCGCGGGCGCTTTCACCGTTACGAGGGGCGCGTAATACCATCGTCCCGGCGCAGAAGGATACTGAACTTCGACAACGCTGAACGATTCGATGACGATGTTTCCGACTGCGATCGTCTCAGGATTCACCGAGATGGTGGCCGAGCCGGAAATGCCGTCGGCGGTGGCAGTGATCGTCGCTACTCCTTCTCCCATGCCGAAGACCGAGGCCGTTCCGTCTCCCGAAGCGACAACAGAGGCTACACCCTCGTCGCTGCTCTTCCAGGTGAGAGACTTGGCTGAGCGGCGGACGCCGCCGGCATCGGTCGCTGTCGCAACTACCTCCTTCGTGGCGCCAATGACCAAGACAGTTCCGTTATCGGACACCGAGACCCTGCTTATGACTGCGGATTTCTGGGCCGCCCGCAAATTGCCCGCGGGGGAATCACTGCATGCTGCGAAAGTCGCAGCAGCGATCACCGACGTTACGCGCCTGGCAAACGTGAGTCTGGAGAGTATTGTAAAAAAGTGTGGCACATGTGGCTCCGTTTGAAGAAGCGAGGCCGGGAATTGGCCTCGCTCGAGAAACGGAGAATCCAGACATTTCCCGACATCCTGATCGACACCGAGGAGAGAAAGTGCGCTTTTGATGGTCGACGTGACCAGGCGTTCACTTGATCGTAAGCAGGTATCTCTCGTACACCTTGACCAGGATTACATAGTATCCGCTGCTCCTGACTTCATAACTCAGGTTGCTTTCCACGTAATCTTTCACGACGGCGCTGGCCAAAGGGTCACCCGTCTGGGTCTCCAGCTGAAACGCATTGGAGCTCAGCGAATAGTCTTCGAGAATGGCTGACAAGGTACTCCCGGCCTTGAGATAGATCCGGTACCGGTCAACGTAGTAGCTGTCATCCCGGCAGTTCCCTGAGCGACGTTGCGAATCGACAGTCGTCCCGTGAGCGACGAACAGACCATCGCAGGTCCGAGTGTCGCCGTCCGAGTTGTGATATGAGATGTCGTACTGACCGACAGAGCCCGGAGCGGTGGATGTAACCACTACTCTGAACGATCCAGCCGGCAGAAGCGCTCTTATCGTCCTGCTTGACGTGTCGTTCAGGGGTGCTTCTGCGATCGGCGTTCCGTCCGCGTACTGCACTTCAAGGCGACCCTCGAAGGAAGCGGAGGTGAGCCGCAGTGTCACGTCACTCTCGACCGGGACACTCAAATCATATAAGTCGAAGAAGCGCCCGTCGCCGTCCTTGCGCGAGTTTTGACTGAGTTCGCCGTGACGTGTCGCTTCCGGAACGAGCGTACTCGCGAGCGAATCAAGGGGATCGTACGCAGTTGCAAAGAAAAAAAGGTTTGCGAGCGGAGGGACTGACGCCGTGATGGATTGCTCGCCCGCGCCGCCAAGAGTCCAACCCCCAAGAGTCGCTACACCCAGGAAATCAGTCAGCACAGTATCCTCGGAAACTGTTCCTCCTCCTGCCATCACAGAAAATTTCACCGCGAGACCGGCGATGGGGTTGTCGAATGCGTCTGTTGCACGTACTTGAGGTCGAACCGCGACGGTGCCACCGACTCTGCTTCGTTGGTTGTCGCCCGCTACCTTGAGCAGCGACGCAGGCGCGCCGGGAATGGTCGTAGCGCGGAAGGTCACGACTTGAGTGGCCCCGATGCTGGCTGTGACCGCGTTATCGGCGACTTGAGTTCCAAGCGTCCATCTAGTCAGGCTTGCGTGCCCGGTGGAGTCCGTAACAACGGTCACATTCGAGATGTTGCCACCCCCTGATACGACCGAAAACGTCACGACGATTCCGCGAACGTACGCATCTCTGGAGTCACGGACAGACACGACTGGCGGCACTGTGACATCAGTTCCGACCACACCGCTTACTAAAGTTTCAGATGCTGCGGCCAGGAACAACTGCGTTAATGGCACGCCGGTCGCGGGAGTGTCACTGCACGCTCCGCATATCAGAGCACAAATGGTCAGCGCAAACCTGGGTCTCATCGAATGTCTCCCTGGACTCGGGTATTGAGACCAGTTCTTTGGCCTCACCGAAGGAACGAGGAATTCATTCGAATCCCGACATTATTTCCAGAATGCGATCGGGGCCGCGAGAGAAATTGCGCTTCAGCCCGATGGCGCAAGGATCAAAGCGATACCTTGGTCGAGCTCTGCGGAAGTGATGCGGCCCGTGTGCACTTGTCGCACGAACCCATCCGGACCAATGAACACCGTTGTCGGCAGACCTTCGATGCGATACGCACGCCGCACGCTGCCTCGCTTGTCGAGCGCAATCGGAAATGACACCGGGAAGAGGTCGACGAAGCGCTGCACATCCTTGGTGCTCGTCTCCTGATCGCGGCCGTTCACCCCGATGACGTACAGCCCCGCCCCTGCGTGCTTAGCCTGGACCCGGATGAGCTCGGGAAATTCCTCGCGGCACGGCGGACACCACGTACCCCAGAAGGAAACAACGACCGGATTACCCCGCATCTTCGACAGCTCAACCCGGCCGCCCGGCAGCGTGGGGAGATCTATTTCGGGTGCACGCTTCCCTACCTTTGGTTGAGCGTCGAGCTTGCTCGCCCCGGCCGCGAGAAGAAAGATCCACAGCCGCAACGCATGCAGTCGCATTACATGCGGCGGGTGTAACTGGCAAAAACCAGGTACTTGGCGAAACCGCCGGCGTTCAAAGCGTTCGTACGCTGCTCGAACACACTTTTCTGGCGATTGACTGCCAGGCGGTACGGAATGCTAAGGGTGAATATGCCGCTCCCACGAGTCAGAGTCAGTCCAGGATCCGCGAACACCACATATGCCGTCCGCTTTATCGTATCGTCGTCCCCTCCACCGATCAGGTCGTTGATCGGAATTCCATCGACACGGGCGCCAAGACTCATTGTCAGTCCCTGATCGGGCCAGACACCAAACGCGCCGCCGACCCGGGCCGAATAGACATCAGGTACGGCCCAGTACTGCCCCGAGCCGGGAACCCACTCGACATCGCTTTTCGCTTTAGGACTGACCATATAGGAAGCGAAAGCGTAGCCGAATGTGTTCTCAGTGAACTGGCGGAAGCCTCGCGTCTGAAGAAGCAACGCCCACCCGCCGTCTCCGGGCTGGATTGTCTGATCGGCGGGGAACTTCGTCGCTCCAGCCGCAGTGTAGAACTGGCTGGAAATCTTGTGACTTCCGGTTGGCGCCTTGATCCCCAGACTGAATGCCACGTTGCCGCGGGGATGTGCAAGGGGCTGGAGCGCCCACGCCTCGCCCATGACGCTCACATCACCGATACCCGTGGCCGTTTGCTCGTGAACTGCCTTGTCCGGCCATGTTCTCGTGAGGGAGCCGGATGAGATGGGAACGCTCACTCTGAAACGAACTCGGTCGCTCATCGAATACGCGACATCTGCTACAACGGTGTGGATGCGAAACACCGGCGACGTTCCGCCGGGCGCAAGCGAAGAGTTCTCGTCTTTTCCGACGAACCAGTCCTTCGACACGAGGCGCCGGTACGCGAGAGTCAGCTGCCATTCGCGCTCAGGCTGATAAACCTGACCCTCTCCACCAAGGTTGACGGGGGTTGTAAACCGTATTGGCTCGCAGCCCTGTCCGGCGGCGACGCGTGATAACGCGGACAATACGAGCGCGGCACTGAGCACCGTCAGCAGGCGCCTCATCATGAGCTTCCATCCCATCTTCCCTCCTCGAGGTCCCATTTCCCGGCGGTTGCTACACCCTTAGTACGAGAAATCTTGAGGATTCACGACATTCCTTCGCTTTTTCTTGTTCGTTCTCGAGCCTCGCTAAAGTATACGCTCAATCGTTTCGCTTCAGCCACCGTTAATAGCCCGTCGTTCAACTTGACTTCTTTCCCCAGTCGACCCGACTCATAAAGCACAGCCCCGCAATGCTTCCATTGCGGGGCAAGTTCGAACTGGTGAAGAATGATGTTGCTCCAGCTTGGCTGGAAGAGCGGCAGGTTGATGGTTACGGGCAAACAGCCGGGGCGTCCATGTCGATCCGCAGCTGCGATACCTGCGTCCCGGGAGGAGCGAGAAAGACCGTGACGTCCCTGGCGGGAGCACCGCTGAGATTTCTCCCGATGTGGCCGTGGTCGCCCGAGTCGAGGTATCCCTGCCCGGCACTTACCACAATCGGTGTGCAGGGATCGTTTGCCTCGAAGAAGGTGACCGTTCCCTCGACCACCTGAATGAAGACTGGTCCCGGGTGCTTGTGCCAGCCGGTGTACGCGCCAGGGGCGTAGGCAAAGCTACGGACAAGCATTTCGAGGCCACCCTTCGCCTTCACCTCGACGTGCCAGTCTTTTGTGACGCGCTTCACCTTGTCGAGGTTCAGGAACGTTGCCTGGCCGATAAAGGTAGGTGTTGATCCGGAGCCAGCCGTGAACCGCGGTGCGTCGGGTGGTGCGGTCGGCGCCACGGGCCTTTCAACGCCGTCACAGGCAGAAAGTGCCAGCAGAGCGATGGCGCACAGGACAGTTACGGACGCAGTGCGAGTCGTGTCATGAGAGATTGGGTTCACCGGCATGTAAGTCTCCTGTAGGCGTTAATAAGTGAGCATTGTCGCAACACGTCGGCACTCCTACTGTCTCGATGGCTGGTCCCGCCATATGTTCAGCTTATCCGATCCGAGCGAGTTGCGACCTCTATATGGTATTGACGAGAAGTGGGGCCAGAACCCGACATCGCCCCCTGCTCTTCCAGAGGACAATGCCGAGTCGGGCCTGCGTTCGCAGCGTGCGAGCGTTTCAAGGATGACAGGAGATGTTGTCGCTGCCTTGCGAAGCGGGAGCCGCGAGTCACTCGACCAACTGGTACCTGTCCTGTATGCCGAGCTGCGTGCGATCGCTCACCGCCAACTTGCCGGCCAGCCGCGCGGTGGAACTCTAGATACATCGGCGCTCGTTCACGAAGCTTATCTGAAGGTCGTTAACCAGTCGGGTGCGGGAGCGTCTGATCGGTCACACATCCTCGCGCTGACATCGCTCGCGATGCGGCATGTGCTGGTGGACCGTGCGAGGGCGCAGGCAACTCTCAAGCGCGGCGAGATGATCGGGCGCATAACCCTTGATGAAGAGCATATCGCCGTTGATGAACAGCCCGAAGCGCTGATCCGGCTCGACGACGCTATGGTGGAGCTCGCTGAGCTGGAGCCACGTCTCGCGCGGGTGGTCGAGTGCCGGTTTTTCGGCGGCCTCACCGAGGAGGAGATCGCCGAAGCGCTTGGTGTCACTGTTCGCACCGTGCAGCGTGACTGGGCGAAAGCGCGCATGCTGCTGCGACGATCGCTCGCGTTGTGAGCCATTCTCCCTGCTGCAATTTCGGTGTCTTCGCCACTGTCCCCTGACGATTGGCGGCGGCTCGAGCCTTTGCTCGACGCTGCGCTCGACGCCAACCCACTCCGCCGCAGCGCGATCCTCGACGACTTGAGCGGCGGCGATCCTGCTCGACGGACGGAACTCGAGGAAATGATCGCGGACTGTGAGCGACCATATCCCTTGCTGGAAGAAACCGCCGCCGACCGGTTCGGCGCACTCTTTCGCGATCTGGAATCGGTACCCGCGTTTCTGACGGAGCGTTATCAAGTGGTCCGAGAGGCTGGACGGGGCGGAATGGCGATCGTGTACCTTGCGCGCGATCTCAAGCACGGCCGCGACGTCGCCGTCAAGGTCGTGCGGCCCGAGCTCGCAGCCTCGTTGGGCCGGGCGCGTTTTCTCCGTGAAATCGAGATTGCAGCGCGGCTCCGGCACCCGCATATCGTTCCGCTCTACGACTCTGGTGAAGTCGCCGCCGGAGATCCTGGTCTGGAGCAAGGCGAACCCGAAGCCATCGGCGCCCTCTACTATGTCATGCCGTACGAGCCCGGACACTCGCTGAGAGAAAGGCTAGCGCGCGACGGACCGCTCGCCATCGCGGATGCGGTGATGATAGTTCGCGACGTTTGCGATGCACTTGCGCACGCACACTCCCACGGAATCATTCACCGCGACATAAAGCCTGACAACATTCTGCTCTCCGGCCGACATGCGATGGTAGCCGATTTTGGCGTGGCGCAAGCGGTGACTGAAGCAACTCCCCGAGCGATAGCGGGGACTGCGTCGACAGCCCTCGGCACTCCTGGCTACATGGCGCCCGAGCAGGCGAGAGGTGATTTGAAGATCGATCACCGAGTCGACATCTACGCGGTGGGGGTGCTCGCTTACGAATTGTTGGCGGGACGGCCTCCAGTCGGCGGTGAAGCGGCGCCTCTGTCGGAACATCGTCGTGACGTTCCCATGGCGCTTGCGGCGTTCATCACGAGGTGCCTCGCGACACAACCGGAGGATCGCTGGCAAAGCGCCGAGGAAATGCTTGATCACCTCGAACACGCGGCAACGCGGACAGATGGACCAGAAGCAGCGGTGACGCTCACTCGTGATCGAAATTCCGGTCGTTCCCTGCCAAGCGTCGGTTATGCGTTCGCCGCCGGCGTGCTCGGGCTTGCGGCGGTGGCCGGAATCCTCCTTACACGCAACCGCCTCCCGACATCGATGCTCGAGCTGGGCCGCGCGCGCCAGCTCACATCTGAGCCGGGGCTGGAGGTTCAGCCATCGATGTCACCCGACGGAAAGCACGTAGCCTACGCGGCTGGGCACTCGTTGCATATGCGTATCTACGTTCGTTCGGTCGCCGATGGCACAACGATTCGGCTGACCGCGGACACTGCCGATACGCAGTGGATGCCTCGCTGGTCCCCGGACGGGAAACGTATTCTCTTCCTGTCGAACGGTGCCGTGTTCAGCGCTCCCGGGTCTGGCGGGCGGGCGCGCCGGGAAATCCCGAGCGTATCTGGCGGCATGGTGAAGTCGGCATCGTGGTCACCAGACGCGAGCGAGATCGCATATGTACGCGGAGACTCGCTGTTCGTATTGACCCTCGGGACTGGTGCCTCGCGTGTGATTGCGAGTGGTGATGAACTCCACTCGTGCAGCTGGGCGCCGGATGGTGCGCGGCTGGCCTGCGTCTCGGGCAACCACTACTACGTCACGGTCGGGACGGTCTTCGGCGTGGGACCGATGTTCGGCAATCTCGCGCCGAGCCGGATCGTGCTCATCCCGGCAGCGGGCGGGGCTGCGGTCGGCGTGACCGATGGTGGCTCACTGCATCAGAGCCCGGCGTGGTCCCGAGACGGAAAGACGCTGTACTTCGTGTCGAACCGGCAGGGCCCGAGGGATGTCTATGCTATCGAAGTTACGGGGATGACTCCACCCGACCGGGAACCGGTTCGCATAACCACAGGAATGGGCGCGCACTCCATCGAGTTCTCGGCCGATGGCGCGCGTGTTGTGTACGCTGCTTATTCGAGTAACGCCAACATCTGGGCGTTGCCCATCCCCGAAAATCCGCCTGCCTCTCAAGCCGATGCCGTGCCTGTGACGTCAGGGAACCAAACGGTCGAAGGCGTGCGTGTCTCGCCCGACGGCCGGTGGGTCATTTACGACTCAGACCTCAGCGGCAACTCCGACATATATCGCGTCCCGGTTACAGGTGGAACGCCGGAGCGGCTAACGAGCGGGCCACTTGACGAGTTTCGCGGATCCGTATCGCCGCGCGGGGACGAGCTGACGTATCACGCATTTCATCGAGGCTCGCGAAACATGTTCCTGGTTCCACTAGGTGAAGGACCAGTACAGCAGATCACCTCGTCGAGCGGTCAACTGTCGATGGCCAATTGGTCGCCGGACGGCAGGGCCCTGACCCTTTTCGATATGGTCACAAGCGACGTCCTGGTGATGCGCCGTGATGCGAAACGCCGTTGGGGAATTCCACGCACCATCGCGCGCGACGGCTGGCGCCCGGAGTGGTCGCCGGACGGCCGCGCTGTAGCGTTCGTGTCGCCAACGAGCGGACGCATTGGAGTCGCGCCTGCGGATTCCGGCGCACAGCGCGATGTGTACGTCCCGGGCCCGGGTGACCCTCTCGCTGAGCTCGCGGTGTTCGCACCGGATGGGCGCAGGCTCTACTTCAAGAGCCACGACGTGCGTGGCCGTGCGTCGTTCTGGTCCATCCCGCTTGCAGGCGGGCGGCCACAGCTCCTCGTGCGCTTCGATGATCCGGCTCGCGCCTCGAACCGCTTCGAGTTTGCAAGCGACGGAAAGCGATTGTATTTCACTGTTGAACACCGGCAGAGCGACATCTGGATTGCAGA
>JAYUWU010000236.1:0-7487 GCA_043753365.1 Gemmatimonadaceae bacterium | reverse complement strand
AGTGAGCGAGCGGGGAGGAAGGAGAGAGGTGCGTGCACGCGGGAATGCGTCAGAGATAACGCTGCTGATTCCCGTGAGAAGCTCGAATGAGCCGGCGATATCAGTCTTGTCATACGCGCCGCGGAACGAGGATGGTTTTGCGCTGATAACGCTTTCGCCGCCGCAGGTCGCGAGCCGGATCACGCCACGCGATGTCACGCTGGTTCTGGATGTATCGGGATCGATGTCTGGTGTGAAGATCAGGCAGGCGCGCGCGGCAGGAAAGCAGCTTCTCTCGACTCTCAGACCGGCCGACAGGTTCCGGTTGATAAGCTTCGCGACAGACGTCGATTTGTTCCGCGATGAGTTCGTGAGAGCTACGCCTGAGAATGTCGCGGCCGGTTCTCGCTATCTCGAGGCGCTCGCTGCATCTGGGTCTACCAATATCTCAGGCGCGCTCGACGCGGCGCTGGAAGGTGATGCCTCATCCGCTCGCCTGGGCCTGGTGCTGTTCGTGACTGATGGTGAGCCAACCGTCGGCGAACGGAATCCCGACGCGATTGCGTCGAGGGTGGCGAAGCTGCGCCGAAGCCGGAGGATATTCTCATTTAGCGTTGGCGCGGATCTCAATGCTGCTCTCGTCGAGAGGCTTGCAGTGGAGGGAGGAGGAACCGCGCATTTCGTACGGCCGGACGAGTCAGTTGAGCGCGCAGTGTCGATAGTCGCGAGCCGGCTGTCGAGCCCGGTGGTCACCGACGTGCGGGTGAGTGCGGATGGCGTGCGTTTTATCAAGCAGTATCCGTCGGGCGCATCGGATGTATTCGCGGGTCAGGATTTCGTGATGCTGACCAGGTATTCAGGCGGAGGTGGAGGACATGTCCGCATCGAGGGTAGAACAGCTGGCGGACCTGTCAGCTGGACGGCCCGTGTGGTGTTCGCGAAGAATTCTCGTGAGAATTCATTCGTCGCCCGGCTGTGGGCAACGCAGCGGGTGGGATATCTCAGCGCGGAGAAGCGGAAGAATGGCGGATCGAGGGAGATCGATGATGAGATCCGCGAGCTCGGCGAGAAATATTCGATACCAACCGAGTTTACTTCGTACCTGGTGCTCGAGCCTGGGATGCAGGTTCAGACCATGGGTCGCGGCGCAGTGATGAACGGCGTAGTCACAGGCGTGACGGCGGCGCCTCCGGCAGTCGCCAGTAAGAGAGCGTTCGAGTCAGCACGCGCGGCCGCTGAACAGCGGGCGGTGACGAACCTCGCAGCTGCGGATGCCGCCGACCTTGCAAAGAGCGACAACCTGAAGCGAGTCGGCGCTCGTACGTTCGCACTGCGTGGAGAAACATGGGTCGACACTCGCGTCACCGACTCGCTCCGGGTAACGAAGGTACGTGCGTTCTCCGATGCCTACTTCGAGCTCATGGATGCCATACCTGAGCTCCGCGAGGCCTTCGCCCTGGGCAACCGGGTGCGAATTGCAGGGAAGTCCATCGTGATCGAGATCGGTGATGATGGGATCACAACGATCGACGGTTCGGCTCTCGATCAAATGAAAGAACGCTGGCAGTGACCGACGTCGAGCGCCTCTTCCGAACCCATAACGCCGCGTTGGTGAGGTACCTGACGCGGCGGCTGGGGGACCGCGACTGGGCGGAGGAAGTTGCGCAGGAGACGTTCGTTCGAGCTCTCAGGCAGGAAACAATAACCAACGAGAGGGCATGGTTGTTCGCTGTGGCGACGAATCTTGTGAGAGACGAAGCGCGCAAGGATGCGCGACGAAGACGGCACCTGGCGCTGCTCGCAGAACAGGAGCGGGACAGTGTGTCCGAGCCGGAACCGACGACCCTCGAGCGAGCACAGGAAGCAGCGCTCGCTCGAAAAGCGGTCGACGGGCTGGCGGAGCGAGACAGGCTCGCGCTGCTGATGCGGGAAGAAGGACTTGATTACGCGGAGATAGCGGAAGCCCTGGAGCTTTCCCCGGGATCTGTCGGGACAACGCTCTCGCGAGCGAGACGCAGGCTGGTCGAGAGTTATGAAGCGCTTCAACACGAGCGCGATGAGAGGGAGAAAAATGCAGCATCCTGACGAAGGGACAATTCACGCGTGGCTCGATGGCGCGCTTTCAACAGAAGAGGGCGCGGACGTCGAGACACACGTTGCGGCATGCGCGGAATGTGCCGCGGCTGTGGCTGAGGCTCGCGGCTTGATCGCTGCCTCATCACGCATCGTATCGGCGCTCGACATAGTTCCGGGAGGAGTGATCCCGCGCCAGGCCACTCCTGTCCGACGACCGGCGTGGTATTCGACGACACAGTTTCGTGCGGCCGCCGCAGTGCTGTTTGTTGCCGGTGCATCGATGCTGCTCGTGCAGGATCGCGACGGGAAGAGTGTCGAGGAGTTATCGCAACAAGTGATGAGCGCGCCATCGGCTGAGACTTCTCAGTCGCTGCGGGCTGATGCTGCTGATGAAACGGCTTCCGCACCCGCGGAGTCTGTTGCTCGAGCAACAACGCCAGCACGGCTGCCGGCGCGGCCGCAGGTGGCAGGGCCCGGCCCCCTCGACCCGCGTGCGCAGGCCCGGCGCGAAATCGCCGACGGAGTTGCGAATGCTGCGCCCGTGATGCAGGCACCACCTGCTGCGGCTTCGCCGATGGCGAAGGCGCTCGAAGGGAGAGCTGCAGGAGCGACAGTGTCGATGCCTGAAAATCTCGCCGCCACGGGTGCTGCAGCCGAATCTGACGTCGCAGGTCTCACAGTTGTCAGCAGCGACAGCACGTCCATCACACGAACCACGATTTTCTTGGTTGAGCCAGGGGCGACGGTAACCCTCACAGAAACGTCGGCACTGTTACCAGTGAGAGCGATGGCAAGAGAGCAGCTGAGCGCGCGCGCAGCCGATGCGAGTGTTTCCGCGCCGCCTCCTCCTACTTTCAATCAACGCTTCCCGGTGATTTCAATCAGCTGGACGGACTCGGTGACGAAACGAAACGTCACGCTCAGTGGCCCGTTTTCGAAGGAGAAGCTGGAAGAACTCAGGAAGCAGATCGAAGCGAGGGAGCGAGCGCTTCGCCTGAAAGACTAACTAGAGGCGGAACTACAGAAACAAAATTGGGGAGTTGCAACGAGAACTGCCGAGTTACATGAGTTGTCGCTCCAATGGCGAGAATGTCCCGCATTCCAGCCTCATCAATTTGGGGTAACTGCGGGACAGCACGTGGGCGGTTCTGCTGTTATCCCAAAATGGGCAGAGCACGAACGCAGGACCGTGCAGCCGCGTGGACGCAAACTCACGTAACTCGGCAGTTCTCGTTGAAACTCCCCCCTTTTTTTCGTAGTTCCGCATCGCGCAGTTTCAGGAGAGGGCCAACCTAACCCTCAGGATTCAGGATCCGCTGGATCTCCGCTCTGACATCGATCAAGTGCAGGCGAGTAGTTCGATTCTCAGCGCGCGGAATCGCAGCGCGAAGCTGCGCATCAAGATCAGTGAGCTCACCGCGCACAAGCGCGCGAACGTCAGTGCTCACGTTGCTCCGCCCTCGTGAGGTACGCGTTGGCTGTGGCGTAATGATCATCGCCGGTAATGGATTGATTTGAGCATCTGTCTGCGACAACCAGTTGCGCTGGAGCTTCCGGCGGAACGGATCGATCGCAACCCTGCCAGACGACAGCTCAGCCCAGATCGACTTTCGCAAGTCTCCAAGCATATCGGCCAGTGGGTATACATCGCTGCGGGATCTGGCGAGTGCCTCGTAATCGAGGAGGCGGTTCAAACGCTCGGTATCCATCAGTGTGTAGAGGATGCGTGCCTGCGTCGAACCGACGCGTCGCAGTGCTCCATCCGGCTCGAGGCGTCGAAGGATCTGCGCATCCACCAGATAATCCGGCGTCCTGAACGCATGCTCGGCGATAAAGCGCATCGCTTCACGTTGTCTTGCCGGTGAGATCGGCGTGAAGCGTGGGCCGAGCTGACCGCCGTATTTCTCGCGGCTGTCGGATCCGCCGACGATGTTGACGACGTGCTCGATCTCCTGTGCCCACTGATCGAGCAGCCGGTCGTAAAGCTCGAGGAGCTCGGCGTTGTCCTGACCGGGGCGCAGTGTGGCAGGCATCAGCAACGGGACCGTGCGCCTGATGTTGAGCAACCCGAGACGCGTTGATTTAACCGCATCTGCGTCGCCTACAGCCTCACTGACTTCACCGGGATCGATGTCGCGCGAACCTGATGTCGTGAAGCGAAACCATGGCACAGTGTCCTGCATTTCTGCCAGCGCATTGAGCGCCGCTCTTTCATCGTCAGGGGTTTGCGCTCCCTGAATCGGCGCGTAACCCCATCTTGTCGCGAACAGATCGTACGGGCCGACGCGAGGAATCAGGTCCTCGAGCGGGATACGATCCTCTGGCTGGGCAACGTAGTTGAAGCGCGAGTAATCCATCAGCGTCGGCGTGTGACCCATGCGGCGAACCCACGATGCACTGCGCACGCTGTCAGCCGGATAGGTCGAGCTCGCCTTCATGTTGTGCTGGAACCCAAGCGTGTGTCCGACTTCGTGCGCGACGACGTATTGCAGCAGCCTGCCCATCAGTGAATCGGGAAGCGGCAGTCGGTGGGTGCGTGGGTCGAGCGGCGATACCTGCGCGAGATACCAGTTCCGCACGAGGTTCAGGACGTTATGGAAAATGCGGATCGATCCATTGAGAATTTCGCCGCTTCTCGGATCGTGCACGTGCGGACCGTCAGCGTTCTCAGTCGTGGAGGGCAACCAGCGCACTACCGTGTTGCGGACGTCTTCAGGCGACCAGTCTGGATCTTCCGCCGCAGTCGGCGCGTTCCTGGCGACGATCGCATTGCGAAATCCGGCGGCCTCGAATGCGGGCTGCCAATCCTCGATTCCCTTCTTGATCCATGGAATCCACTGAGCTGGAGTTGCCGGGTCCACGTAATACACGAGCGGCTTGACCGGATCGGAGACAGCGGAGTCGGGGTGTTTCTTCTCGAGGCGCCAGCGCGTGATGAAACCGCGTGTAACCGAACGGTGCTGGTCAGTCCCGAAATCAGTCTGCCTGACCTCGAAATAACCGACGCGCCGGTCAGCGAGTCGCGGTTTCATTGGCCGCGCGGGCAGGCGGACCATGCTCCAGTGCGCAAGAATACTCTGGGCAGGGATGGGTCCGAGCCCGCGCTGTGAATCGGGTGGATGTTCAGGCGTGAAGGTCTGTGTTGCTTCGACCTCAACATTGTCCGGGAATGCCGCAGCGTGCTCGACGAACGACCGCTTGTCATCGAGTGAGCCGCGCGCGGCAATGAACTCCGGAACGTTCGTCGTATAAAGCGGCGTGACGTTGATCACGGCGGCGCTGTCGGGACCGTATGACTCGATGTTGAACGCGGCAACAATCGGCGGATAACTCGCCTGGGTCACCGCCTGATATACCGGAAGCGAGGGATCCGCGGCGAGCTCGAACGTCAAACTCCGAAGCAGAATACGATTCCCGTGTCTCTCCCAGCGCAGCACGCGCTCGGTGAACGTGTCGCCGCCGTAGCTGCTTCCACCAGAAGCACGCGCGAACCGCCCAACGAGAAGCATGTCTCGGCCAAGCTCCGACCGTGGTATCTCGAAGTACAGCGTATCACCAAGCCGGTGCGTCCTGAAAAGTCCGACGCGTGTCTGGGCGCGGGCGGTGATGACCGAGTCGTACGGCTTCAGTCCCGCCGCGGCATCCGCTTTCCTGATGGAATCAGCGCGCAGCTGAGCCGGCGTCTTCTTTGGCTCAGGGGGTGTCGCATTCCTGCGAACGATAAAACATCCCTGCGCGCTAAGGAGAAGGGCGCAGACCGCGATGATGTTGCGCAAATGGCTCAGTGACGAAGGCTCGGGAGAATCAGGACGGGTTCTCGCTTCCGCGAGCAGCGGAAACGGACATGCCCATCGAGTGATACCCCTTATCCACGTAAAGGATGGTTCCAGTGATGCCGCTGCTGAGGGGGCTCGACAGGAACGCCGCTGCAGTTCCGACTTCTTCTGCAGTCAGTGGGTCGTTGAGCGGCGAATTCGCGGCACAGTATTCGACCATCTTCTCGATGATGCCGATGGCGCTTGCTGCCCTCGACGCAAACGGGCCGGCGGAAATCGCATTCACGCGCACACCAAACTTCTGCCCCGCCTCGTACGCAAGCGTGCGCGTGTCACTCTCGAGTGCGGCCTTCGCTGACGACATTCCGCCACCGTACCCTGGAATGACCTTCTCGCTCGCCATGTACGTCAACGAAAGGAACGAGCCCTTGTCCCGCATCATGGGGCCAAGCTTGCTGACCATCGACACCATTGAATAGGCGCTTACCCCGATGGCGGAGAGATAACCATTGCGGCTGGTGTCGATAAGAGGACGCTTGACCTCAGGTCCATTCGCGAGGGAATGCACAACGATGTCGAGCGGTTTTTCACCGAAATCCTCTTTCAGGCGCGCGGCAAGGCCGTCGATGGAGAAATCACCGGTTCCCGCGTAGCGCTTGTTACCTGTAACTTCCGGCGGCGCATCGGCGATGGTGTCGAAGGCAGCGTCGAGCGGATAAATCTTTTCAAATTCGAGGAGCTTGCCGTTGGACATGCGGCGGGATTCATCCATCTTCCCGCGTTCGAGCAGGTTCATGAAGATGTTGAGCGCGGGTGGCCATGTGCCGACCACCACTGAAGCCCCCGCTTCTGCCAGAGACTTTGCGATGGCGAAGCCGAATCCACCGTCGTCGGCGACTCCCGCAACGAGCGCTCTCCGGCCTGTCAGATCAATATTGAGCATCCAATAAATATGGCATCAGGGACCACGCGGCACCGAGACCGGGCAGGGGGAGGGAAGCTGAGAGCCGTCAGGCGAACAATCGTCATGCTGTGTGCTGCCGCATCTGTCGCACAGGCGCAGACGCAGGACACGCTGCACACGGATCGTCCCCTCTTCACAACGGGCGATGCGGTGCTGGCCGCAGGCTTTCTCGCAGCGTCGGCTGCAGCGGCGCCGCTCGACAAGTGGTTCACCCGAGAGCTTCAGGACGAGGCACGACAGGCGAACCGGATGTTGCGAATCGGGTCGGATGCAGGGCGTATCTGGGGAAATCCCGGAACTGTGATCGCGGGTGGAGGGCTTTACCTCATCGGGACTGCGAGCGGAAACCGACGTGTGCAGGATCTCGGGCTGCACGCTTCGGGGGCGGTCGTCCTGGCAAACGTTGTCACCGTCGGGATGAAGATGCTCGCTGGCCGAGCCAGGCCGTACGCCGACACGGCCGACGCTGGGAACTTCAAGTTGTTCCGCGGCATCCGTGGTGGTGGGGACTATCGCTCGTTTCCATCGGGGCATTCAACTGCAGCCTTCGCGTTCGCATCGGTGGTGACTGCGGAAACGAGTCACTGGTGGCCTGATGCGCGATGGCCGGTTGGCCTACTCACTTACGGGACCGCTGCTGTCACTGGCGTTTCACGGATCTACAACAACGACCACTGGGCGAGCGATGTCCT
>JAYUWU010000235.1:0-2975 GCA_043753365.1 Gemmatimonadaceae bacterium | reverse complement strand
CTCGGTATCCCCGCAGTATCGGTTGCGACTGCAAGTTCATCCCAGGTGCGGCGACCGAGCTCGACCATTGCCGCCTCGAACAACGCGGCGCGGCGATTATCGACTACGTAGCGCTTGTCCCATTCAGCCAGCAATCGGGCTGCTTCACGCAGTGCTTCGCTGCCCCGGCCGGCTGAATCTTCGCGCGCCCCGGCTGCAAGAAACAACGGAACGAACGCTTGGGCCCGGGCACTTCCCGGATCCGTCTGGAACTTGCGCATGTCGTTCGGCGTCACTTTCGGACTCGACCTCAAGAGAGACGCAATGCGCATGGCGCGCCATGGTGAGTACCAGTCAGAGCCCATATACGCGGAATTCTGAGCCGGGTCTACGGGCTGCTGGTTCGCTGACGCGATAAAACCCTGAACTGGATTTCTTGCGAAGGGGTATCGCTCTACCTGCAGCTGACCCGTCCAGTCGCTCGCCGAACTCGATCCGTCGCGAACGACATCTCCACGGCCGTCGCCGGGCCGAACGGGATACATGCCGCTCGATCGAATCGCTATGTTCCCATCCCTGTCGGCAACCAGGCCGTTTTGTGTGGGAACCACGTAACTCCGCATCGCGTCGAGCCACTGGTCCACGCTCCTTGTTGCTGCGAGTGCGAGGAAATTGTCAGGCTCCGTGGACGGCTCGTACGCGGTCCATCGCATGGACAGCCACGACCCATCGACTTTCTGCATGGGTCCGCGATGCGTGTAATAAACCGTGTCCGTGGCGATGATCGACCCGCCGGCATCGCGATACACTTCTGTGCGCTTGTCCAGCGGCCGATAGCTTCCGTCGAGTTTGTAGCTGGTCGGACTCGCGCTGTCGTCTACTGTTTCCGCGTAGTAGTCGCTGACGTCAGATCCGGTGTTTGTGAATGTCCACGCGACATCGCGATTGAAGCCGATCGCAATTCCTGGCATTCCCGGGAATCCGACGCCGGCAACATCGAGCTTTCCCGGCACGACGATGTGCATTTCGTACCACACCGATGGCAGGGACAGCTCCAGATGCGGATCGCCCGCCAGAAGTGCATTGCCAGTGGATGAGCGCGACGGTGACACAGCCCAGTTGTTGCTTCCGAGGGCGTCGCCACCATCGGTTCGGCCGCCTCGTGCAAGTGTGGCCAGCAACTTTTCCTGTAACCTCAGTGCGGATGCGACGCTCTTGTCGCCTGCGCCTGGTGGAGGCAGCTCGGAGAAATCGAATCGCGGACCCCCAAGGCCATTCGGCTGGATCGGTTCCTGAATCGGGCTGTTGAGCGGGAAGAGCGCGTCGGCTGCCGCGGCCCCGACGATCGACTGGGCGCGCATACGTTTCATCGTCGCGTCATTGAGTCCAAGCGTCATCGACATGCGCGACAGAAAATACAGGGAGTGCAGCGGCTCCCAGGCGATCGGGCGTGCGTTCAGGAGACGATACTCGATGGGGAGGTCGCGAGGTCGCATCGATGTTATCCAGGCGTTGACGCCACCTGCATACGCGACCAGCGCGCGATAGCCGAAAGTCGTTGTGTCGTACGCGGCTAGCTTGCGCTCCGCCGCCCATGCGAGGCCAAGTGACCGCGCTTCCCTGTCTGCCTCGAGCACGCGCTTGCCGGCCCACTCACTGAGTCGTCCTGAAGCTGCGCGTGTTTGCGCCTCCATTTGGAACAGCCTGTCGCGGGCTACGACAAAACCGAGCGCGCGATATGCATCGAGCTCAGTGTCCGCGAAAATGTGTGGCACTCCGCGATCGTCGAAGACGACGCGAACCGGTTTCGTGAGGCCGGGAATCGAGAGGGACTGGACGCCGCGGAACGTCGTCGACGCTGCGCCAGCCCACGCCCCGTTGGCAGGATCGAGCAGCGGACCAAGAGGCGGGACCGGCCCGACCGGCCGGAACCCCGCATATAGAACCGCGGCAAGGGCAAGTGCCGCGATTCCGCGAACTATCAAGGTTTCTGAATCGAGACTGGTGTGACGTTGAGGTGCAGGTTGTGATTGATGCGAAGTCCGGCAATTCCATCAACCGGCAAACCTGCCTTGCTCATGGATGCAACCTGCTTTCCGTTGACCGCGAACTTCACCGCATCGCCAGTCACACTCGCAGACAACGCATAAGTTGCCTTGCCCGATGCATCCTCCTTCGGGATATCAGCGATGGCTGTCCATTTAACGACGTCACGAGTCTGATCTCCCTCCCGGACCTTCACAAGCATCTCACCGGTTCCGCGGACCACGAAGTAGGTGTACGTCTGAGTCGGCAGATCGAGATCGCGTCCGCCGATGATAAGGCCGTAAGCTTCGGGATGCGTCGGTTTCGCCAGCTGCTCGATGGTAGCGGATGCCGTGTAGCTGCCGCTCGCCGTGTCCTTTTCGGCGTACATGATGTGTGCAGGACCCGTCTTCACTTCCCAGTTACTCCCGCTCGCCGCGTAGCTTGCGCCAGTTATGGCGGCGTCGGGGCGATCGGTCCGTGCGGAGTATCCGGCAGGAATGCCGCCTGCGGCAACATTGATGTCGGGATCAGCGTTCGCAGACACGGCGGCCGCACTGTCTGCGGGGGGCGCGCTCTCTTTGGTTGTGCACGCGCCAAGAACGAGCGCGGCCAACAGGATCGATGCTTGTGTCTTCATTTATGCTCTCCTGAGTTGAGCGTTGAATATAAAGGTGGTGTCAACGACCGTGCGTTACCTTCCACTGCGCGACCGTATCGGCTGCGTGAGGCAAGATCAGTTTCATGAACATGCCGACCCGTGCCACCAGACTCATCACGACTTCCCTCCGCCGCAGGCCGGCGGCCTCGATTATTTTCCGGGCGCAATCTTCAGCACTCATCACGGTCTTCCGGACCGGTCGGGTTCCGAGGGTGCCCCCATCGGAAGCTACAGCACGATGCCATTTGTCCGTCGCCACGAATCCCGGATACACCACGGTGACGCTCACGTTGTGATCCCGGAGCTCGAT
>JAYUWU010000234.1:0-2990 GCA_043753365.1 Gemmatimonadaceae bacterium | reverse complement strand
CCAGTCGGAGGAGTCAGCCGAGCGCGAACTGGCGCACCCTCAGGTCTCAGTGCTCTCACCTCGAACCATCGCTGCAAAGCAGGACCGAGAAGTCGAGCAACCCTTTCGGCGCCGTACGGCCGTGTGCTCTGCTCCGGACTGCACCAGATACTGAGCACGTAGGAAACAGACCGCGGATCTCCACCAATCCGAATCGGATAGTCGAGCTTCCACGCCCAGTGTGCCGGCAGAACGCGCTCGGCCATCCTGTCAGCCGCGATGTCGTCGCCGGTCAGCTCCATTCCAAGGAAACCAAACTGGTGCGCGCCCGCGGCGACGATCTCCGCCACTTCGTGCACGTCCTCAGTGCGATGCAGCTGCGTTATGAGGTCCATCGCGAGTATCTGGTCGCTGATCACGCGACGCGCGCGGCTTGGCGCCGACATCAGAACCTCACCGGCGATCGTGATCTCATGATAAGCGAGCACGTTCGTTCCGTAGATCAGCATGACAGCAACACCGATTATGCCAAGGATCGCAATCGATGCAGCAACGAACGGCGCGGTGAGCGCGATGAGAAGTCCGAACCCGGCCATTCCCGCCGCTAGCGCCCACAGTATCACAGCGGTACGCTTCGGCGACAGGCCCAGTGCAAGGAGGCGATGATGAATGTGCCGCGCGTCCGCGCCTGACAGCGGTACGTGACGCAGCCACCTGCGGAGAATCGCCAGCGTCGCATCCAGCATCGGAACTGACACAGCCAGAATCGGGATGATTGCCAGCACCGCGCCGGATTCATTCACCGACGCCTGGACGGTCAATACAGCCAGCAGAAACCCGATGGGCAGACTGCCCGAATCCCCGAGGAAGATCCGTCCCTTAGGAAAGTTGTACGGGAGAAACCCCAGCAGTCCGCCGGCGAGCGCGACGGTGGGAATCAGAACGAAATAGTTGCCGAGTGCGAAGGCTACTACGACAATTGTCGCGCATGCAACGACTGCGACGCCACCTGCGAGTCCGTTCAATCCGTCGATGAAATTGTAAGCGTTGGTGAGGCCGACGATCCACAGGAATATCAACGGGATCTCGAGCACGCCGACCGGTACGCCCTCCCCGTATCCGAGCGCGATCGATGAAATGCGGAAGCCGAAGTAGTAGACGATTGCAGCTGCGAGAATCTGTGCCGCCGATTTCGCCGCAGGCGACAATCCCTTCAGGTCGTCGACGAGCCCCGTGAGAAACAGGACCGCTGATCCAAGAAACACGCCGGCGAGCAGCCTGATCTGGGCGTCGCCCGGCGGTCCATCCGGAACGAACAGTGGCGCGGTGCGCACGAACAGCAGTGATGCAACAACAGCGGCGACGAGATACACCGCGAAGCCGCCGAGTCGCGGGACCGGCTCGAGATGCGTCCGGCGTTCTTCATCAGGCGAATCGAAGAGGCTGAATCTACTCGCGCTGCGCGTAACGATTGGCGTGAGCGCAAGCGCGAGACCAATGGTCAGCACCAATGCCGATCCGAGCCAGAAAACGATACTCATGGCTCGACTGACGAGTGGGGAGTTAATGACAGCATGCAGCCGATGATCTTACAGGGCACAAAGTCTTAATGCAAACAGGTGTGTAACAGTATTATTACGCGGACTCGCTTCCGATTCCCGACTGTGCAGGTTTCACTCCAGCACCTGCACGCCTCAGCCTTCCGGCAAGGGCTTCCTCGAGCCTCGCGGTGATCACGATCTCTTCACCCACGTGCTTCTGCTCGAGCACTTCTGCCTCCCGGTGAATCTCCGCCAGCAGCTTGCCGTCAGACAACGGGAGCCTGATCTCCGACACCGGTGTGCGCAGCCGCGCATGCGCCAGCAGCGACCGCCTGAGCGGCTCGAGTCCCTCCTTAGTAACAGCCGAAACAAAGACTGAGCCGGGCACGAGATTCTGAATCCGCGTCTCGAGCGAGAGCAACTCTTCCTCCGGTATCCGGTCGATCTTGTTGAACACATACAGGACCGGAGTATCGCTCGCGCCAATCTCCCCAAGTACCTGATTCACGACGGTTCTCTGCTCTTCCCACGTCGGATGACTCGCATCGATCACATGCAGCAGCAGGCCCGACTCCGCCACTTCCTCGAGAGTCGCCCTGAACGAAGCGACGAGATCGTGAGGCAGCTTGCGTATGAACCCGACGGTATCCGTAAGCAACACCGAAGTATTCTCAGCGAGATGGATATCGCGCGTCAACGGGTCGAGCGTCGCAAAAAGCCGATCCTCGACGAAAATTGATGACGAGCCTGACAGCGAACGCAGTATTGAAGACTTGCCCGCGTTGGTGTAACCGACGAGCGATGCGCGGAACTGGCCCTTGCGACCCGTACGCCTCACCTCGCGCGACTTCTGCACGTCAGTGAGCCGCATCTTCAGCAGCCGAATGCGATTGTTGATCAACCGCCTGTCGGTCTCGAGCTGCGTTTCACCAGGACCGCGCACGCCGATACCACCGCGGAACTTCTCGAGGTGACTCCACATGCGCTGGAGTCGCGGCAACATGTACTCGAGCTGTGCGAGCTCGACCTGCATCTTCGCCTCCGACGACCTCGCACGCGTCGCAAAGATGTCGAGGATGAGCTCGGCGCGATCCATCACCCGCTGGCCCGTTGCGACCTCGATGTTCTTGCCCTGCGCAGGAGTGAGCTCATCGTCGAACACGATGAGGGTCGCCTCGGTTTCAGCAAGGCGAAGAGTCAGCTCTTCGATCTTGCCTTTGCCGAGGTAGGTGGCAGGGTTCGGCTTGTCGATCTGCTGAGTCAGCTGCCCGACTACGATACCGCCAGCGGTGTCGACGAGCTCGGCAAGCTCGTCGAGATGTTCGCTCATGACCTGCGAGCGTGACGCGGAAGTTCCTCCGCCCGCTACCGGTGAATCAGCTGCCGGACCACTGCGGCCGATCGGCCGCTTGCGCTGCGCCCCGACGAGAAATGCTCGCTCAGTCGGGGGCGTCAGCTCAATGAGTTCTC
>JAYUWU010000233.1:0-2996 GCA_043753365.1 Gemmatimonadaceae bacterium | reverse complement strand
CTGAAGCGCGCGCACCTGCATCTCCACCGTCCATCCGTAGGCGCGATCCTGCATGTCGATGCGGTCGAGCAGGGAGCGGCGAATGGCTCGAAATGGCCCGAGGTCGGTATAGGTCCACCCGAAGAGGCGACGGATTAGGAAAACCGCGAGTCGATTGCCGAGGCGTTGCTGAGGCGTCAGTGCTCCCGACTCCGCGATGCCGAGGGTTCTCGAGCCAATCACGAGGTCCGCGTCCCCGCGCACGATGGGATCGATCAGGCGAGATAGTTCAGAAGGGTCGTCGGACGCATCGGCGTCCATGAAGACGACAATCTCGCAATCGGTGCGGAGGAGCGCGAGGGCCCCGGCGCATGCCGCTCCGTAGCCGCGTCTGGCTACTGTGGCAACACGGGCGCCGTGGCGCGAAGCGACTGAAAGGGTGGAGTCCCGGCTGCCGTTGTCTCCAACGATGATCTCGCTGATGAGACTCGAAGCGACAGGATCAGCCTTGAGCTCAGAGAGGACGCGATCGAGACCTGCTTCTTCATCGAGAGCGGGAATGATCAGTGTCGTTTTCATAAACAACGGTGTGTCATCCCGAGCGTCGAGCGTGGGATCTGGGTGGGGGCCTTACGCCGTGAGTCATGATACGGAATCGTTGTTCGTGCATGAAGCCCCCGCCCAGATCCCTCGCTCGACGCTCGGGATGACACTCTGTGTGTGCTAACAGAGGTCTGTGAGAAATGCCAGTAGAACGATGAGAGGTCCCCACTTCGCCAGAAGCGTGGCTACGCACCTTGCAGCGATCGTTCTATATCTGCTCCTCGCCGTACAACTGACCTGGCCTCTGGCGGCAGATCTCTCGGCCACGTTTCCCGAGCGCGGCGACTCGTTCATCAACACCTGGATTCTCGACTGGGTCATGTACGCGGCAGTGCACCCGAACGCCGAGGTCTGGCACGCGCCGATCTTTCACCCTTCCCGTTATGCACTCGCATTCAGCGAGAACCTGTTCGGAATTGCAATCGTCGTCGCTCCCCTCCGTGCCGCCGGTCTCTCCGCGATCGAGGTCTACAACATTGCTCTGCTCCTCGGGTTTGCGTTATCGGCCTGGGGCGGCTTCGTGCTTTGCCGAATGCTCACGGGGTCGGTCGGTGCAGCGCTTATCGGCGGATTCCTTTACGGCTTTGCGCTCATCCGCTTCGAGCAGATCGTTCATCTCCAGCATGTGTGGGGCCTCTGGATTCCTCTACTTCTGGCAGCGATCTTTCGCTATGCAAGAGAGCCAGGGTGGAAGGCAGCTCTAATCGTTGCCTGCGCCTACTTCATGAATGGCATCACGAATGTCCACTGGTTCGTATTCGGCTCGGTGACGGCTGCTTTCTCGCTGGCTCTACTCATGATTTTCGATGGACAGGCGAGAGCGATCAGACGCTGGCTCCCGTTGCTCGCTGCATGGCTGATTGCTTTGTGCTGCCTCATCCCTGTCCTTTATCCATACCAGAAGGTGTCAAAGCTCTACGGGATGAAGCGGGACAGAGCGGATGCGATGTATTACTCGGCGACGTGGAAGGACTGGCTGATCGCGCCCCGGCGCAGCGCGTTGTATGGAGGGCTCTCCGATGCTCGTGCCCGGCACGACGAGCGAAGCCTGTTCCCCGGCGTGATGCTGCTCGTACTTGCCGCATCGGGTCTGCTGCTCGTCCGAAGGACCGGTAATTTTTCCCCTCACCTTGATCTCGAACTGGCTTCCGCCCGAACGTACAGAAGGTATCTCGCACGATTCGTTGGCCGCCTGGAAGCCCTTTCGAGACCTGCCGGATTCTGGCTCGCCATCTTCTGGGTCGCCGTCGGATTTCTCGGATCGCTCGGTCTCAATGCCTTCTTTCACCGCGCGCTGTTTACCCTCTCTCCGTTTCAAAGCATCCGAGTCCCGGCGCGATGGGCATTCATCGCATTGATCGGTCTTTCCACGCTCGCCGCGTACGGAGTGAGCGCAATGGTGGAGCGCAGAACGAAGCTGGTCGGCGGAGTGATCACTGCCATCCTTGCTCTTCTCTGCTGGGTCGACGTCCAGCAACGATTCCAATGGACGCGTGTGTCAAAAGAGATTCCCGCTGTCTACCAGTGGCTGAAAGACGCTCCAATCCGAGGGGCTACGCTGGAGCTCCCGATGAATGAATGGATCAAGTTCGAGTACGTCTACAACTCAACTCTCCACCATCGTCCAATCGTAAACGGGGCATCCGGCTTCGAAACGAAGCTCCACGCCAGGCTCGCAGGGCTTTCGAATGCAAGTCCGGTGAGCAGCGAACTCGTGACCCAGCTTGAAGGCATCGGCTGCTCGCTCCTCGTGATTCACGCCGACATGGTGGCCAGACCATTCGAGACCGAGTGGCTCATGCGTGAGCTTCGCAGCGGTCGTCTGGCATTCGTCCGTCGATTCGATCACGATGTCTCAGGTGACTACGTCTTTGCCGTGACGAGCGTGGAACCGGAATGGCCTCGGCTAGTCAGCGGTGATCGGTTCGATGGCGCAGGGAGAACGCGGGAGCAGAACCTCGAGAGCTTTCTCCGAAAGGATGGCGAGTCGTTCAACACAATCCCCTTCGGCAAGCTGGAGAGGCCGCAGAACGGAGACGAAGCACACGGGAAGCTTTCCATTTACGGATGGGCCTTTGCCCCCGATGGAGTTGCTGGAGTCAACATTCTCTTCGGAGGAGGGCGAACACGGATTCCTGCTGCTCTCGAAATGCGTCCCGACGTTACAGCCCGATTTCCCTGGTATCCGCAAACGCCCGCTCCGGGATTTCTTCTCGAGCTCAGCGATCGGCCCGACGGTGTCAGTCTGGATACGGACATTCAGGTCGAAGTGATCGACAAGCGGGGCGGGAAAAGCTATCCGCGTGGAGCGGTCTTCCGCTGGTTCCGAGGAAAGTAGCAGGGCCCGAAGGGCCGCATCCCTCCCCTCTCCCGAGGGAGAGGGTGGCGCGCCAGCGCCGGGTGAGGGCGCAAGT
>JAYUWU010000232.1:0-7666 GCA_043753365.1 Gemmatimonadaceae bacterium | reverse complement strand
GTGCGATGGCGAAACGATCGAGCGACAGCCCGAAGATGCTGCCCTGCGATTCCGCGACGCCGATGACGGTATAGGGAAGACCGGCGACTTTCAGCTCGCGGCCGATAGGGTCGAGGTCGGGGAAATACCGTTCGGCAATCTCCTCACCAACCACGACCACGGGCGTTCCAAGCGCCATTTCCTGCGATGTGATCAGCCTGCCCTTCGAGACCTTCATCTCGCGAATCTGGAAGTAGTCACCGTCAACGGCCCACGCCTCGAGAGTCGCTGGCTTGGCCCAGCGCGACGACATCGGGACGTTATCGTATCCTTCCGCTGACCAGAGCGTACCCGGGGGGAGGGCCGAGACTACCGGCTCCACATCGGTGATGAGGACGCGCGGGCGACGCTGCATTGCCCGCCACTCCTCTTCGCTGACATCCTGGAAGTCACCGTTTCTCTTCAGGCTTATCGTGTTGACACCGACGAGTTTGCCGACAAAGTCATGCTCCATGTAGCTGGACATGCCTTCCACGATGGACACGACGGCGATCAGGAACATGACACCGATGACGACGCCGAGCAGCGTGAAGAAGCTCTTGAGCTTCTGCACGCGTATCTGCGAGAGCGCCAGGCGAATGGCGTCGATGAAGGGCATTGCCTACTTGTGAGCTGAAGCCGGTCCGCCAACCTGCATCTTCGCGGCAAATCTGTCGCGCCTGTCGTCGCTCTCGATCATTCCGTCACGCAGCACAATCACTCGGCGCGCATGGGCTGCGATGTCGGGCTCGTGAGTTACCATGATCACGGTCTGGCCCGAGGTCGCGAGCTCCTCGAAGACACGCATGATTTCTTCCGAAGTGCTCGAGTCGAGATTTCCCGTTGGTTCGTCAGCAAGCAGGATCGCCGGATTGTTGACGAGCGCCCGGGCGATCGCGACGCGCTGGCGCTGTCCACCCGAAAGCTCGTTCGGGCGGTGAGTGATACGATCGCCGAGCTGCACGCGCTCGAGTGCTGCGATGGCGCGCTTGCGTCGCTCGTCCGATGGAACGCCCGCATATACGAGCGGCAGCTCCACATTGTGAAGCGCAGTCGCCCGAGGCAGCAGATTGAAAGTCTGGAACACGAAACCGATTTCGCGATTGCGAACGCGAGCGAGCTCGTCGTCAGCCATCGATGAGACGAGATTGCCACTAAGCCAGTATTCGCCGGCGTCAGGCGTGTCGAGGCAACCGATCAGATTCATCAGGGTCGATTTGCCCGACCCCGATGGGCCCATGATTGCCACGTACTCGTTCCGGCGGATGGCCACATCGACGCCGCGCAACGCGCGTACGATTTCACCACCCATGTCGTACTCACGCGTGATGCCGCGAGTGACGATTACCCAGTCCTTGTCCGGCGCCGATCCTGCCTGCTGGGTCACCGCCTGTCGTTCGGCGGTGAAGCTCATCGGCATGTCTTCGGTTGTCTGCATCAGGATTTCTTGGCCTCTTCCACTTTCTTGTCAGGCTGAGCGCTCTTCACCCGCGCGCTATCCTTCAGCTCGCGAATTGCCTGATAGGTTCCGCCGACGATGCGGTCTTTCTCACTCAGACCCGAGACCACCTCGAAGTACTTCTCGCCGGCTATACCAACCTTTACGGGCTTGAAGGTCACTTTGTTGTCGGCGCCAACCACGAAGACACCTTCGATGTCCCGCTTGCCGACCTGCTTTGATGGCGCCGCCTTGGCCAATGTCACCGCGCCACTGTCCTGGTTCGCGGTCGAGTCCTCGCGCACGGTGAGGGCGATAATCGGGATCGACAGCACGTTGTTCCTGACGTCGGTAATGATCTTCGCTGTTGCAGAGAAGTCAGGCCTCGTCGTCGGCGGAGCGTTGAGCAGCGTTATCGTGACCTCGTAGTCGATTGCCTGGTCAGCGGGATTCGCGCCTCCGCCAACCGCCCTGATCGAGCTGTTGGAGATCTCCGATACGCGGCCAACGAAAGTGGTGTCGGGGAAAGCATCGATCTGGACGACAGTCGAATCACCGATCGAGATACGTGATACGTCGGTCTCGTCGACTTTGACCTTCGTCTCGAGCAGGCTCATGTCGCTGATCGTGAGGAGCGTGGCAGCATCCTTGTTCAGCGTTCCCATGATTGCCGTTTCGCCTTCACGCACGACGAGTCTCGTCACGCGTCCGCTCATCGAGGCATAGATGGTAGTCTTCGCCAGCAGGCTCTGCGCGTCGCGAAGTGATGCCTGCGACTGCGCAATCCCGTTCTGCGCAGACTCCAGCTGAGCCTGATTCACGTCGACCTGCGTCTTCAGCTGTTCGACCTGCTCATCCGAAACGAGTGTCGGGTTGGCGCGCTTGAGCTCGAGCAGGCGAGCGTAATTGCGTCGCGCCTGCAGGAGATTCGGTCGCGCGCTGGCCACCTGCGACCTTGCACTCGCAACCGCGGCGGCCGCTCGCTCCGCAGCGGCGCGATACTGTGACGGATCGATCTCGAGAAGGAACTGGCCCTTCGTTACGAGGTCGCCCTCCTTGACCGCCAGCCGCACGATGCGCCCGGTGATATCGGATGCGAGATCCACCTTGTTGTGCGGCTGAACCTGGCCGCTGGCGGTGACCGACGCCACGAGATCGCGGCGCTCAACCATCTCCATTCTGACCTCGGTCGCCTTGTTGCGTCCCTTGGCGGCGCTGAGCGCGCCTACGAGTACGATCACCAACAGGATACCGCCGCCAACTCCCCACTTCGTGCGCTTGGACATTTCCTTTTTCCCGTTATCTGAGTGGACGGCCAACTGCGCTTTCCAGCGCAGCGAACGCCTTGTGGTAATCGTAGATCGCGTTGATGCGCTCACTTTCGGCGCGCTCATAGGCAGCGCGTGACTCTGTGAGATCGACGAAGTTCACGGCTCCGTTGCGATAACGGTCCTCCGTGAATCTGAGCTCCAGGCGCGCCTTCGCCGAATTCTGCGCCTGAAGCGCGGCAGTCCGTGCCGCCGTTGTGAGAGTCAGGTACGCCGCTGTCACGTCAGCAGTGATCGCAAGCTCGCGGGCGCGAACATTGAATCGCGCGTCTGAGTTTGCAGCCTGCGCTTCCTGAACTCGCTGCTCCCGGGCAAACCCGTCGAAGATCGGCATCGACAAGGTCGCGGAGATGGAGCGCGGTGAGTTCTGGAAGTTGAACGGAAACTGGCGATTGTCAGACCGGATCTTTGCCGCATCCGCATCTGTGAACACAAGCGACTGGCAGCCGGCGAGATTGTTCGGAAGCTTGAGTGCCGCTCTCACCTCTTCCTGCCGGATGCACGACGCCTGTCCCTCGAGAATTCCCGCTCCGGCCTGCTGTACGAGAGTGTTCTGGTTCGCGAACGAATACGTGTAGCCGGAAATCCCCGTGCTCAGACTCAGCGTCGGCGAATACTCACTCCGGGCCCGCTTTACGTTGAGCTCGGCTACACGCTCTCTCGAGCGCAGGGCAAGCACACCGGGATTCGCCTGGCGTGCCGATGCCAGCAGCTCAGGGAGGGCTGGCGCTTCATGCAGTGTCGTGAACTGAGTGGTAAGCGTTACATCAGCAGGCTGTTCGACTCCCATCTGCTGAAAGAGACGCAGCTTCTCGATCTCGATCTGGTTACGTCCCTGCAGTACCTGAACCTGCTGCTGTCCGACCGCAACTTCGGCGCGCGATACATCGAGCGCGGTTCCTGAACCGACAAGTGCGCGCGCCTGCGCGAGAACCAGCTGGCCCTGCGCGGCGACAAGCAGCGTGTCCTGAAGATCAGCGCGCGCGATTGACTGCAGCACGGTGAGATACTGTTGTGCGACCGTCGCACGCAGCAACTCGGAGCTTCCAGTGATGTCCGCTTCGACGGCATCGCGATTCGCGCGCTGCAGCCGCGGTGTGATAAACGTCGCGCGATTGACGCGGTAGCCGATTCCGATCTGATAGCTCGACTGGTTGATGTCGGACGATGCGCCCAGCGCGGTGCCACCGAAGATCTGGCGGCCGCCCTGCTGGCGCTGCGCGAAGAAACTCGCATCAGCGCTCGGCAAAAGCTGACCCTGCGCGGCGCGCACTGCCGCGTCCGCACCGCGTCGATTGTTGATCGTCGCCTGGTGCACCGGATTATTTCTGCGGGCAAGATTGATTGCCTCGTCAAGCGACAGAGTCGCCGACTGGGCAGGAGGAACGGCAGTCGTGGACTGGGCGGCTGCCATACCCGGAACCGCGAGCGCCAATATCAGGCACAAACGCTTTGTCATTTTATTGTGATGGTGGATTCATGGTGACATACGGGACTGCCGAGGAACGGGTTTCATCATTGGCGTCAATCGGTTACCGCAGGCGCAAGGAAGATGCGGTCGCTGATGCGTGAGCGGATCCTTTCGTACAGGATGCGACCCTTTTCCGCGGTGGCGAGCGATGGCCTGCCGATGGATCCTGCACTCGAGCTCGGAACCTTCAGTGACCCGCGACGGTAACGCCGTAGCTCTTCGCGTGACATCATATAGTCTCGCGCGAGCTCGAGGTGTACCATCTCCGGAGCAAGGTGCAGCATTATGGAAGTGTCCACTTCATCGCCATGCATCGCCTCGGTCTGGCCCTCAAGCAGCTCAGAGAGATTTACCGCGTAGATGTCGACCACCCGCACTCTCGCGCCAGCCGTGATCACCGTAGCGAGAGCTTCCTGGTGCGGGTCGTGCGCGTGTGCAGTCAGCAGGATGAATTCCTTGAATCCCGTCCCTTCCCATGAGTCAAGCAAATCGTTGAGCATCCGGTGCAGCGTCTTCTTGCGAACCGACGCGTTGCCTGTGAAGCCCCGCTCGGAATCGACGTTGACGCCGTACTCAACGGCCGGAGCGCGCAGCACACCGAACTCCGCGGAAAGATCATCGGCGAGCCTTTCGGCTATGTACGTCGCTGTCCCCAGCGGAAGGTGGGGACCATGTTGCTCGCAGGTGCCTACGGGTATGATCAGTCGTGCGTCATCTGCGATGACCGCCTCGATCTGCATCGGAATCAGCTCCTTTATCCGCAGTGGTGCGTTATGCGGCAGCGGAACAATCGGCGGGTGCGGAGCAGGCCTGGTGAAGTCTTCCAGTGAAGGCGTGGTTGGCGGTAATTGTGGGGTCATTCCCGGAGTGCGGCGATTAGAATCCTGAGTCGCTCTGGCGTAGCGGTACTGGTCGCAGGAGCTGTGGTTGCCCTCCTCGCGTTCTGGCTGCGCGATCCCCTCATACCTTATGATGGTGGTACAGCGGGCGCCAGCGAATTCTCTGCTGATTCAGCTACCGACAACCCCTCCTTCAGGCGTGACGAAGCTGTAATTGCGATGGCGGCGGCTGTGAGGTCGGCTCAGGCTCGCCTTGCCTCGATCGCGGCCGAGGCTCTGGAGGCTCCGGCGGACCCCGCCGCGGCGTTCTCCCATCTGAGAAAGTTACCTAATTCCCACGATGAAGGAGTCGTGCTCATCGAAGGCGGGCAGCCCATTGCGTGGGCAGGCCAGGTCCGCACGGCTCCCGCGCTGACGGGCACCGGGACGACGGTAACCTTTGCCGACTTTTATGTCAGCCTGCAGGTAGTGGTCGAAAGGGGCGCCCGCCGGGCAATTGCGATGTCGCTCATTCACGCGGAGGCACCCGCCGACGAAATCGCGGTAGCCCTCGAGTCCAGAATCCCCGAGCGCCGGCTGGTCGAGTCGTTCCGTTTCGCGGCGGCGGCCGACTCGCTATCCGGAACCCTCATTACGGGAAAGGGAGGCCATCCCCTGCTGCGGGTTGACGCAACGCCACTCTCCGCGGAGCGCGTGCGCTTCGCAACCGCAGCCCGCGCACGCGGGTGGGGCGTCGCACTGCTCGCGCTTCTGGTGTTCGTGCTCATCGCCATCGGATGGGTCGATCGGCGGAAACTGTCGCGGCGGATCTTCACTCTCGTCATTGCAGGCCTGGCGATCGCGCTCATACCGTGGAGTACCTTCTCGAATTTTTCGAGCGCTTTCGATCCGGCTTACTTCTATACGACGAGGCTCGGCCCCTTCGGGGCGAATGCGGGTGCGCTCCTGATGTTCGCATCGCTTGTACTCCTGGCGGTGATTGCCGTGATCCGGGCGCGCCGCGCAACCCCGCTTCGTGCGGTTGCGGCCGTGGTCGCAGCAGTGCTCGCGGTCGGTGGACTGGTTTTGACGCGTTCTCTTGCTTCCGGGATAGCGCTCCCGTTTATCGGATCGACAGCGACCCTATGGCTGCAATGGCAGACGCCCCTCTTCCTCCTCCTGTTTGCCTCGTGGCTGGCGGCGACATGGCTTTCGATGATCGCCTTGGACCGGCGTCCAATCGTGCAGCTGAGAACTGCCGGCCTGGTCGCGCTTGCCTCAGGAACCGTCGCCGCGTTTTTCGTCTGGAACGTCACGACGGAACAGCGGCTCCAGCTCGCCATGCGCGATGTCGCCGGGCTCGAGCGGGCCGACGGCGAAGCAAGTCTTCTGCTGGTTCGCTTCGGCCAGGAGCTCGCCGAATACGAGTTGCCCGGCACACGCGCCGAGTTGCTTCAGAGGTATGCGGTGTCGGATCTCGCAGCAGCGCAGGTGCAGGTCTCGATGTCATTGTGGGATGAGGAAGGCGGGCGTTACGGAACGTTGGATCTCGCGCCGTTGCGCTATGACTTCGGACAACTGGCCCTGAGCCTTCCCGCAGCTGATACGACGACAGGTCCGGTCCTGACGCAGGCGCTTGGACCTGGTGGACGCCTGATCAACCTCGTGGTTGCCCATCGCGGTGGGGGATTCACGGTCATCGTCGCGTCGCCGCGCACTCGCCTGGTATCGCAGGACCCGTATGCCGCACTGCTCGGCTTCGCACAACCGAGTCAGACGGAGCCGCCATATGTGTTGACGCTGGCAGACGCGAGCACGCGCGCCGTGGCCCGCACCGAGGCGATGACCTGGCGCCGGTTCGGCAACGAGTGGCACGGCGATCAGATCGTTCAGACCTCCGGCGGGCCGGCGCGCGCCCACGTCGAGGTCGATATCAGGTCGTGGGGGACGCGCATCGTTCGCACGTCGCTCGTCATCATCTTCAATCTTGCACTCGCCGGAATTCTGTGGGCACTGGGAACTATGGCGGAGGGCGGATTCTTCAGGTGGCTCAGGAGCCGCGCATCGAGGTGGATCCGCAGTTACCGGGGCAGGCTGACGCTTGCGCTGTTCGCATTCTTCGTGGTGCCCGCAGTTTCGTTCGCCGGGTGGTCGTACCAACGCCTTCGTGGTGATGACAGAAATGTCAGGGAGCTTCTTGTGCGCGAGACGCTGCAAGCCGCCACCGGCGAAGACCCGACTGCACCCGCGGTTTCACGCACCGAAAGCGCGACGCCGCTCTTCGTATATGAGCGCGCGATGCTCGCGGCGAGCAGCGATTCTCTCTACGCGGCGATTTCGCCCGCTGGAAGAATGCTGCCCCCAGCCGTGCACATGAGTATCGCGAACGAAGGCGAGCTCACTGCAAGCTGGCAGCAGAAGATCTCGAACTCGAACGTGTTCTGGGGCTATCGCGCTGCGACGAGTGAGCTGCGCGGGAGCTACGTTCTCGCAGCGCCCGCAAGGAGCGATGAGATACTGCTAGATCGCCGTCGTCGTGATCTCACCATGCTGGTGCTGTTTGCGACGGCAGCCGGCGGTCTCGCCGCGCTCT
>JAYUWU010000231.1:0-3005 GCA_043753365.1 Gemmatimonadaceae bacterium | reverse complement strand
TTCCGATCAGCACCGGCTTCGCCGTCGCCTTGAACGTGTTGCCTGCGCCGTCGTTCTCCTCGAGCAGATGCTTCGCTCTCTCGAAGTTCGGCGTAAAGGCGTAATCACGCTCCAGCTCCTGCGAGATGTTCGGGATCTGCTCGATCGTCGAGAGCTCGAACACTGACTGCGCGTTGTCGGTAACCGGGCCGTATGAATCTACGGCGATCGTAACGGGGCCCATTCCCAGGAAACCGAACGCGACGAGTCCGAACGCGAACACTGCAGGTGCCATCATGAGCGAACCGATTCCCAGCGTGCTGACGCCGTATGCAGCCGCCATCAGCATCATGATCGCCATGCCCAGCCAGTAGGCGCTGAAGTTACCAGCGACGAGCCCTGACAGGATGTTGAGCGACGGACCACCCTCGCGCGATGACGTCACGACTTCTCGCACGTGACGCGACTCGGTCGACGTAAAGATCTTGACCAGCTCGGGGATAATTGCGCCTGCAAGTGTTCCGCAGGTGATGACCGTCGAGAGCTTCCACCAGAGTGAGCCATCGCCGAGGTCAGGGATGAGGAACCAGGACACCAGGTAGGTGAGAACGACCGAGACGATCGATGTCAGCCACACGAGGCTCGTCAGCGGAGCCTCGTAGTTCATGTTGTCAACGTTGAGATAGCGGCTCTTGGCGATCGCTTCGTTGACGAGATACGAGGCACCGCTGGCGATGATCATCATGATGCGCATCGCGAAGATCCAGACGAGCAACTGCAGCTGGACAGTCGTATCGGTAACTGCGAGCAGGATGAATGTGATGAGCGCGACGCCTGTGACACCGTACGTCTCGAATCCGTCAGCACTCGGTCCGACTGAGTCACCGGCGTTGTCGCCGGTACAGTCAGCGATGACGCCAGGGTTACGCACATCGTCTTCCTTCACGTTGAACACGATCTTCATTAGATCAGCGCCGATGTCGGCGATCTTCGTGAAGATTCCGCCTGCGATCCGCAGCGCGGCGGCACCGAGCGACTCACCGATGGCGAATCCGATGAAGCAGGCGCCGGCGTAATCACCAGGCACGAAGAGCAGAATCGCGAGCATGAGCAGCAGCTCGACGGAGATGAGCAGCATTCCGATGCTCATTCCCGCCTTCAGCGGAATCGCGTAGCACGGGTACGGCTTGCCCTTGAGGCTGGCGAATGCAGTGCGCGAATTCGCGAATGTGTTGACGCGGATTCCGAACCACGCGACGCCGTAGCTGCCTGCGATTCCGACGAGGCTGAACCCGAGAATCGTGGCGACCTTGATCGCCTCGAAGTCGAGCAGCACCCCGAAGTAGAGAATGATGATCAACCCGATGAACAGCTCGAGGATCAGGATGAACTTGCCCTGCGTGATGAGATACGTCTTGCACGTCTCGTAGATCAGCTCGGAGATGGCGAGCATCGAGCTGTGGACCGGCATCTTCTTCAGCTGCGAATAGATGACGAGCCCGAAGAGAAGTCCGGCTGCGCAGACGATGAGCCCGAGCATGAGGAGGCTGCTCCCGGGCATTCCCAGGAACTCGACCTGCGAGAGGTCGGGAATGACGAGATTCGCTTCACCACCAGGCCGGTGCTGGACCGGCAACGGCAGCTCGCCCGAGGGTGAGACTGCCTGGGCGTGGACGATCGGCGCGGACATGCCCGCTCCAAGCAGCATCAGGAACGCTGTTGCGGCGATTGGCAGGGCGCGTCGAAACGGGTGAATCCTGAATCTCATTGAAGCTCTCCTGAGGTTTTACCTGCGGCCCGACATAGTGCCGGCGGCCGCTCTGAAATTATCGGTCGAGGTGCTTTGAAATCTGTGCTGCTGAGGGCTCACCGCAGAGGGTGATGCACTTGGATGAGCGCGCGGAATTTAGCACTTCACGGGGGAGAGTGCCATCTCTGCGGACACCAGACTGGCGACTCCGGACTGAGGTGACTGCGGATTGCGGACTCACGGCACTTCGTACTGCGTACGCATTGCGAACTTCGAACTGCGGAATCACGGCACTTCGTGCCTGGCATTGTGGAATCCGCGATTTCTGACATGCCGTTGGTACCAAGTGCACTTGGTCCGAATCCCGGAGTCCGAAATACGTACGCAGTACGGAGTGCCATGAGTCCTCAGTCTTCAGTCTTCAGTCTTCAGTCGGCAGTCTAAAAGATAAATTGAATGTCGACTGTATCCCGGACCGGGGTTCCGTCCGGCCTCGCGCCTGGCCGGAATTTCAGCGCGAGCAACACGTCGCGCAGCTTCCGGTTATAACCCCCATCCCGCGAGGGGTTGAAGCCGAGGAGTTTCGAATTCCCTCTTTCGTCGACATCGAAATAGGCGATCAGGTGATACCCGCGAAGCGATGCGGGCGCAGGAAGTGGCGGAAGGAAAAATTGAGTCGGCGTTGGCGGATAGTTGGTCCCCGGTCCACCCCCGGTACCCGGACCGGTCCCGCTGCCAGTGCCCGTGCCGGTTCCAGAGCCGATGCCTCCGCCTGACCCCGGTCCCGCGCCTGGCCCGCCAGTCGTCCCCGCGCCTGTTCCCGTTCCACCGAGCCCGGACGTCGGCGCGGACGGCGCAGGCGCTGCGGGAGCGTGCGCAACCGGGGGAGCAGGGGTCGGTGTTGGCGTTGGCTTTGGTGGCTCGACAGGCGCTGGCTTTGCGACCTCCGCGGTCGCGTCGGGCGCGGGCGCGTTGAGCCTTATGAAGCGCAATCGATCTCCGGCGGGGACATCGTTGCCAGCGCTACCCCCTCCGCCTCCGCCTGCCGGCCCTGCCCCGCCGCCCCCGACCGTGGGCGTGCCCTTGAAACCTGACTGCGCAGCCGGATACAAAATCAGCAAAACAATTAGCGCATGCGCAAAAAGAGAGGCGGCGATTCCCTTCCACCGCCCCTCTCTTCTGCCTGGTATTCCGACCGGTGGTCTGTACTGCTTTGCTATTGCGCCACCGTGGTTCCCGGCGCCGTCTCCTTGGGAGACATGCCGATGACCCTCAC
>JAYUWU010000230.1:0-7671 GCA_043753365.1 Gemmatimonadaceae bacterium | reverse complement strand
TGCGCCTCACGGTGATACCGAGTTCCAGTACAACCGCGAGGAGCTGTTTGCCCGGCTGAGAGAACCGATCGAGAAGAGGCTGGGCGAATTCGACACCGAGAAAGAGGCGCGCGAAATAACTGATTCAGTAAAGGCCGCGGTGGCGCAGGCTTTCGGGGTGAATGTGCTGGCGATCGGCCTTGGCGCTTTATTCCTGACGGCGTTCACAACCGCCGCACTCGATGTCACCGGAATACTGACGGCAACAGTGTTCGCTATCGCCGGTTGGCTGATAATTCCGGCGCGCAGACGGCACCTGATCAAGGAATTCGAGACTAAGATATCGAAGCTGAACGAAGACCTGGCCGCGCTGATCAGCGCGAAGTTCGAGGAGCAGCTGAAGAAGTATGAAACTCAGCTCCTCGAGGTCGTAGCGCCGTACGAGCGGTTTCTGGAAACTGAGCGCGCGCGTCTCGATGTTGCGCTGACGGAGCTTCGCCAGGCTGACTCCGAAGTGACGAACCTCGAGAAGAGAGTAGAGGCTGCCTTCCCAGAATGAACGATTACTCCTCTCACGACGCGCTTTCACTCGCTGAGCTGGTGCGCACCGGACAGGTCTCGCCTCGCGAGCTCGTTGAGGCTTCCATCGAGCGGATAGAATCGATGAATCCGCGCCTCAACGCCGTCGTTCACAAGATGTATGACGAGGCCAGGCGCCAGGCTGACGCCTCTTCCGGAGACGGCCGATTTCGGGGCGTACCGTTTATGCTCAAGGATCTTCTTTCGTGGTATGCCGGCGCACCTACATCGAGCGGTAGCCGGCTTTACGAAGGATGGATCCCTCCCCACGACACAGAGATAGTTCAGCGATACAGACGCGCCGGCGTGATCGTCGTCGGCAAGACAAACACGCCTGAATTCGGGCTCACGCCGTACACGGAGCCAGAGCTGTTCGGACCAACCGTCAATCCGTGGGACACGACGCGAACCACCGGGGGTTCATCCGGGGGATCCGCCGCGGCAGTCGCGAGCGGAATGGTTCCGTGGGCTGGGGGCGGCGACGGCGGGGGATCGATCCGCATCCCTGCATCGTGCTGCGGAATATTCGGATTGAAGCCCACACGTGGCCGCACGCCGGCGGGACCAGTAATCGGCGAGCTATGGCAGGGTGCGGCAATCGAGCACTGCATCACCAGATCGGTTCGCGACAGCGCAGCAATGCTCGATGCGATCTCAGGGCCTGACATTGGCGCGCCATACTGGGCACCGGCAACGGAACGTCCCTTCCTCGATGAGGTGACGCGACATCCGGGAAAACTCCGCATCGCGGTGACGAGCACACCTTTTCTCGGACATGACGTGCATCCCGACTGCGTCACCGCGCTCGCCGACGCAACAAAGCTCCTGGAATCTCTGGGACATGAAGTCGTCGAAGCGGCACCGACTGTCGACAAGGAAGAATTCAACCGCGCATTCCTGACGGTAGTCTGCGGCGAAGTCCGCTCAGACATTCTCGAGGCAAAGAATCGACTCGGCCGAGCAGCGGGATCCTCAGATGTCGAGTTCACGACGTGGGGCCTCAATCTCCTCGGAGCATCCATATCCGCAGGCGAGTTCGTGAAGGCCGAACGTTATCTGAGAAGTGCGTCGAGAGGTGTCGGAGCATTCTTTGAGAAATACGACGTGCTCATGACGCCTACACTCGCCGTGCCTCCATTCAAGACAGGCTCGCTTCAGCCAAAACCGCACGAGCGCGCGGTGCTGAAAGTCCTGGGAAAATTGCGCGCTGGAAACGTGCTGAAGCTGCTGGGTGCGCTGGAGCAGAGCGCGAAGACAATATTCGACGCGATCCCATACACGCCGCTCTTCAACGTAACAGGCCAGCCGGCCATGTCAGTCCCGCTGCACTGGAGTTCCGAGAACCTGCCGATCGGGATTCATTTTGTCGGTCGTTACGGCGACGAGGCAACGCTGTTCAGGCTCGCCGGTCAACTGGAGGAAGCGCGACCCTGGGCCATGAGGAGGCCACCGATCGCGGCCTGATCAGTCTGCAAGCGGCAGGTCGAGAACTGAAAGATTCTCGACAGGCGTCGGCTGAGCTGTGAGAATGCGCCGATGGTAGTCGATCTGCCCAAGGTGATAGGTGAGGTGCGCGGCCAGGTGCACGAGAAAATCTGCAGCCCTGACACGCCGGTCCATGATCGGCATGGGAAAGGGATCTGCCAGTCTGCGAGGATCGATCGTATTGAGTGACCTCTCGACATCTTCGATCGCGAGTCGCACTTCGTTTCTCAGGTGCTCCCTGGCCAATCCTTTCGCCGCGAATTCTGACGCGCGGTCGCGAACGTAACCCGTTTCACCCAACACGCTTCCGACGAAGTGGCGCAGGTTACCCGTGAGGTGGAGCGAGAGATTGCCCGCCGGGTTCGAAATCCCCGGCACGACCTTCCAAAGCGAGTCATCGTCAGGGTAGGCCGCGATCTGCGCATCCAGCGACTCGAGATCCCTCAACATGACGAACCTTATCGAATCCCGAAGAACCTCAAACCCCGAGCTTTCACCACCGTGTGCGCCACTCATGGGCCTCAATTTTGTCATCGCTGCCGGATCACCGCAAGAATCCCGTCCCGCTGCACGGGTCTTGCCTTTAAGCCATGCGACCTCATCGGGAATTTCAGAATGAAGCACACAGGAACCTCACTTTTGATGCTCGTTTTTGGATTGGCAGCGTGTACAGTCTCGTCGAAGGACGACGCGCCGGCCGATTCCGCCGCGGCAGCCGCCGCAAACGCCACCCCAGCACTGCCAATGCCAATGCCGATCGACTCGACCGCGCTGATGGACTCGACCGCAATTGCCGCGGGCGCGCGAATCGAAGTCGACCTTACGGCAAGAAAACTTCATTTCATGAAGGGATCAGACAGTGCCGGGACTTACAGCGTGGCTGTCGGGTCAACGGAGTGGCCAACGCAGACCGGACAGTGGCGAATCACGCAGGTGGTCTGGAATCCTGAGTGGACGCCGCCTGACGAATCGTGGGCAGAAGAGCGCGAGCCGCGGAAACCTGGCGACCCGAAAAATCCGCTAGGACGTACCCAGCTCGTCTACGACCCTCCGCGAACGGTGCACGGGACGAATGATGCCACATCGATTGGCAAAGCCGTGTCCCACGGATCGATCCGCATGCGCAACGAGGACATCGCGCGACTCGGCCGCGAGCTGATGGATATCGCTGGGGTTGGAAAGGATTCAGCGTTCTACCGGAACGTACGGACGAACAGGACGGAAAAGGTCATAGTTGACCTTCCCGGTGGGATTCCAATAAGAGTGTTCTAGACCCTAGAACCCCTGCCCTAGCCTGCCGGTGAACTTCCACTTGTCAGGCTGATCGATCGCCCTCGTGACACCAAACGCGAGGGCGCCGCTGAAGAAAGTCACGAGGAACTCGGCCGACGCACGCATACCGTCGGTCGGGCGCGAAAGCGGCATCGCGTTCCCTTCGATATCGGTGATGCCCCCAAGCTCGAGTAACGCCTGTTGCGCTCGCGGTCCGGAAACCTCGGCCCATCCGCCATGGACACCCGCCGCAAACCCCGGAGCAAGTCCGGGAAGAATCAGCAGGCTCGGCAAACGAATCGGTGCCCTCAGTATTGGTAGTGTGTAGCCGACAACAGTCCGGACGAGTGCCGCCCGGTCGCCGGCGAATTCCTTGTAGTCATACGCACTCAGGCCGAGATCTCCGCCGAGCTCGAAGAGCGCCTGCGGTGCAGGTGTGCCGAGAAGCGTGCCGGCATCGCCTCGCGCGAAGACCTGAAAGGGACCGACCTCCCGGCGCGCAGCGGTTCGAACCTCGAGCCTCTGCCAGCGCAGGTCGCCGTCCGCTCGCTCGTACTGCAGGGTGAGTCCGACACCTCGATCGACGAACAGACCGCTGACCTGCGGATTGATTTCGAGCGACGCAGCGCTCCTTATGTAGTCGCCCTCACGGATTCCGCGATTCGGGCGAAATCCCTGCCCTTTGGCGACGTACAGTCCCTTCGAGACATTTTGCGAGACTGCGTTGTCGGAGCCCGCTCCCGCTTCGATGCGCAAGAGCGATCGACGCTGGGCCCCGTATGTTCGCGCCATGAAGGCTGTCGCCGTTCGCCTGTCCAGGTAGTCGAAATCATCAGCACTACCGAGCAGCGCGGAGAGCGTCGCACCGTAGCTCAATGGCGGCTGGAAGTCGTTCGTATGCGCCAGCGCCCTCTCGACACGAATGCCGGTGGTCGTCCTTCCGAGTGTCCGCTGTGCACCGAGCATTCCGCGCGGAACTTTCTCTGCCCATGCGTACCCGAGTGAACCGCGAATCGACAAGCCCGGTGAATCGTCGCGGAAGTTGTGCTCTGCAGCGACCCCTGTGAACACTCCCTCGATTCTGTTGAACCTGAACACTTCGCCAAGTGATCGCGGGCGAAAACGAAGCGATGCGTTACCAACCGTCGTCCACGCTTCGGGCGCGAGATCGTCGAACTCCGCGAAGTATGTATCGGTGCTGGCAGCTCCGATCGGCTGGCGCCAGTCGCGATAGCGCTGCTGAGTCGCTGCTGAGGCGAACGTCAGGTGGTGCGCTACTCCCGGGGCGGCTTCGGGCCCGGCCCACGATGAGTCGTTCGCGCGGATGTCGTAGAAGCGCGACACGATCCTTACGATGCTGCGGAAATCACCGAACAGCGACACGCGCGCCTGAAGCTCTGTTCGCTGATACGCGGGAAGCCAATACTCGCCGTTCACCTCGACGTTCACGAGCTCGACGAAGGAGGCTCCACTTACTCCGGGCAGGCGGCTGCCTGACTTGATAGTGACTTCGCCATCGCGCAGCTCGACCATTCGCCCTCGCATGCGAACGATCTGCTTGCGGTCCGCATCGAGGTAGATGTCGCCGAAGAAAAGCACTGCATCACCAGGTGCACCCGGTTTCGGCGACACCCGGACGCGGACGAGCGGAATGCGCCGGCCACTCGTCGAGAACAGTGTGACGGCCGTGTCGCCCCCTTCATACGTATAGTATGTTCTGCGATTTCCGGCGAGCGGATGAATTGCGAAGCTCGCGTTCCCCGGATTTATCGTGCGGTTGCTGGAGGACGCGGACGTGACGCCGAGTTGAAGGCGATTGCCGTAGAGCGTCGGCGTTGTCCAGCCGCCGAAGATCGACATCAACGAGAACGTGGGTCCAACAGCTTGGCTCCGGTATCCGACGACGCGCTGGTCGTAGCGGTCAGGATTCCTGAATCGCACTGCGCTTGCGATCTGCTCCAGTTGCGCAGTTCGCTCGCGGCCGCCTGAATCGATGATGGCGATCGACATTTCCGATTCGACCTGCGCGCGATATGCGCGCAGCCGCATCGGGATCTGCGCGTTGACGATCGCGGCCTCGGAGAGAAGCCTGTCGAGCGGTGAGATGGACGCCGTCGAGTCGGCTGGAATTGCTGCGATCTGGGCTGCGACAGCTGTGCCTGTCGACAACAGGCACGCCATCGCGAGCACCACGGATGTTTGCAAAGACATGTGCCGTCCAGTGTGCAACAGCCGAGCCGCTGACGGCAGCCGTTCGCATTTGCTGATAGCGAATAGCTGCCGCCGGCGACTAACCACTAGTGACTACCTAAACTGGATTCTCGAGCCATACCCTCAATCCCTCGGGAGTGCTGATAACGTTCTCCCTCTCCCCCAGCGCGGGATGAACTTGTTCCTCCGAGTAGCCCGAGGGCGCCCCTGTCTCCCGGCTGACGATCCACGAAGAACGCGGATTTCGGTCGCGGCCGCTCATGAGTGATCGCGGCGATTTATTGACGATCGCCGCAACCGCGCCGTACGTCGCGCGTTGGTGAAACCGGTCGAGCATGTCGATGATCGAATCAAGGTCGTTCGCAGTAACTGTAGCCGTGTCGCTCATCCGTTCGTCCTCCGTGACGTGTGATTTCGGAACACACAAGAAGACTTACAGCCTGCGACCAACTCGGTGACACCAATGCGGGACAAACAGCATCGATACCGCGCAAGGCTGCGACAGCGCTAAGGCGCCGCAGCCTTCCTGGGCCAGGTGTCCGCGAGCCGGCTCATGAATACCGCAGCGCGCTCAGCGCTCAAGCGGAGCGACGGGAGGTAGACCAGCTCCCTTGGTGAATGCGACCCTGCACCGTCAGTACCGAGGCCATCGATTCCCGGAATGATCGGTGCGATAAACGAGATGTCGCCAGCTCCGCGAGATTCGGGTGCACTGGTTCCAACAGCAGGATATCCGAGGGAGCGACTCGTGCCGTCGTATATCTGAAGCAGGCGCTGGCCCTCCGCAGTAATTGCCATCGCCGGATACCTGTCGGCAAAGGTGATCGTCCCCTCTGCGCCGTTGAGCGGGCGAGCCACAATCGCCCGCATTCTCGATCGCGCCGAATCCTTCTGGGCTTCAGTGAGAAACCTGAGGTCGCCTGTAGCGCGGAATATCGGCGGAACGATGTTGGATTTTCCTGCTGCGGTCATCGCCCCGCTCGTATCGACCTCGACCGTCGTGCCCGATGCCATCGTCCCGACGTTGAAGGTAAGGCCGCGTTCTCCCACGAGATTGCGGCGGAACTCGTCAAGAATTCGTGCGCCTTCGTAGGCTGCGCCGTAGCCAACGCCGGCCGAGAAGACGCCAGACGAGTGTGCCTGTCGCGCCTTGACCACCAGCTCCCATCCGCTCGAGCCACGCCGGCCGATCGCCGCACGGGTGGCTGATCCTCCTTCGAACGCGAGTGCGACGTCACTCCCCTTGGCTGCATCGATCAATGCGGCGCGAGCAATCTCGAGGGGTGAGCCTGCCGATTCTTCGTCGCCGGTCATGATGACCGTGACGTTCATGTCCTTCAGCCGGCCCGCATCACGAAGCGCGCGGAGCGCAAGAATGATCGCGACGTCTCCGCCCTTCATGTCACTCGTGCCCGCTCCGCGAGCGACTGTGTCTTCCCTCACCCACTCCTGTCCCGCGCCTTCGAAAACCGTATCGAGGTGGCCGATGAGCAGCATTCGCGGCCCGGTCCCGCCGCGATGCACTGCTACGAGGTGGCCGGCACGCCGCATTGATTCGGGCATTGCAACCCAGCGTGACTCGAATCCGAGTGCCGTCAGCTCAGCACCGAAGAGATCGCCGACGCGACGCACTCCGGCGAGGTTCCTTGTGCCGCTGGGAATGTTGACTGAACGTCGAAGAAGGTCGACTGCGGAATCGTAGTTTGCGCGCACCGCATCACGAATCCGCCCTTCGTCGGACGTGAGCGGTGTTGCTTCGGTGACAACCGGCTGTGGAACGGGGCTCGTGGCAGCCGGTCGACATGCGCTCGCTGCTACGGCAGCGAGCAGGAGGATCGTGCGGTGGATAAGGATCATTGGGTCGGGGCGATGGGTGAATCGTTCCCTCCATCTTACCTGGAAATGAGCCCGCCCGCAGCGTCTCCGTACGGTAGATTCTGCGGAATGAAACCCCACTTCATACCTTCGTTACTTCTCCTGGTGATAAGTGCGTGCGCCTCAGGCCAGCAAGCACCAGCCCCCGGCGCTGTTCAGGCCGTGACCGTCGGCGCTGATCGCCTTCTCACCGAATACGCGCACCTGATCCGGGGCAAGTCCCTGGCGCTCGTGTCGAATCACAGCGGCAGGTTGTCCGACGGCACCCAC
>JAYUWU010000229.1:0-3008 GCA_043753365.1 Gemmatimonadaceae bacterium | reverse complement strand
GTTGCCCGTAGCGGGCTGACCCGGCTCCGCAAACTCGATGCGATAGCTGGGATGCTGCAAGGCGAACGCTTCTTCAATGGCGACGTCGAATACCATTCGGTCGTAGTACAGTCCCCAGCCGCCGAAGACCGTGGTGTTGGCGTCCTGGTCGAGCGCATAGGAGAAGCCCAGCCGAGGTTGGAAGGCACCGTAGAACGGATCGCGGTCGCTCTTGCCGCTCGTGAAATGCCGTGCCGGATCGAGCGGAATGAATAGCCGGTCTTGATACTTGGTGAGCGAGTCGCGAACCGCCCGCGGCGTCACGTAATCACGGTCGACCATCCCCGACTCGAAGTCCCAGCGCACTCCCAGATTGACCACCAGGCGCTCGGTGGGACTCCAATCATCCTGCGCGTACAGACCCACCTGATTGTTGGACGATCCGAAGTTCGGATCGCCGGTCTGGAACTCCACGCGTTGCGGCTGTGAAAAGTTGAAGAACCACGGTTCATAGACGAAACGCGGATTCTCCGAATTCCGCTTGATGATGTCGTATTTCAGGAAGTCGACGTTGGCTCCCACCTTGATGACGTGCTCGCCCGCTGCGCGCAGGCCCGACCACGTCAGGTCGTTGCGGAGTGCGAGGCGATCCTGCTGAAAGTCCTGCTCGGAAATATTGCTGCCGATTTGTACGCAGCAGCCGAAGCCGAAGAACCGGTTCACCGACCCGGGCGAGTTTGGAGTCGGGTTGTAGTGGTAGCGTTGGAAGCTCGCAGTCGCTTCGTTCAGCGTGGAGCCGCGCGTCCACGTGTGCTTGAGGATCGATGTGTTGACATCGTTCTTGAAGCGGGTTGCCGATTCGAACGGCGTCAGGCCGCCGAAATCGCGAATGTCGTTTTCGTGCCGCAGGTTGTGACTCAGCTCGAAAAACGAATTCTCCCGATGCTCATAGCTCAGCTTGCCGAAGACCATGGTCGAACGGAAAGGCTCGTCGAATTCGCCGTTCCGGCCCGCGAAATTGATGGTGTCCAGCGCCGGCGCCGACGGTATGCCGGTGATGTTCACGCGGCGCGCCCGATTCTGATCGTTGGCTTCGAATGATGTAAAAAAGTGAAGCTTATCCTGCATGACCGGGCCACCCAGGCTCAAACCCAGTTGAGTCCGCTTGAAGTCGGGGCGGTTGAACGTTGTCGGGTTGGCTTCCCTGTCCTTCAACTGGAACGTATCGAGCGCGATGAGCTCCTGGTTCTGATAGCTCACGAACGCGCTGCCCTGCCATTCATTCGTGCCGGATTGCGTGGTCGCCGTAATGATCGCGCTGGATGCCTTCTGGTATTCGGCCTTGAAGTTCTGCGTGATCACGCGAAACTCCTTGACCGCATTGCGCGGGAACGGGCTGCCGCGGCTCGCGTCCTGCCCGGCAACACCGCCCTGGAGGATGTCGTTCTTGTAGCTGGCGCCATCAATGAAGACGTTGACCTGGTCGGCGCCCTGCGCGCCCGATGTGAAGGTCTTGCGCGTGCCATCCAGCCGGTCGCCCTGAAGCTGCGTGCCCGGGGCAAGGATGGCGAGCGAAAGGAAATTCCGGTCCGAGCTCGGCAGACTGTTGATCTGCTCCTGTGTAACGTTCGTCGCGACTTCCGAGGTGCGGCTCTCCGTCGCGGGCGCGGCGGTCACCACGAGTTCGGCGATCTCGACGGCCTGCGACGCCAGATCGAAGTTCGCGTCCAGCGTTTGACCGATGAGCACTCGCACCTGCCTTGTCTGCTGCGCCGTGCCGATCATCTGCACCGTCACTTCATAGCTCGCCGGTCGCAGCCCGGGCAGCAGATAAAATCCGTTCGCGTTCGTAATCGCGCCGCGTTGCTGATTGGTTTCCGGATTTCGCGCGGTCACGGTTGCACCAGCAACCGGCTGGCCATCCGTGCCACGCACGTATCCACGAAGGCTTCCCGTCGTGGTCTGCGCATAAGCGCCCGTCCAGCCGCCCAGGAGAATCAAGCTCGCGAGAGCCAATGCTCGCCCTGTCCAGCCACTTGCCACTTTGTCTTTCATACCACGCTCCTGATCGATAGGAAACATCACGACTGCGTTTTTGCGCCGCACGAGCCTCGAATGACGAGCTCGGTCGGCAGGACTTCGGACTTACGTTCGTTATCGTTGTGCGCATCGAGGGAATCGAAAAGCCGCTCGACCGCGCGCGCGCCGAGTGCCGCAATGGAAACGCGGACCGTGGTCAGCCGCGGGCTCACGTATTCCGCAATGGGAATGTCGTCGAAGCCCACCACGGCAATGTCTTCCGGCACGCGCACACCCGCATCGCGCAATGCGCTGAGCGCGCCCACCGCCATCGAATCATTGGCGGCAAAGATTGCAGTGGGGCGAACCGGCTGTGACAGGATCTGCTTCGCTGCGCGAAAACCGGATGCTTCCGTGAACTCGCCGGGGATGATCCACGTGTCGTTCCCGACAACGCCCGCCGCTTCCAGCGCCGCCTGAAACCCGGCCTCGCGTTCACTCGCATCACGATGACCGGGTGCGCCGCGGATCATGCGGATCTCGCGATGCCCGAGCGACAGTAGATGCTGCGTCATCGCGAACGCACCGGAAAAGTTGTCGACGTCGAGCGTGTCGTAATGCGCGCCGTCGTAATTGGCATTGATGAGAACGATCGGTGTGGTGTGCGGCAGAATGCGCGCAAGCGTTTCGGCTTCGAGTCCGGATGCCATCAGGATTAGACCGTCCACGCGGCCGCGCATCGTGCGCAACGCAGCTTCCACTTCACCCGCATCGTTGTGCGAGCTCGAGATGAGCGCGTGGAAGCCCTTGCCCTGGATCGTCTGATCGATGCCGCGGATGATTTCCGAGAAGAACTCGCCATACAGATCCGGCAGCAGCACGCCGATGGTATGGGTTTGTCGGGTCGAGAGGCTGCGGGCGGTGCTGTTGGGCGTGAAATGGAGCTCGAGGACCGCTTCCTGGATGCGTAGCCGTGTATCCTGCCGGACCGGACCGCTGTCATTCATGAC
>JAYUWU010000228.1:0-3028 GCA_043753365.1 Gemmatimonadaceae bacterium | reverse complement strand
TTTACAATATCGAAGGATGGGGCGTCGGCTTCTTCGACATCAACGAGAAGGGCCACGTCGTCGTGCGCCCAGAATCTGACGACCCTTCACGCGAGCTCGACCTCTTCGAGCTGGCTAACGATCTCGAAGCCCAGGGAGTCGGCCTCCCGCTCCTGCTTCGCTTCTCCGACATTCTTCGCTCGCGGATCGAATCGCTTACCGAGCGCTTCAACAGGGCGATCCGCGAATACGAGTACACCGGCGGCTATACCACGGTGTATCCGATCAAGGTGAACCAGCAGCGCCACGTCGTCGAGGAGATCGTCGAGTTCGGAAAGAATTCGGGCGTCGGACTCGAATGCGGAAGCAAGCCCGAGCTTCAGGCAGTTCTCGCGCTTGCCGAGCACACAGATCACCTCATCGTGTGCAATGGTTACAAGGACGAGGAGTTCATGCGCCTCGCCCTCATGGGGCAGAAGCTTGGCCACAAGGTCTACATCGTGTTGGAGCAGCTCAGTGAAGTTGACGTGCTGCTTCAGGTAGCCGATGAGCTCGGCGTGAACCCCACCGCCGGTGTGCGCATCAAGCTTCATTCCGAAGGATCAGGCCGCTGGGCAAAAAGCGGCGGCGAGAAATCGAAGTTCGGGCTGGGCACAGCGCAGCTTGTGAAGCTCGTCGACCGGCTGCGCGAGCAGGGCCGCCTCGACGTTCTCAAGCTCATCCATTTCCACCTCGGCTCCCAGATCACTGACATCCGCTACATCAAGGGCGGACTCCAGGAGATCTCACGGTACTATGCCGAGCTCCGGTCGATGGGTGTCGACATTACGCATGTGGATGTTGGTGGCGGACTTGGCGTCGACTACGACGGATCGAACTCGACCTCACAGGCGAGCGTGAATTATTCACTGCAGGAATACGCGAACGACGTCGTTTATACGCTGGCCGAGTCGTGCCGTGAGCTCGAGCTGCCGATGCCGCACATCATCAGCGAGTCAGGCCGCGCGCTCACTGCACACCACGCGCTGTTGCTGCTGAGCGTGATCGACGTGGAGTCGCAGGCCGATAACATCATGCCGTCGCTCGGTGAAGACGACCACACGTTCCTTCACGAGATGGCCGCCGACCATGAAGCGATAAGCCGCCGCCGTGTTCGCGAGGTTTATCACGATGCGACGTTTGCGAAGGATCGCTCGCAGGAGCTGTTCAACAGCGGCGTCCTGACGCTCCGTGACCGGGCGCTGGCCGAGCAGATCTACATCGCCACGATCACTTCCGTGGCGCGGCTCGCGCAGCAGGATCGTGACGAGTACGAGGACATCATCGAGGATCTCGAGGCGACGCTCACCGACCGGTACTTCTGCAACTTCTCGCTGTTCCAGTCGCTCCCTGACAGCTGGGCAATCGATCAGCTTTTCCCGATAATGCCGATTCACCGCCTTGGCGAGGAGCCAACCCGGCGGGGAACGATTCAGGACGTTACGTGCGACTCGGATGGAAAGATCGAGAAGTTCATCGGCGACCGCTCATCGAAGCCGAGCCTCGCGCTCCATCCATTCAAAGATGGTGAGCCCTACATTCTTGGAATTTTTCTGACCGGCGCGTACCAGGAGATCCTTGGTGACCTGCACAATCTCTTCGGCGACACGAACGCAGTGCACATCAGGCTTTCGAAGGACGGATATGAAGTCGCCGAGCTGGTGCACGGCGATACCGTGACGGAGGTTCTGGCTTACGTGCAGTATCGCTCTTCGGATCTGCTGGCGACGTTCCGGCGAAAAGTTGCTGCGGCGAAGGGCATCACGCGGCAGGAGGCGAATACTTTCATCGCCGATTATGTCGCGGGGCTTGAGGGTTACACGTATCTGGAGGGTGAGGCGGCGAGGTAGCTGCTACTCAACTCAAAACTCGGCAAGCAAACTGAGAACTGGACCGCAAACTCAGGACTGGACCGCAAACTCAACACTCAAAACCATAACTCGAGACTAAAAACTCTGCTGGCGAAAGACATACGCATTCGAGTATCGAGTCTCGAGTTATAGTTTTGAGTTTTCCGTTTGCGGTCCAGTTCTCAGTTTGCTGACCGAGTTTCGAGTGTTCAGAACGATCAGCCTTAAGCCCTCGGCCCCCGACTCCACCTGGTCGGATCGAAGATCGTCGCCGGAATCGGCTCATTCACGCGGATCTTCTCGTACTCCTCCTTGAAGTACGGCTTACCGTCACGCAGCGACATGAATTCCGTTGCAACCGGGAACCCGTCGATCTCCTTGTAGCCGCCAACGCGAGTGTCGGTGACGATCGTTCTGCCTGCGCGCGTCTCGGCCTGAATCAAACGGACCAGCACCAGCTTCTCCGCATCGATCCACACTTGTGTCGATTCCATGTCGCCGCTCTCGGCGCCCATCACGTACACGCGTTTTCTGTCGAGCCGGTCAGCGCGGAACTTGTCGAGGTCGATCTTCAGCGAATCGAGCCGCCTGATCGTCACCGCGGGAGGAATAGCGTAAACATCGGCGGTGAGCGTCAGAATAGGCTGAATCGCCCTGCGCGTTTCCAGCCGCCTGCCGTTGTCGAACGTAGTGACGCGGTTGTTGAGAATGAGTAAACCACTCTTCGAAGTCAGCGGCTCGAAATCGATCCTGAGCTTTCCGGGAACTGAAAGGTTTTCCACCCAGCGCGACTTCTCTTCCCGGCCCGAAGACGTGTAGAAGGTGTTCGACTGCTCGAACCGCAATGTCTGATACCACTTTCCGGAGTATCGCGCGTGCATCTCACGCACGAGCTGCCGCGCGGACGCAATAGCGGGCGCGGCCGGCTCTTCCTTCCGCGCCGGCTCACTCGAAGGAATTATGGCGCTCGAGCATGCAGATCCGCCGAGCACCAGGAGCATCGCTGGAACTGTGCGACGCACGATTGAGAAAGCTGAATTCGGAATCACTATCGACCTGCCTTACCTGATTTGCCCGTAGAAAATTCCGTTGAACAGGAAGGGGAACGCTCCATGAGTCTGACCCCGGAAATGCACCTGGGGTCCATAGAGGACGACCTC
>JAYUWU010000227.1:0-22059 GCA_043753365.1 Gemmatimonadaceae bacterium | reverse complement strand
CGCTTTCGCGTGTGTAATTCGACACAACGCTCATGACAGCTTCATCAGTGAAGCTGATTCCCTTGTCGCCAAGTCCTGATTCCTCGAGCTGCCTGGGTATCAGGTACTTCTTTGCGATCTCCGATTTCTCCTTTTCGGTATAACCGGCAAAGTCGACGACTTCCATTCGGTCGAGCAGCGGTCCCGGAATGTTCTGGACGAAATTTCCTGTCGCGATGAACAGCACCTCGCTCAGGTCGAACGGAATTCCGAGATAGTGATCGGTGAAGGTGTCGTTCTGCGCAGGGTCGAGCACCTCGAGCAATGCGCTCGACGGGTCCCCCTGGTACGACGTGCCCAGCTTGTCCACCTCGTCCAGCAGGAAGACAGGATTCTTCGTCCCGGCCTGCTTCATTCCCTGAATGATCCGCCCGGGCATCGCGCCGACGTACGTGCGACGGTGGCCGCGAATGTCCGCTTCGTCTCGCGCGCCTCCAAGTGCTACGCGCACATACTCCCTGCCAAGCGCGCGAGCTATGGACTTGGCAATCGATGTCTTTCCGACTCCGGGCGGGCCGATGAAGATGAGAATCGGACCCTTCGCCATCGCGCGGGCTTTCGCTTCTTTCTGGTCGGTGATCTTGTGATCCTCGTCCTTGCCGACGAAAAGCGACGGATTTGCATCATCGCTCTCCTCCTTGAGGACTGACACGGGCACCTCGCCTTCCCGCTCGACTTCCTGCGCCATCTGTTGCGCGCGAAGCTGGCGAACTGCGAGGAACTCGAGGACGCGATCCTTGACGTCGGTGAGGCCGTAGTGATCCTCATCGAGCACGACGGCAGCGTTATTGAGATCGAGCTGATCGTCGGAGCGATCGTTCCAGGGAAGCTCGGCGATCCATTCCAGATATGTCCTGATTACCTGCGCTTCCATTGATTCGCGACCTGAGCGCTCCAAACGACCGAGCTCGCGCTCGACTTCTGCGCGCGCTTCCTTCGACAACTCGAGCTTGCTCAACTTGTCGCGAAGCTCGGTCATCTCCTTGCTCTGATCGTCGTCGCCGAGCTCCTTCTGGATCGCCTTCATCTGCTCGCGGAGGTACATCTCGCGCTGGCGTTCGCCGAGCTCTTCCTGAACCTGCGACTTGATGTCCTCCTGAGCCTCGAGGAGTCCGACCTGCCGCTGGACGTGGACGAGCACGCGCTTGAGGCGCTCCTCGATGTTGAGCGTCTCGAGAAGGCCCTGCTTCTCCGGAACCGAAAGCTCGATGTAGCCCGCGACGAGATCTGCGAACTTGCCGGGTTCGGTCACGGCGTCGAGGACCTGGTGAACTACCTCTTCCGGCAGGCCGCGACGCTCGCCGAGCTCGGCAGCACGCTCACGGGTTTCCTTCTGGAGCGCGGTAAACGCCGGGTCGTTCTCGTCGACCGGGCTCATCTCCTCCGCGGGTACGATGACTGCGCTGAGATAGCCATCGGTAGTGGAATACTGAAGCGCCGTCGCACGCTGCTCACCCTGGAGCAGAAGCTGGACGCCGCCCAGACCACGCTGAATCTGCCCGATTCGCGCGATCACTCCCATGGAATAGAGGATTTCCGGTGCCGGTTCGTCAGTGTTGTCGCGCTGAGCTACGGCAAAGACGAGCCTGTCGCCTTTCAGCGCCGCTTCGATCGCTCGAAGCGTTCCCGGTCTGCCTGCGGCGATTGGGGCGGTGAGCCCCGGAAAGATTACTGTTCCGCGCAGGGGCAGAACGGGTATAGTTTGACGCTGTGCCATGTTTTTCCCTGAGAATTTGAAACGACTACTTTTAGTACTACGTCTATTAGATGTGACTGATATACTGCATGTATTGCGCGAACGGATTTACGCCAGGGGGGCATGATTCGCAATTTCTGTCTGTCGGGATGACGCGGTAAGCATGCCATTACGACCTGACGACACACTCGGCGCTCACGTCGCGTCCGTTCTCGCCCCTCATTATGAGGTCGATGCCGAGATCGGACGCGGAGGAATGGGCATTGTCTATTGCGCCAAAGACAAACGTCTGAAGCGCAATGTTGCCATCAAGTTGCTCCCACCCGAGCTCGCTTTCCGAACGGACATTCGCTCCCGCTTTCTGCGTGAGGCGGAAACTGCTGCCCAGCTGAGTCACCCGAACATCGTTCCCATCTACAACGTAGAGGAGCGGGACAACCTCGTCTTTTTCATCATGGCGTTCATCGCGGGCGATAATCTCGCGACGAAGCTCCAGAAGGAAGGGCCGATGGAGCCGGGCGAAGTCAGGAAAGTCCTGCGCGAGGTGGCCGACGCACTGGCATATGCGCATAAGCGCAACGTCGTCCACAGGGACATCAAGCCTGACAACATCCTGATCGACTCGGACACGGGTCGTGCGATGGTCACCGACTTTGGTATCGCGCGCGCACTGACGGATACCGGTGATTCCCGGTTGACGGCAACGGGTATGGCTATCGGAACCCCCGCGTACATGTCACCGGAGCAGTCGGCGGGCGAATCCGATATCGACGGTCGCAGCGATCTCTATTCGCTGGGCGTGGTTGGATATCAGATCGCCTGCGGTGAGTTGCCGTTCAACGCGCCAAACACGCCGTCGATGCTCGTGAAGCATCTGTCGGAGATGCCCATGCCCGTCGAGCAGAAACAGCCCGACCTGCCGGCAGATCTTGCTCGCGCGATCATGATCATGCTCGAGAAGGATCCGGCGCATCGGTTCCCGGACGCACAGTCAGTGGTGGTCGCGCTGAGCAGCGGCGTGATGCCGACGCTCCGTACGGCGCAGCAGCCGGCAGGTTCGCCGATGGGACTCGCCGGATTTCCTTCGGTGCAGCAGTCGTCTCAGCGCGGAACTGTGGCTGGTCGCAGCGGTGGATTCCGTGCGGCGAACGTGCCATCGCCCGATGAGCTAGATCGCTGGAATGCGCACCCCGTCAAGAAATTCAGGAAAAAGCTCGCGCCGTATCTGGCCGTCAATGCGATCCTGGTTCCGCTGTCGATTTTTGGAGATGGCGGATTCCTTGTCGTGACTGCGTTCTGGTCGATTGGCATGGCCGTGAATTACTCCAAGCTCTGGCAGGAGGGGTACAACTGGCGCGATGTATTCCGGCAGCCGCGCGACCGGCTCTTCTTCGACGTCGCTGCGGAGACGATCGACGATGCGCGCGCGCTGTTCGATGAGTCAAAGCGCGAGAAGGTCCGCGCTCGCGCTCGTGCACGCGCTTCTGGCGGAATGTTCGAAGACCGTCCGTCATCGGCCGCGCTCGGCAGTGGCACCTCAGGTTCCGCTGGAATCGGTGGTCGCCGGATGGCGCGCTCGCCGCTTCCCGGTGAAGGCGCACCCGCGCCCCTTCCCGCAGACGATTCACCATACGGGTCAGCCATTCAATCGGTGCGGATGGATCGCGACGAGATACACCGTCAGCTGCAGGCGATGAGCAAGGACGAGCGGGAGCAGATTCCTGACGTCGCCCAGTCGGCGGATGCGATCTACAGGAAGGCAATGCAGGTCGGCAGCACGCTGGCTGAGCTCGATTTGAGGGATGGGAGGGATACGCCCGAGTCAATCGAAAAGGAAATCGGGAAACTCGAGTCAGAGGCTAACCCGCTCGATTATCGCGCGAGCGAGGAGCGCGTCCGGAGGCTTGCCCATCTCAAGAGACAGCGTCGCGTGGTGTCTGACCTTGTCAAGAAGCGGACAGATGCCGAAACCAAGCTGGAGCATTGCCGGCAGCTGCTGCGCAGCATGCGCCTCGAGTTGCTCAGATACCGGTCCGCGGGCATGGCAGGTGCGTCTAATGGTCTCACCATGGTAACGCAGCAGGCCCAGGTGGTCGTGAAAGAAATGGGCTACCTGTCTGATGCTGCTGCCGAGGTCAACGCGTTGTAGCAGCGTCGGGCACTCAATCGAATCAAAAATGAAGCTATTAACGATCCTTCTCGCTCTGACGGCGATGGCATGCACCGACAGCGCAACAGTCGCTGCGCGCGATGCCATGGGTGAGCCGGCGACACCGGTCGTCTCGGCCGAGGCCGCTGCGCGTGCCGACTCGATCAAGAAGGATTCAATCGAGAAAGCGCGAATCGTGCGCGTGCCGACGCCGGATACGCTCCGCGGGCTCTATATAAATCGGTGGGCATCGCTCGGTCAGAAGATGAACCAGATGATCGAGGTGGCGAAGACGACGGAAGTGAATGCCTTCGTGATGGACGTGAAGGATGATCGCGGTTTCGTCCTGTACAAGTCGAAAGTGCCGCTCGCAAATCAGATTGGCGCGGACACCAACAGCGTGATGTCGCACAGGAAGCTGCGCGCGATTCTCGATACGATGGCGGCGCACAACATCTATCCCATCGCGCGAATCGTCGTGGCGAAGGATCCGCTGCTTGCGACTGCGAAGCATGAGTGGGCGATCAAGCGAAAGCTCGACATGCAGCCCTGGCTCGACAAGAACGGGATTCCATGGCTCGACCCGCATCATCGCGAGGTGTGGCAGTATGCAGTGGATCTCGCGAAGGAGGCGTACGACCTTGGCTTCAGCGAGGTTCAGTTTGATTACGTTCGGTTTCCTGACGAGAAGCGGCTGATCAGTGAATCGGTGTACCCGTTAGCGAATGGGCGTGTGCGGGCGCAGGTGATTCGCGATCAGCTTGCGTATGTGCGGGGTGCGCTCGAGCCCCTCGACATGCCGGTCACGATCGACGTATTTGGATTGACTGCGACAGACACCACCGATATGGGTATCGGCCAGAAGTGGGAGTTGTTCGTCGATCAGGCGGATGTCGTGCTGCCCATGGTGTATCCGTCGCACTTCGCTCCCGGCACCTACAAGATCGGGAATCCCAATGCAAATCCATACTCGACAATCGATCGCGCGATGAAGGACGTGAAGGCGCGGACATCGGGGGTCCCGAATGCTGCGAAGATCATTCCGTGGTATCAGGACTTCACGCTCGGTCCGCCGCGCTACGGGGTGGAGCAGGTGCGTGCTCAGATGAAGGCAGGATACGACAACGGGTTCCACAGCTGGATACTGTGGAACCCGGGAAGTCGCTACACGATCGGTGCGTTAAGGCCGCAGTAAGCGGCCGGTCGTTACGCGCGCGGTGCGGTCGAGCGCATGCGCTGACGCCGTTCTTTCATATCGGCGATGTTCTTGTCGAACGCAACCTGCTGGTCTGCGGTAAGCAGCGCACGAATATCCGCGTTCTGCTTGTCCATCATCTCAGTCATCTTCGTGCGCGCGGCGGGATCCTGGCGCCCTGCGCCGGCGGACATAGTCTTGCCGCGCTCAGCGCGGTACTGCGCCTGAATGCTGTCGACTGCGAGTTTCTGCGAAGCGGTGAGTGTGATGCCTTCGAACAGAATCGCCTGGCCCCGCATTCCCTGGCCGCGCATTCCGGGTGCGCCCTGACCCTGGCCTGCTCCCGGCGTTCCCTGTGCTCCCGCTATCGAGGCACTCGCGACGAGCGCGAGGCTGGCTGCTGCAATTTTGATCCAGCTCATTCCATCTCCTGATTTGTATTGGCTGATGTCGTGCTGACATTAGGTAGTACGCGCGAGTGCGCCAAAGGGTTGGATACGGGTACTCATCTGTTTACGCCAAAGTTCGCCGCACTTCCGTTTTACGAAATTGATAAGTCGTTGTACTGCAACGCGTTAGTCGACGCACCCTAGCGCCAAGAACAAAAAATGCTATTCTTACGCCCCACCGCCCGATCACGTTTTTACAGTTCGGCCGGCGGCTCTGCTTTTTCCAACTCTTATCCTGACGTCGAGCGCGATTGTGACTCTGCCCAGCTCCGCAGCCGGTATAACCCTTCCGCCACCACCTGGTGCCGGCGAAACAATCACGTTCCCGCTCGGGTGGCTTCTCGATAACGCCTCCGGGCCGGTCAAGTACCGCTCAGCAACCGAGATAGCCCGGCTCAGCGATACATCGCTCAAGCAAATTGAGTTTCTACCGTACGCGCATCGCCCGGCACTCAGACTTTCGCTCACACAGAATGTCGACGGCATCTGGAACGAGTCGATGCTCTCGGTCCCGAAGCACGGCAACGAGTTCGCTGGCATTGGAACGATCCCGGCGGTGCGCCGGCTCCTCGAGTACGGATGGGACCGGGAGTCACCACCAATTGCGCTCGCTCGACGCGCGCTATTTCGCCTGCTCGCTGAGGATAATGATCCTTCATATCTCTACGAGCTTGCACCGAAGGCAAAGGATGAAGACTCGGTACGCCGGGGCAGGATGCATCTCCGCGAGGCAGCAGCAGCGGCACTGGCGCAGGCAGGATACGAAAGCGACCCGCGCCTGCGCGGCGCCGCGCGCAGGATCATGGAGCGCACTCATCAATACCTTGCTTCACCGCTCGCCGAAAAGCCATGGAAGCGAGTAGGCAACGTACACGTGCTTGCGCCCGAAGTGTCGCCGCCGACGTTCCACATGCTGACTATGCTTGCGCACATGCCGATTTTCAGGAATGAGAACTACACGGAGATGGAACGCGTGTACGAGTACATCGCGCAGCCACATCCGCGCCAGGACTCGATCCAGATCGTCGGCAAGAAGATGATCGAGCAGCCGCACTTCATCCTCGGCGACAGACTGCCGCATCGCAACGCGGTCGAGGCCGACATTCCGTTTGCGCTCATGTGGCTCGAGACAATGGGCCGGCTGGGATTCCTTCGCCGCAACGACAACTGGATGAAGATGTTCGAGCGGTTCGAGGATGATCGCGACCGCTCGGGCGTGTGGCATCCGCATAAGGGTTCGAACATTCCCGCGACGACGAACCCGCGCGTGTGGCCGATGTTCCCGCTTGAGGATCTCTCGAGCAGCGGCACGGCAAAAGCATCGGGCGCGGCATGGTCAGATGTGACGTTCAGGATCGGCCTGATCGGCAAGCTGCTCGGCCGCGAAGTCAAAATCATTTAACAGGCAGTCAGCATGTTATTGCGCGGCCGCGTTCCTGCCGGAGATATGTATCCGGCAGGGGAACGTGATGTCCACGCTCGGTTCGTGCGTCTTGCTTCAGGTGTGCGCGTTCGTGTCGTCGAAGCAGGGTCGACATCCGCGCCTCCAATCGTCATCGTACCGGGCTGGGGATGTACGGCGTGGCTCTATCGTGATCCCGTTCGCGCACTGGCGCACGCGGGCTTTCGCGCGATTGTCGTGGAACTCAAGGGGCAAGGCCTGTCTGACAAGCCGACGACCTCCGACGAGTACACGCTCGACTCGATGCGCGACAATCTCATCGCAGTCCTGAACGCGCTTTCACTGCCGGTCGCCGGACTGATCGGACACTCGATGGGGGCTGCAATAGCGGCGCAGGCTGCCGTCATCGCGCCCGATCGCATCACTGGCGTGGCGCTCGTGGCGCCCGTCGGGTTTGCTGGTGTCGCGGGGCTGTCGATATTCCGGGCACTGACCCCCGAGTTCGCAGTCCCGGTGCTTCCATATGTCGCAAGGCGCTTCGTCGTGAAAGTGATGCTGGATCTCGTCTACGGGGACCTGACCGCTCCAACCGAGCGCGACATAGATGAACTCCGTGCACCTACGCAATTTCCTGAATACACGTGTGCGCTGCGGCATCTTCTGCACGAGTTCACGTGGGACTCACCGTTTCCGCGGCTCGCGGTACCTCATATTGTGATCGCCGGGGAAAAGGATCACCTGTCGCCCGGTCGCGACGCGGCGCGTTATTCCGGTGATAGTCCACCGCGCGTGATCGCGGGTGCCGGCCACGTCCTGTTCAGCGAGGCGCCCGAGGATGTCAACGCGGAACTCGTGAGTTTTTTCAGGAGCCCGCGTCGGCCGGGCTATATTTCGACCTAGAATGAGCAAGACTCCAGCGCGTGGAGGATCGAGGCGTAAATCCTCTTCTGCCCCGTCGACGAAACGAAGGAGCGTGGCACCGGCAAATCCGGAAGCCGCGGAAGTAAACGAACCGACAATCGCTATCGAGATCGCGGAGGTCGAGGGCGTCCTTCCGGGATTCGAAGAGCTGGGGTTGATGCCTGAGTTGCTTCGCGCAGTGAAGGACGCGGGATACACGAGCCCGACGCCCATTCAGCAGCAGGCAATTCCCCCTGCACTGAACGGCCGGGACCTGATCGGCCTCGCGCAGACCGGGACCGGAAAGACAGCCAGCTTCACGCTCCCGATACTTCACCGCCTCCTTGGCGAAGGTCACGGGGACGTGAAGGCGAGCGCACATCGCGTTCGCGTTCTTGTGCTGACGCCGACCAGAGAGCTGTGCGTGCAGGTCGATGAGAGTTTTCGCAAATACGGCAGGCACACTGGATTGCGCGTCGCGGCGATATTCGGCGGAGTTGGAGTGGAACCGCAGACGAAAGACCTGCGTGCCGGTGTCGATGTGATAGTGGCAACCCCGGGCCGCCTCATCGATCATATGGAGCGCCAGAATGTCGTGTTCGACGATCTCGAAGTTCTCGTGCTCGACGAGGCGGACCGAATGCTGGACATGGGATTCGCTCCGCAGCTCAACCGCATTGTGGCCGAGGTACCGCGTTTCAGGCAGACGCTGTTGTTCAGCGCGACGATGCCTCCGGAAGTCGAAGCACTCGCGCGGAAATACTTGCGCAAGCCGCTGGTGATTCAGGTTGGACGTCGTTCTTCTGCCGCGAGCACAGTGACGCATGCGGTGTATCCCGTTCCGCGGGACAAGAAGACCGACCTGCTGGCTCAGCTCCTTCTGGAGAAGGGCATGGACTCAGTCCTGATTTTCTCCCGGACGAAACACGGCGCGGATAAGGTGGTGCGCCATTTGTCGTCGCGCGGAATCAGCGCGACGGCGATGCACGCTGACAAGTCACAGGGCGAGCGGACGCGGGCACTCGAGGATTTCAAGAGCGGCAAGGTCAGAGTACTCGTTGCAACCGATATCGCGCAGCGCGGGCTCGACGTCGAAGGGATCAGCCACGTGATCAACTATGATGTACCGCAGCAGCCTGAGGACTACGTGCACCGTATCGGTCGCACTGGCCGCGCGGCGTCAACTGGGGATGCGTACACGTTCATGGCGCCAGATGAGATAGCGATGGTCCGCTCGATCGAACGGATCATTGGCGAGCCGATACCACGCATATCCGTTCCGGGGTATGACTTCGGATCAGTCATGCCAGTGGGGCCTGCGGAAGGCGGGCTGAGCTGATTTCGCAGTCCGCAATCAATGCCTGACCCGCCCAAGGCGGGAGATGACGATCGTATCCGCGGCGGCGTTCCTCGAAACGACGAGTGAAAAGTTCGCGGCTCCGTAACCCACCCCGATGGGGGAGTAGGTCATCGAGGTACGGTTCGTAGTGAGTGTCACGCCATGTGCCTCACCCACCTCGCGCTTCCGTATCAGCTCGGCTCCGACACCGACAGTTATCTCCCCAAGAGTCGGATCGATCGAAAGCCTGCTTTGAGCTCCGCGCGAGATCGCCGCGTGCCTCGCTATCGAGAAAAGCGACTCGATTTCAGTGACTGCTCCCCGGACGGCAATTGCGTCGAGAAATCCCGCAGCACGCGGGATTGTTATCGCCAGCAGCGCGGATGTGATCGTAATGACAATGGACAGCTCGATGAGCGTCGCCCCGCGACCTGCGTTTCGCATTGATCCTCTCGGTCGTGCAGAAAGGAATTAGTAGCCGCGGAAGGATACGAGCCGGGCGCCATCTTCTTGCGCGAGCAAGCCTTTTTGCGCTACATCCATCCCGGGTCGCAAGTGCCCGCGGCGAGTCGGTCGCAAAACCCGTACAGGTTCCAGCAAGAGTGTCCCCAATCGATGACAATCGGCCAATTCCGTGGCCAGCAATAATCGTTGTAAAGCGTTGACAGCCCAGCACTTAACCCATCTCAATGAGAGTGGCATCCACCATGCGAATCCCCTATACCATGACAATCCTTTCGTTCTCGCGGGGCACCGCGGGGAAGATGAATAGATGGGGGTTCGCACTCCTCGCCGCGGGGCTTCTCGCGGCGGGGAGGCCAGCGAATGCGCAGCTGCTCGAGGAGCTGCAGTCGCGGGTACCCGGACTCCCGAAAAAGCTCCCTCAGAGGCCGGCGGTTCCCCCCGCTTATCGGCCTCCGTCGGGGATGTGTCGAATCTGGATCGAGGGCGTTCCCGCGAACCAGCAGCCGGCACCGACGGACTGCGTGACTGCTGTCCGCAACCGGCCAGTCAATGGCCACGTGATCTTCGGGGACTCGCCGAAGCGTGGCAAGGAAAAGACAAAAAAGGAAAAGTCCAAGAGGGACAATCTGGACAGAGGGATTTTTCCAGTCTCATAGGAGATAAAACGATGAAAAGAATTGCATTGGCATTTGGACTTGTTGTGGCGACCTCGATGGCGGCGCCCCTGTCAGCGCAGAGTCGCAGCGACGGACCTTGGTGGGATCCCGCCAACACGGGAACTCGAAGCGGAAGCACCACGCGCAGCGACAGCCGCGACGGCCGCGTTTACGATGACGGCCGGGTCTACAACGACCGTGTGTACGACCAGCGCAGGGTCGATGGACAGTGGCGTCGCGAAGGGCACGACCGGAACGGAAACACGATCTACACGCGGACCCGGTATGACTCGAATCGCAACGTCGTCCGGGAAGTCGCGGTTCGTGACAGGCTTGGCCGTTACCGCGTGATCGATCGGCGCGTGGTACAGTCTGCCCGCCGCGACGGGCGATACGATGACCGCCGTGGCCGTGATCGCAACGACCGTTGGGACCAGAACGACGGTCACGACAATGGCAGGCACATCGGCCACGACAAGCACAAGAACAAGAACAAGAACAAGGGAAAAGGTCGCGGCAACCGCTAGCACCTCTACCTGAGATCGAAGAAACGGCTCCGGGAAACCGGGGCCGTTTTCATTTAGCTCGGAAGAGCCCCCCGGCCGGGTTACGCGATGGTCCCGTTTCTTGCAACTTGCCCGATCACATGCGAAACGTCAGAGACCAGTTCCTCCCTCCGGATCACGACGCGTTCGTCGCGGCAGATCCGCCGACGGGACGCATTATCGTCATCGCGCCAACCCGCGCCGCGTGCGAGACAATCGAGCTCGCTCTCGCGCTCGACATCGAGACGGTCCTCGAGCAGCAACATGGCCAGGAGATCCGGGATCTCGCCGCGCAGGGAAAAGGCTTCGGAATCGTCGCCGGCACCGGAACAGGCAAGACGCTGTCGATCCGGCCGATCGCCGAAACCATCCTCCGCACGAAAGAGCTGCGTGTCGGTGTGGTCAATCGCGAGCGCGAGGCGACCCCAGAGACGCCAACGTGGAACGTCATCGTCGTCACCACCGGCATCGCGCGACGCTGGTTTCAGGACGGAGACATCCTCCCGTCGGACACGCTCGTCGTCGACGAAATCCACCAGACATCGGCGGAGCTCGAACTTTGCCTCGCACTCGGCAAACGTGTGGGATGCCGCTTCATCTGGCTATCGGCCACCGTCGACCCGACGTTCTACGCTCACTATCTTGAGGCAGCAACAGTTCTTCAGAGTTACGCGTTCGATCCTGCGCGCGCAGCGGACGTAAAAGTCATACGCAAGGATCCGCTGGAATTTCTCGATGACAGATTCCTGATGCGGGTCATCAAGGAGAAACGCGGGGTCGGGATGTTCCTGCCTACGCGCGCAGGGGTCGAACAGGCGGCAGAGTCGGTATCGATGGGTTTCCCGCGCATCAACACTGCGTATTATCACGGCGGCGAGCCGATCAGGATCATCAGGCCGTTTCTCGAGGCGGGAGAAAAGAAACCGTATTTCCTCGCGATGACCGCCGCGGGGCAGAGCGCGCTCAACGTGAAGGGGCTCGACACGGTCATCATCGACGACAGCCGCTTCGGTAACATCATCGAGCGCGGGAAGAACGTGCTCACACGCATGCACCTCGGCGCCAACGAAATCCTGCAGATGGCGGGGCGCGTTCATGGCCGGGTGGAGGGCGGGCGGGTGTTCATTTTATCCGATCGCGACATCCAGTTCGAGACGCTCAAGCCGACCGCGCCTGAGTTCCAGCTCGCCGGCGATTCCGAGCGAGTGGCGATGACCTGCGCGGATCTTGGCGTCGACGCGTCAGATCTCGATCTCCCGGTTCCGCTCGATCGAATTTCGTATCGTAAAGCGATGGCGCTTCTCGAGTCGCGCGGCATCATCGAGAAAGGGCGGCTCTCTACATATGGGAAGGCCGTGGAAGCCCTCCCGGTCGACCGTCCATGGGCGGAACTCCTGGTGAACGGCGACGACGAGCTCGTGCCGTATCTCGCAGTGATGAGTTCGATTGAATCTCTTCACCGCATGACGCGGGAGGAACGCGACCTCGGTGGAATAGTCATCCCCGGCAGTGATCACCTCACGGCATACAACCTCTATGCGGAGGCGTTCACGCAGTGCGGCTACATGGGTGAGGTCTACGGCCTGCCACGCCACCTCTTTACCGAGGAAATAGAAAGCTGGGCAGAGCGACGGGGTGTGCTCGTGAAGGCGATCGAGGATACTGCCCTGGGAATGGCAAGCGTGTTTCGGGGCCTTGGCATGCAGCTCCCGTCGCGAATGCCCATCGCGCGCGACAACACGCTGCGCAAGTTTGCGGAGCTGCTCGCGCGCTACATGCCTCTCGATCTCGTGATCGACGAGCAGACGGCGGAGGGAAACAACGCCCGTGTTTCGAAGACGAGCGTGTGTGGCAGCTGGGGACCAATTGCCGGCGAGCTTCGTTACTTCGCTGACAGATCCGGCACTCCGCGAGCAGGGATCGAAGGCACGCAGGTTCCGATGCATCTCATTCGCAGGTACGCGACGCGTGGGATATCAGCGGTGCGATACGATCCGAAGCGGAAGGGCGGAATGCTCGTGCTCGAACATACGCTCGAGTACTTCGGATTCCAGTTGGAGAGGGAGGTCGAGGCGATCGAGGATTTCGCACCGGAGATCGCACCACGGGCGAGGAAAGCGCTCGCTGATGCTCTCGCAAAGGGGCAGGCGCGGCATCTCGCGTCGAAAAAGAATCGTGCTGCGATCGAGGAGATTCGTCAGACGTACAGAAAATCCGGCGGAGCCACGCCGAAGTTCGGCCTGAACGAGCTGACTGACTGGTACGAAGAGCGCCTTGTCGAAGTCGACTCGATGAACGATTTCCGCAATGCGAAGCTCACACTTGATCGCGACTCGATCGTGCCGCGCGACGTTCGGGAGAAGTTTGCTGATCTCCCGATGAACGTTGTGATTCGTGAGCGTGAAGTCGACATCGAGTACGATGTCGAGGAAGGGGAGTCCGGAAAAACTGCCGTCGCGCGGTTGCGTCTTCCGGAAAAACTGGCGCGATCGATGACCGAGGAGGAGTTGCCGGAACTCGATAGGCCCTTACGCTTCGTCGTAATAAGGGGTCAGCGCGGCGCGATCAGGGCTGACACCCTCGATGAGCTGCAGGATTTGCTCGCGCGGCCGTGGTCACCCGATGAAGTCGGCGAGGCGGAGGGTTTCAACGACGTGCTTTCACCCGAGGAGCTGCGCGCGAGAGATCTTGCGGCGAGACAGCGGCGAGGGCGAAGGGATTTCTCGCAGCGACCGGGGGGGCGGAACAGCTCGGGGCGGGGCGGTGCAGGACGCGGCAGTGGAAAACCGGGGCGCGGAAAAGGGCCAGGCCGTAAATTTCGCGGGCGATGACTCACCACACACGCGACTATTTTCTCGCGCACCAGAAGGTTGTCCAGGAAAGTATCGACGCCCTTGCGCCAGCTGCTGAATCGGCGGGTCGCGCTCTAGTGTCCGCGCTTGCAGCGGGGAACAAGGTGATCTGTTTCGGCAATGGCGGCAGCTCGAGCCAGGCAAGTCACATGGCAGGCGAACTGACAGGACGATTCAGCAAGTCGCGACTCCCTCTCCCTGCGCTCTCACTTTCCGCTGATGCCGGAACTGTTACATGCATCAGCAACGATTTTGGATACGATGCGATATTCGAGAGACAGGTCGAGGCGTTTGCCCAGAAGGGCGACATAGGAATCGCACTTACCACGAGCGGGAAATCCCCAAACGTCATCCGTGCACTGAAGGCAGCGAAGGCGCGTGATGCAACAACAATCGCGCTGACGGGAAGTTCAGGGCTGACGGGCGCCGATGCCGATCATCTTCTGGCCGTGCCAAGCGACGTGACTGCCCACATTCAGGAAGTGCACCTCATGCTACTGCACCTCTGGTGCGTGGAAATCGACAAGGCCTTCGCTCCCGACTGACGCCGGGTCTTCGGCGCTCTGCACAGGTTCCGCGCTGGAGAGAGCATCTTCCCGATAAGCGATCCAGCCAGTGGTGCCATCTGCAACGAGGTCGATATCGGTGCCGAACGGCAGCGTCAGGTTGGGAACCTCATGGCCTGCCGGAAAATCCATGAGTATTGGCACGTCAAGATCCGACACCAGGTCGAGAAGGAAGTCCTCGAACTCATCCTCTTCCGACCTGTCGATTGGAAGCTGGCCGAAGATGATTCCCCTGACCCCGCTCAGAAGGCCTGCTGCCCTCAGGTGAACCAGCCGCTCGTCGAGGACTGACATGGGATCGTCGTTTTCTTCGAGGAAGAGAATCGCGTCGCGGGTGTCTATCTCGTAGGGCGTTCCGATCGACTGCTGTACCAGTGACAGGTTCCCGCCGGTCAATCGGCCCGACGCGCGTCCGGGCCGCACCGCGCGCGCCATATCCCTGCCGATCTTTGTGCCGGGCCGCGGGGTTGTGATTGCCGCCAGAAGTGCGGCGGTTGTGGGGTCGCGGGAAATCGGGATCAGGTCGTCTACCGTGGGGCCGTGAAATACGCGCAGCGAAGCCTGCCGCATCAGCCATAAATGCAGGGCAGTGATGTCTGAATATCCCACAAAAATTTTCGGATTACGGCGAAAGATCTCCGGCTCGAGGTATGGGATCATCCTCGTGGCGCCGTATCCACCGGTTCCGCCGATCACGGCCTTTACCCGCGGATCGAGCCACATCCCCATGAAATTCGCCGCCCGGCGTTCGTCCTGTGTCCGGGTGAAGCGCCGGAGCTCGAGGATATCGGGGTCGAGAATTACCTGATATCCCGCGCGCTCGAGCGCCTTTGCCCCGCGCATGAGCTGTCCCTCCCGCGGGGAGTATGATGGCGCGACGACGCCGATTGCTTCGCCACGGGCGATGGCCGGTGGGCGGAGAAGCTCACTAGATTGCGTGATATGCCGGACTCACCAGTTAAGGAGATCGAGGACCCCGTGCTGTCACCGGAGGGCGCCCGGAAGCCTGCGATTACGCAGACGCCGGGCCCGGATGTCTATTTCCGCAAGGGCTTCGGCCTCAAGGCTGAAGTCCAGGCAGAGCTTGCCTCAGATTATACCGGGAACCTGGTGGACCTGCTGCGGGAGCGCGACTTCTGCCTCGAGTTCGCCGGCACGACAGTGAGGCTCGCCCGGGAGTTCGGATTCTGCTACGGGGTCGAGCGGGCGGTTGACTATGCGTACCAGACGCGGCGGAAATTTCCCGACCGTCGCGTGGTCCTTGCGGGCGAGATCATCCACAACCCTCATGTGAATCGGAAGCTTCGGGACATGGGCGTCGAGATTCTCGAGAACGGCAAGGAGGGAATCGACTACTCCGGCGTTACTGCGACCGACGTCGTCATCCTCCCGGCATTCGGAGTGACGATCGACGACTTCACGAAGCTTCGCGAGATCGGCTGCGTAATGGTCGACACGACATGTGGCTCGGTTCTCAATGTATGGAAGCGGGTAGAGAGCTACGCGCGGGATGGCTTCACGTCGTTCGTCCACGGCAAGTACTATCACGAAGAAACCCGGGCGACTGCGTCCCAGACTGCAAAATATCCTGGCGCTCACTATTTCGTGGTCAGGCACATGGACGAAGCGAAGATGGTTTGCGAGTTCATCGAGGGGAGAATGTCGGGCGAGGAGCTGATGGCAAAATTCGCTCACGCGGTCTCGCCCGGGTTCGACCCGAATCTTCATCTCCGGAAGATTGGCGTCGCGAACCAGACGACGATGCTCGCACGTGAATCGCTGGCAATAGGTGCCGAGGTTGGTGCGGCCATGGCACGTGCGCACGGGGAGGACTATGCGAAGGCGAACTTCCGTACGTTCGACACGATTTGCAGTGCGACTCAGGAGCGGCAGGATGCGGTAATCGAGCTGCTGGCCAATCCGCTCGACGTGATGGTCGTCATCGGCGGCTACAACTCCAGCAACACTATCTCACTCGCCGCGCTGTGTGCCGAGAAGGTGACGACGTATCACGTCGAGGATGCTGCTGCGATAGATCCTGAGGCGGGAACGATCCGCCACCGCCCTCCGGGAAGTCACGAGGATCTTGTTGTCGGCAACTGGCTCTCGCGTGAGGGACTGGCGAGCGTCGGTGTCACCGCCGGCGCGAGTACGCCAAATAACAAGATCGGCGACACCGTTGCGAGAATTTTCGCGACGCGGGGTGTGGACCCTTCAGCTATCACCTGACATCTCCGTGCCTCGGCGCGAGTATTCTGCGCCCTCTTGGTTTTCGGCTCTGCGCCCTCTTCGTTCCTGGCTCTGCGTCCTCTGGTTAACGGAGATGTTACGCTCCTGAACCGTCGTTCGTGATTAATGTGGTGTCGTTCGACAGGGTTTCGTGAAAAGCGGCGCGAAACTTGTCTAACGGACTGGAGTATTAGAACGGAGGTCCTAGTGGAGGTGGCAATGGAGCAGTATGGGGTGCCTGCCTCGCCTGATATTCAGGCCGGTGGCGGCGCGGATGGACCGGAGGACGCTCTCAATCTAGGGGCGTGGTTCCAGAAGGGGTGGACCGGGGTCGGCGGTATTGGAGAAAAGGGCGCCGATTTCGTAGCAGGAATTTTCGACAGATTTCGCGAGGCCGACGCACTCGGCTACGACAACGATGGAGACCAGACAGAAACCTGAATTGTCAGAATGAAAAAGAGGCCGCCCGTTTCGGGCGGCCTCTTTTTTTGACAGGTTGATTGATCGGCAGGCGGCCCGAACCGGAAGTGAATGGTCAGAAGATTTCTCTCGATTGCGACTATTGCCATTGTAACTGCTGCCTGTGGCGAGCCACTCTCGCCACGCGGCGGTGAGCCGATCGTCATCGCCCATCGCGGCGCGTCATTCGTCGCGCCGGAGCACACGATTCCGGCTTATGAATTCGCAATTGCACAGGGCGCAGACTTCATCGAGCAGGATATCGCGAGAACCAAAGATGGAATCCTCGTCGTCATCCACGATCCCAGACTCGACCGTACCGCGCGTGGACCTGTCGGAGATTGCACCGGCGCTGTCGGTGACAAGACACTGGAGCAGCTCAAGCGTTGCGACTTCGGAAGCTGGTTCAACGAGGCGTATCCACAGCGCGCCTCCCCATCCTTTGTCGGCTTGCGCATCCAGACGCTGGACGAAACAATCGGAAGATTCATCGGCCGGGCGGGGTTGTACATAGAGATCAAGAACCCTGAACGTTATCCGGGAATCGAGCAGGACTTGGTGACGCTCATTCGATCATACCCATTCCATTTCGCGGGCGGACCGCACACTCCGGTTTTCGTTCAGTCTTTCAGCGCCGAAAGTCTCGAGCGTTTGCACGTTCTCGACCGAGCGATCCCACTTGTGCAGCTGCTTGGTGACGAGGAGTTCACGGATATTGCCGCGCAGCTCGATGCAGTTCGCCGGTATGCGACAGGGATCGCACCCAGATCGAACCGGGTGAGCCAGGAGCTGCTCGTCTACGCGGGGACTGAATGCCTGCTCGTGCATCCGTACGGTGCTGTGTCCCATGAGGAGGTGCAGTCACTGCTCCGCGGGAAAGTAGCCGGATTGTTCACCGATCGTCCTGACGCGCTCCGAGCGAGCGTTCGCGGGCATGAGACATCCCCCGCTGGGCGAGGGAGCTGCTGAAAGGTTTCTCTACGCCTGGGCAGTCACCTGGAACGCGGCCTCAGCAGACCGATCGGACCGCTGGCCAAACATCCAGTACAACGCCGGGAGCACCACCATATTCAACGCAGTCGCAGACAGCAGACCTCCCAGAATTACAATCGCCATCGGGGTCTGAAGCTCATTTCCGGGCTCTCCGCCCCCGAACGCAAGCGGGACAAGCGCAAGTCCAGCCGTCAACGCTGTCATCAATATCGGTGACAGCCTCTCGAGCGAACCCCGCTTGACAACCTCCTCGAATGGCACGCCTTCCGACTGCAGTTGCCGGTAATGCGAAACCAGTAATATCCCGTTTCGCGTCGCAATCCCGAACAGAGTTACGAAACCAACAAGTGACGCGATGCTGACCACCCGGCCGGTTATCAGCACGGCGATTACTCCACCCACAAGCGCGAGCGGCAGATTCGCCATCACCAGCATTGCCGTTCGGGCGGACCGGAATTCGGCAAACAGGATCAAAAAAATCGCTGCGATCGAGATGAGTGACAGCGATGCGAGCGTTCTAGTCGACTCCTCCTGCGCCTCGAACTGCCCTCCGTACTCGACGTGATATCCCGAAGGAAGCGCAACGTTCGCCTGTACTGCATCCCGGATATCAGCGACTGTGCTGCCCAGATCACGGTCGGCCACGTTAGCCTGAACCACAATCTTCCGCTGGACATTTTCTCGCGACACCGTGTTGGGTCCGACGGCGGTAATGACACGGGCAAGCTGGGACAGCGGAACCCGCTGACCGGTTGGCGTATCGAACATCACGTTGCCTATCGCGTCTGAGCTCGACCTCATCGATTCCGGGTACCTTACGACAAGGTCGACGCTTCGCCCCTCCTCCAGCACCTGCGACACGGCCTCGCCGTTGAACGCGACATCGATTGCCTGCGCGAGGGAACCGACGCTCATCCCGTATCGAGCCAGCGCGCTGCGGTCGGCCTCGATTCGCAGTTGAGGGACATCCATCTGCTGTTCCAGCTGAAGATCCGCCACACCGGGCACGGCCTGCATGGCATCACGCACTTCCCCGCCGACCCGTCTCAGCACATACAGGTCCGGGCCAAAAATCTTGACCGCGATGTTGGCCCGCGTGCCTGACAGCATGTGATCGATGCGATGCCCGATTGGCTGCCCGATCGTCACGCTCGTTCCCGGTATCGTTGAGAATTCGCTCCTGAGCTCTTCGAACAGCTCCTCCTTTTCGAATTTATCCTTGAGCGTGACATCGATCTCGGCGGCGTTGACCCCTTGCGCGTGCTCGTCAAGCTCCGCCCGCCCCTGCCGGCGATCTGTATTCTTCACCGAGTTGTTGGCGAGAAGTATCTGCTCGACACGGCGGCCGATCGCATTGGACTCGTCGAGAGAAGTTCCCGGTACGGTTACAACGCTGACCGTCAGGGCGCCCTCGTTGAACTCCGGTAGAAACGCCGATCCAAGAAACGGCAGCGTGGCCACAGTGATGACGAGTGCTGCACCCGCGCCAGCAAGAACCCTCTTCGGATGCTCGATCACCCGGTCCAGAGTCCTGGCGTATCGCACCTTGAGCCATGAAACGAGGCGGCTTTCCGACTCGGCCCGCACGGACTTCGCGTTGGGCAGCAGGTAGCTGCATAAAACCGGTGTAACGGTAATGGCGACCAGGAGCGACGCCAGGATCGACACTACATAGGCGAAACCGAGTGGGCGCAGGAGCCTGCCTTCAACTCCTCCTAGAAAGAACAGCGGAACGAATACGACAATGATGATGAGTGTCGCGTTCACGATGGAAGAGCGTATTTCGCGAGACGCGTCGTAAACGACAGTAAGCGGGTTACGCCTCTCTCCCGGAGCTCGATGGTGGTTCTCCTTCAGGCGCCGGAAAACATTCTCTACGTCAATGATCGCATCGTCCACGAGCGCACCAATCGCGATGGCCATGCCTCCCAGTGTCATCGTGTTGATCGTGATATCGAGAAGCTTCATCGCGAAAATGGCGACGACGAGCGAGAGGGGGATCGCCACAATCGAAATGGCTGTCGCTCTGAGGTTCCAGAGAAACAGGAAGAGAATTATCACCACGAAGATCGCACCGTCGCGCAGCGCCTTCATGACGTTCCGGATTGCAACGGATATAAAATCTGCCTGCTGGAACAGCTCAGCCTCGATCTTCATGCCCGTTGACAGCGTCGCCTGAATTTCAGCGAGCTCACGCTCGATTCGTTCTGTGAGCTCGAGGGTGTTGGCGCCGGGTTGCTTCTGGATTGCCAGAACCACGGCGGGGCCGGCGTTCACCGAACCATCTCCATACTTCGGTGCCTCGCCGACTTTCACATCCGCGACCTGCCCGAGTGTCACAGGGATTCCACCGCGCACCCCAACGACGGTGCCTGCAATGTCGCCAACAGACTGAACGCGACCGATCCCCCGGATCACATATTCCTGACCGCGGTCCATGTACACTCCACCCGAGGCATTCTCGTTTGACCCCTCGGCCGCCCGCACTACATCCTCGAGACTCATTCCAGTAGCCGACATGCGGGCCGGATCCGCAATGACCTGATACTGCTTCACCGCACCACCTATCGGGACGACCTGAGCGACCCCCGGCACAGCTAGAAGTCTCCGACGAATTGTCCAGTCGGCGACTGTCCTCAACTCTTCCGGTGTCTGCTTTCCAGTGAGGCCGATCATCATGATCTCACCCATCACTGAGGATACGGGCGCGAGGACTGGCGCGGCGACGCTCGCAGGAAGTGCGGCAGCGACCGTCTGAAGCTTCTCAGCGACGATTTGGCGGGCGCGAAAAATCTCCATCCCCCATTCGAACTCGACCCACACTACCGAGATACCCTGCGCACTCGACGAGCGAACGCGCCTCACGCCGGTAGATCCATTGACGGCAGTCTCGATCGGGAAAGAGACGAGCGCTTCAACCTCCTCAGGCGCCATCCCGTGCGCCTCAGTAAGCACGGTTACCGTCGGCGCGGTAAGGTCGGGAAAGACATCGACGGGCATTTGCCATGCTGTCCACGCCCCGCCCGCGAGCATTATCACGGCTGCTGCGATCACGAGCACGCGGTTCCGGAGCGACAGCGCAATCAAGTTGTTGAGCATCTTCCGCTACCCCTAGTGCTCGTGACCGTGCGTGGGCACGGAAGTGGACAGCGACGCCAGTCGCACCTGGTACGGCGCGCCCGTCACTACGCGTTCACCCTCGGCGATGCCTGTCAGGACCAGGACATACTCTCCCTCGCTGCCGCCGAGGGTCAGGTCGCGCCGCTCGAACGTCTCGCCCGAACGCTGAACGTAGGCCACGGGCCGACCGTTCTCGTCAAGCAATGCGCTCCGGGGTATGATCACGCCGGTGACCGAACGACCCGTACCGACCGATGCTCGCGCATTTGATCCCACTCGAATGGTGCCGTCGCGATTTGCGATTTCATATAGAACAGGGACAGTGCGGGACATCGAATCGATAATGCTTCCCGCCGATACCATGCGATCCGCGCGGTAAATCCGGGGCGACCCCTCAAGCTGGAAAGATCCAACCGAGTACTGCCCAATCATTGGAGCCTTCGCCGCCGGGACATTCGCTTGCAGCCACACAACGGTCGGATCGACGATGGTAAAGAGTGCAGCGCCAGCCTCGACCCGACTTCCGGGTGTTATGACCCGCTCGGTGACAACTCCGCTGATTGGCGCGCGAATCGGCACTCTCCCGCTTCCGCCGCCAAGACCGGCAAGCGCTTCACGCGCTGCCTGGAGCCGGCTCGCCGCATCTCGTACACGCCGCTCCGGGACAGCTTCGACGGCCAGAAGACGCGTAGCGCGCGCATGCTCTTCCTGCGCCTCCCTCAATCGTGCGCGGGCCTCGGCGTAAGCAGCACCGCCCTCACCGAGCGAGGGAGTCAGCGTCGCGAGAACCTGACCCCTGCGCACCTGCTGACCCGGCGACGGCGAGCTTGCGACGCCCGCCGCATCGATCAATCCCGCAATCGGAGCGGCAACCTGGGCGATTCTTCCTGCAGCGGCAGTTATCTGGCCGGAGGCTTCGAAGGATTCCGTAACGCTTCCACGCCTGGCAAACGCAGTCAAGAAGCCGGGCGTCTTCCACTGCTGTTCCTTGAGGAACGGAATTCC